>NZ_JBEOUD010000020.1:0-151827 GCF_040303865.1 Streptomyces sp. NPDC094034 | reverse complement strand
CCTCCACACCTACAACCACCACCGCAGCCACACCGCACTCGCAGGCCAGCCCCCGATCAGCCGCGTAAACAACGCTGCGGATCAATACACCTAGGACGCTGAGCCCCCCATGTGCTGAGCCTGGTATGTGCTGTCCCGTATATACGGACGGCCTCCCCGGCGGGTGCGCCGGGGAGGCCGTCCGAGCGGTGGCGGACGTCGTCAGCGCTTGATCTCCTTGATCCGCAGCATGCGTGTGATGACCTTGTCCAGCTCGTCGTCCTCGAAGACCTTCTTCCAGTCGTCCTTCACGATCGACTCGCGGCCGTAGTCCATGGCGATCAGACAGGCGTCGGAGAACGGGTTGTCGCCCTTGAGGGTGTTGGCCAGCGCCACCTGGGTGTGGCCGAGGAGCATCGCGCGGGCGGCCTTCTCGGGAACGCCGACGGTGTGGACGGTCTCGTGCAGAGCCTCGGTGAGCAGCGCCCCGACCATGCAGGCGATGGTCTCGACCAGGGTCGGCTCCAGGACGGCGAGCTGCTTGACCGTCACCCAGTGCACATCGACCACCGGGGCGTACATGGTGCGGATCACGGACTCGGCCAGCTCCTGGACGCCCGGGTCGGGGCCCTCGAAGGAGGCGACGACCTCCTGCGGCGCGGCGATTCCGCCGAAGGTGTCCGCGTACTCCTCCTTGGTGGTGCGCTCCAGGAAAACGGACGGATGGCAGGGGTGGGCGACGGCGTTGTGCACATCGTCGCGGCGGGTGAGCAGACCCGCGTAGGCGGCGGCCGGGTCGAGGGTGAGCAGCACGGAGCCGGGCCTCATCAGCGGGACGAGCTGCTCGGAGACGACGCCGAGCACGACGTCCGGCACGGCCAGGATGAGCACGTCCGCCTGTGCGGCGGCCTCGGCGGACTCGGTCAGTTCACGGCCGAGGCTCCGGATCAGTTCCTGGCCCTGGGGGGAGTTCTCGGCGAACAGCACCCGGAAGTCGCTCTTGACGAGGTTGTCGGAGACGCGCCTGCCCATCTTTCCGGCGGCACCGATGACGGCGACGGTCTTGTTCTCGATGGCCATTACTCGCTCCTCTGAAGTGTGCTGATGCAGTGCCGGGTCCACCGGTCCTCGATCCGGGCGGTGGTCTCGAATCCGTCGTCCTGCCACGGAAGCCAGTGCTCCACGATCTGATTGATCCCGCGCTGATCGGGCCGTACGGTCGCGGTCATATGGGCGTGGTCGAGCTGTCCCTCACCCAGCGGACAGCCCGCGTAGGTGAAGCCGACCCAGCCGTCCCGCCGGGTGAAGGCGAAGTCCTTGACATGGATGTTGACGACATGGGGAGCCGTCGCCTCGACGACGTCCCGGGGGTGTTCCAGCCGCGCCACGCAGTTGCCCGGATCGAGCACGACCCCCAGGTGAGGATCGTCGACCGCGCGGATGACGGTGAGGAGGTCGTCGGTGGAGACCTGCTCGTAGGTCTCCAGGCCGAGCGTGACGCCCCGGTCGGCGTAGGCGGGGACGCTCGCGCGCAGCAGCGCGGTCGCCTCGGCGGTGTCCGGCCGGTGATCGGCGGTGTTCATCATCGAGCGGACGAGCGTGACGTCCAGCGTGCCCGCCAGTTCGAGATAGCGCGCGAGATGGTCCCGCCCGATACCGCGGGTGCCCAGTTCCAGGGTGATGCCCAGGTCCTCGGCGGTGGCGCGGATGTCGGCGAGCCGGGCGGCGTCGAAGGTCTCGATCAGCGGGTAGTCGCAGATCTGGAAGACATCGCCGCCCAGTTCACGCGTGTTGACGAGCATCCGCTCGACGGTGAGGGGTTTCGGCGCGCGGGACGACAGACGCCAGAAGTACGCGTAGGTGCTGAGTCCGTACGCCATCAGCCACCCGCCTTCGCCGTGCGGTCGCTCATCTCGTCGAGGATCCGCTCGACGGCGTCCGGATCGTGAGCGAAACGCCCCAGGAACAGTCCGTCGACGCCTTCTCCGAGCCTGCCGAGGAGTCCGGGACCGGCGCTTCCGCCGTAGATCACCCGGCTGCCCGCGTACCCGGGGCGCGCCGCCAGCCAGGAGGTCAGGGCCGCGCAGACGGTGGTGATGTGTTCCGGGGAGGCGGGGCTCGGTGCGCCGATCGCCCACTGCGGTTCATAGGCGACGACGACCTCACCGGCGTCGCCGCCGTCGTGCTGGGCCGTGTCCAGGATCCGGGCCAGCTCGGCGACGGTACGGTCGGCCGCCTCTGCGGGGCCAGCCGGGTCCAGTTCGCCGACGCAGAGCACGGGGGTGAGGCGGTTACGCAGGGCGGCGGCGGTCTTGGCCGCGACGACGGTGTCCCCTTCGCCGAAGAGCCGGCGCCGTTCGGCGTGGCCGACCTCCGCGTAGGAGCAGCCGATCTCCTTGAGATACGGACCGGAGACCTCTCCGGTGTAGGGGCCCCGGTCGTCGGTGGCGAGATCCTGCGCGCCGACGCGGACGCCCGTACCGGCGAGAAGTGAGCGCAGCGGGACGATCGCCGGGAAGGCCGGCAGGACGAACAGCTCGGTGCGGCCCTCGGTGACGGCCGGGTGCCGGGCGGCGATGTCGCCGACGCGGCGAGCCCAGTTGAGGGTTTCGTGATGCCCGAAGTACATCTTCAGACTCACCCCGAGCAGGGTGGTGGCGGGCATCAGGCGGCGGCTTCCTCGTCGGTCGCTTCGGCGGTCGCGTCGTCGGTCTCGTAGTCGTTCATCAGCTGGACCTTGGCGGCGGAGGCGGAGGACTCGTCGAAGCGGTAGGTGAGCCACTCGCCGGCCAGCCGGCGGGCCAGCTCCAGACCGACGACGCGCTGGCCGAAGGTGAGGACCTGCGCGTTGTTGGAGAGGACCGCGCGCTCGACGGAGAACGAGTCATGGGCGGTGACGGCGCGGATGCCCTTGACCTTGTTGGCGGCGATCGCCACCCCGAGGCCGGTGCCGCAGACGAGCAGCGCGCGGTCGGCCTCGCCGCGCGCGACCAGTTCGGCGGCGGCGATGGCGATCGTCGGGTACGCGGTGTGTCCGTCGGCGTCCACACCGACATCGGTGACGCTGGCGACCAGATCGCTCCGCTGAAGGTCCCTCTTCAGTGTTTCCTTGTAGTCGAAGCCGGCGTCGTCCGAGCCGACGACGATCCGCAGCTTGTCGCTCATGGGGTGTTGCTCCTCGGTGGGTGGGGGTCAGTGCGGGGCGAGTACGCCGTGCACGGAGCGGACGATCAGGGCAAGGGAGTGGGCGCCGGCGTCCGGGGTCCCGAGGGATCGCTCGACGTGCGGCCTGGCCCGTCCGACACGGGGGACGAGACCGGCGGTGGCCTTCGCCGCGTCCTCCGCGGCGCTCGCGGCGCGGTGCCAGGCGTCAGGGAGCGCCGCGCCGGTGGCGACGGCTGCGGCGAGGACGTCGGCGAACGGTACGAGGACGTCCACCATCGTCTTGTCACCGACCTCGGCGCCGCCGAGCCGGCGTACCGCGGCGGATGCCTCGGACACGCCGTGCGCCACGGTCCCGGCGGTGGGCGCTTCGGTGTCGCCGAGCGCGGCGCCGACCGCGTGGAGCAGTACGCCCCACAGCGCGCCGGAGGTGCCGCCTGCCCTGTCCGCCCAGGCGTCGGCGGCGGCGCCGAGCGCCGTACCCGCGCCGGCACCGGCCTCGGCCGCGCGGACGGCCGCCGCGTGGGCGGCCTCGGAGCCGCGGCGCATCCCGATGCCGTGGTCACCGTCTCCGGCGACGGCGTCGATACGGCCCAGCTCCTCGGCATGCCTGTCCACCGTTTCCTTGACGGCCCGCAGCGCGGCGACGGCCGTGGCGGCGGAGGTACGGGAGACCTCGGTGGCGGGGGGAACGGTCTCGCCCCGCTCGTCGGTCCGTATCTCCTGGGCGGGTCCCGCGACGGGTGCGGTGACCTCGCCCTTGCGGAAGGCCGGGGTGTCGGCGCCGGCGGTCCACAGCGGTTCGAGCTCCTCGTCCAGCCAGCACAGGGTGAGCGAGACGCCTGCCATGTCGAAGCTGGTCACCAGCTCGCCGACCTCGGGGTCGACGACCTCGACACCGGCCTCGGCCAGGAGCTGGGCCACCCGCCGGTAGACGACGAAGAGTTCCTCGTACTTGACGGTGCCGAGCCCGTTGAGGATGACGGCGGCGCGCTCGCCCCCTGGCTTCGTGACACCCTCGGGGAGTTCGTCGAGCAGCGCGGAGACGAGCAGTTCGGCGGCGCCGTCGGCGCTGGGCACCTCGCGCTCGCCGATGCCCGGCTCGCCGTGGATCCCGAGGCCGACCGCCATCCTGCCCTCGTCGACCGTGAACAGGGGGTGGTCGGCGCCGGGCAGCGTACAGCCGCCGAAGGCGATCCCGAAGGAGCGGGTACGGGCGTTGGCGTGCCGGGCGACGGCCAGAACCCCGGCCAGATCGCGACCCTGTTCGGCCGCCGCGGCGGCGGCCTTGAACACCGGGAGGTCACCGGCGATGCCCCGCCGCTTGTCCTGGTCGGCCCGGTCCGCGCTGGAGATGTCGTCGGTGACGGAGACACAGCGGGTCTCGATACCCACCGCGTTCAACTGCCCGGCGGCCTGCCCGAAGTGCAGGACATCGCCCGCGTAGTTGCCGAACATCAGCAGCACTCCGCCCCCGGCGTGGGCGTGTTCCGCGACGGTGCGGATCTGCCGGGCGGACGGCGAGGCGAAGACATTGCCGACCGCTGCGCCGTGCGCCAGCCCGGGGCCCACCAGACCGGAGAACGCCGGGTAGTGGCCCGAGCCGCCGCCGATCACGACGGCGACCTGGCCCCGGGGTGTCGGTGCGCTGCGTACGACCCCGCCGGACACGGGCCGTACCCAGCGGCGGTGGGCCGCGACGAAGCCTTCGAGCGCCTCGTCGGCGAAGGCGGCGGGAGCGTTGAACAGGCGGGTCATGTCAGTGCACCTCAAGAAGCGACTGGTCCGTGGGGTGGGAGGGGCCGGCGGGCCGGCGTCGGGAGAGGGCGACCATCAGTGCGGCGGACAGCAGCATGAAGCCGCCCACGACGAACATGGAGAGGGTGTAGCCGCCGCTGAAGTCCTTGAGCCAGCCGGTGACATAGCCGGCGGCGAAGCCCGCGATATTTCCCGCCGTGTTGATGAGGGCGATGCCCGCCGCCGCTGCCGCGCCGGTGAGGAAGCGGGAGGGGATCGACCAGAAGACCGGCAGCGCGGCGAAGATCGCGCAGGCCGTCACGGTGATGACGGAGATGGTCGCGGCCGGGGAGTTCATGTAGAGCGCGAGCGGGATGGAGATTCCACCGACGACGGCCGGGCCCGCGACATGCCAGGTGCGGGTGGAGTGCCGGGTGGCGTTCCGGGACCAGAAGAAGAGGACGACGGCGGCCGGCAGATACGGAATGGCAGTGATCAGCGCCTTGTCCATCACGCTGAACGACGTACCGAAGCTCTCCTGGAACCCCTCGATGATCGTCGGCAGGAAGAAGGCGAGCGCGTACAGGCCGTAGATGAAGCCGAAGTAGACCATCGCGAGCACCCAGACCCGGCCGCTGCGGAAGGCCTCCTTCAGGGCCTCACGGCCATGGCCACGCTCCGCACTCCCGGTCTTGGTGGCGTTCTCCGCGGCGAGTTCGCCGGTCAGCCACTCCTTCTCGGCGGTGGACAGCCACGGAGCGTCGGCGGGGCGGTCGATCAGATAGAACCAGGCGACGACACCGAGCAGGATCGCGGGGATCGAGACGAAGAGGAACATCACGCGCCAGCCCTCAAGACCGAACAGGCCGTGGTGGCCGATCAGCCAGCCGGCCAGCGGGGCTCCCAGGACGGTGGTGAGCGGCTGCGCGAGATAGAACAGCGCGAGCACCTTCGTACGGTGCCGGGTGGGCACCCACTGGCTCAGGAAGAGGATCGCGCCGGGGAAGAACCCGGCCTCGGCGACGCCCAGCAGGAAGCGCAGGACATAGAGCTGTTCGCTGTTCTGCACCCACGTGAAGAGAAGGGAGACGATGCCCCAGGTCACCATGATCCTGGCCAGCCAGCGGCGGGCGCCGAAGCGGTGGAGCGCCATATTGCTGGGGACTTCGAGGACGATGTAGCCGATGAAGAAGACGCCGGAGGCGAATCCGAACTGCGCGGCGGTGAGCGCGAGATCCGTCCCCATCCCGTTCGGCTCCGCGAACGAGACGGCGGTGCGGTCCAGATAGTTCACGAAGAACATCAGGGCCACGAAGGGGACAAGCCGGATCGAGACCTTCTTGATCGCTGATCTCTCCACGGCGGATGGCGCGGACGACAACGCGGTGGCACCCATGGCGACTCCTCGGCTGCGCCGGACAGCTCTGTCCGGACTGGGGGCACAGTCGGCAGCGATCGTGGCTGAAACCGGGCGCGGCACCCGCTCGACCGACTGATGTGTCTTCAACGTAACCCCCGGAAGAAAATTGGTCACCAATTGACCAATGTGGCGAGGGTCACTTTTCGAGTGACCTACATCTCTCTTGACAAAGCCGTTCGCGACGCGCCGGGAGGGTGCTTAGGGACACCCGTGAGCAGCGGGAATACCCATCTGGTGTACTGGTGACCGTGACCAGTCAGCCCGATCAGCATCCGTCCGGTTCACCGGATCTCGCCCAGCTGCTGCGCCCGGTGGTGCGTGAGTCCTCGGTCAGCGAGGTCGCGAAGCGGCTCCTCGACCATCTGTCCGCGGGCGACATCAAGCCCGGCACCCGGCTGCCCGCCGAGCGCCAGCTCGCCGAGGCGCTGGGGGTCGCGCGCTCCAGCGTGCGCGGCGCGCTCTCGGCGCTCGATGTGCTCGGCATCATCGAGATCCGCCCCGGCTCGGGCTCGTATGTACGCGAGGGAACCTCGGAGTTCCTGCCGCGCGCCATCAACTGGGGCCTGATGCTGGGCCAGCGGCGCACCCAGGATCTGGTGGAGGTGCGCACGCACATGGAAGGCGTGTCGGCGCGGCTGGCGGCGGAGCGGGCCACCGAGGAGGATGTGGCGCGGCTCGAAGACCATCTTCAGCGGATGCGGGACGCGGGCACCGATGCCGCGGCGTTCATCGACGCCGATATCGCCTTCCATCTGGAGACGGCGAACATCGCGCGCAACTCGGTGCTCAGCGACATCCTGCACAGCATCCGCGCACTGCTCCAGGTATGGATGGAGCGGGTCAGCGATCTGGAGGGCACCGTCAGCGGCACGCTCTGCGAGCACGACGCCGTACTGGAGGCCATCCGCGCGCACGACCCCGACGCGGCGAACGAGGCGATGGCCGAGCACATGCGTATGGCCAACGCGCGACTGCGGGAGTCCATCGGCTCGGACGAGCGGCCCGCCGGCTGACCGCCGGCGAGCCCCGCCTTCGCCCAACCGCCGTCATTCCACCCCGGGTCCGGCGCCGCCCTTCAGCCAGCACAGCGCCGCGGCCGTCATCGCCGTGATCCCGGCGGGCAGCGCGGTACGGACGTCCGGGGCGAACTCCGGCGAGTGGTTGGGCGGGAGAGCCGCGAGCTTCTCCTCCGCCGATCCGGGGGTGCGCGCCCATGTCTTCGGGCCCACCGTGCCGAACATCCAGTAGGCGAGCGGAATCCCCGCCATTCCATGCACGGACACCCCCGCGTCCCCGTACAGCGGGAAGTCCTCGCTCGCCATGGCCGGCGGCCAGAGCGCCACCCGTTCACGGCCGTAGAGCCGCAGATGGGCGTCGCGTACCAGCTCCGTGGCCCCGGGGTCGGGATGGGTCACCGGGGAGCGAGAGACAATCGTGATCTCCGGGTCGCGGGGGCAGCCGGACGCGGCGCACTCCGCCCGTACGATCCGCTCCACCGAGGCCGCCATCCGGTCGAGCGCGCGCTCCGACATGGCGCGGACGGTGATGCCGAGCGTCGCCCGGTCGGGGATGACATTGCCGCCGGATCCGGAGTGGAACGACCCGACGTTCAGCACGGCGGATTCGGTCGGGGCGCATTCGCGCGACACCACGCTCTGCAACCGCAGCACCGCCGCCGCAGCGGTGACCAGCGGATCCACCGCCAGCTGCGGGGTGCCCGCGTGACCGGCCCGGCCGTGGACGACGGCCTCGAAGCCGACGCTTCCGGCGAGCATCGGACCGTACCCATGGGCGACCATGCCGCCGGGCAGTGGGGCGGAGTGCTGCGCCAGGACCACGTCCGGCCGGCCGAAACGCTCGTACAGCCCGTCCTCCAGCATCGCCCGCGCCCCCGCGAGGGTCTCCTCCGCGGGCTGGCCGACGATCACGACCGACCCGCGCCACCGGTCCCTGGCGCGGGCCAGCAATGACGCCGCGCCCGCCACCGCGGCCAGATGCAGATCGTGGCCGCAGGCGTGCATGACCGGGCCCTCGCTCGCGTAGGGCAGCCCGGTCCGTTCCGTGACCGGCAGCGCGTCCAGTTCCGCGCGGATCAGCACACGCGGGCCGTCCCCGTTGCGCAGAACGCCGACGACGCCATGGCCGCCGACGCCGGCCGTCACCTCGTAGCCCGCTTCCGTCAGCCACTCCCCCAGCCGGCCGGCCGTGCGCCGTTCCTCACCGGAGAGCTCGGGATGGCGGTGCAGGTCCAGATAGAGGGCGACCGCGGGACGGAGAATCCGCCGCACCCCGTCCAGGACAGGCGTGTTCTCACCGGGGTACGCGACGGGTACGTGGTTCACCCGCACCATCCTGCGGCAGGAGCACGGCGGGTGACCAACAGACCGCTGACACAACTGGTCAGTGGAAGACCTGCCGATGTGGAAGTGGGGTCGGCTGGAATATCCCTGGCACGACAAGGGACCGCCGGGGAAAGCCCGGTGGCCCTGCCTTCTCGTTTAGGAGTCACCATGGCTGACAAGACCCTCCTCGCCTCCCTCGCCGACGAGATCATGGAGCTGGAGTCGGAGACCTTCGAGATCTCCGACTACTCGGACGCCAGCGAGGTCGTGCTCGCGGGCTCCACCAGCTGCAGCTCGACGTCGACCTGCTCCTCCACCACCAGCACCACCTCCTGCAGCGCCTGATCTTCCGCGCTCCGCACAACGGGCGGGCGGCACCCGCGACTTCCGCGAGTGCCGCCCGCTCCGTTGTGTCCGGCCACCGCCCCTGATCAGGGGAACGGATGCGGCACGAGCCGGATCTCCGCCTCCGTCAGTTCCCGCTCGCGCAGCCCCGCCCGGAACGCGGCGCTGCGCAGTCGTGGCATACGCGGTGCGCGCTGACGCGACCAGCCGAAGTCGATCGGCAGCAGGCCGGGGACGATCGTGGCCACCGTGCGCAGCCCGATACGGTGCTGCTCCGGGGTGGTCTGATCGACGACGATGACATCGTGCCCCGCCCCGGCCAACGCGTCGCGGCAGTACGCCACATCGTCACGCAGGTCGCCCGTACGCGGCCGCTCCCGCTCCTCCCAGTCGCGGTAGACCTCTGTCATCGACCGCACCGCGGCGGGCTCCAGATAGGTACGGACATGCTCCGCCATCCTCGGCAGCCCATAGAGCTGGGCATGGTCCTTGAGATGCAGCACCTTCCCGAAGTCCTCGGCCATGGCCTCCAGTTCGGCCCGGCGTTCGGCCACCTGCCGGGGCAGATGCGGGATATACGTGAGCACCTCGGAGAGCGCCCCCTCCAGAGCCGCCGCCGGGTCCAGACTCGCACCGGCGCCGAAGGAGAAGGTGCCGGGGCCGCCGTCACGCCGTACGGCCAGGCCGGTGACGACCGGTACGCCGAGATCGATCCGGTTGTCGAAGGCATGGACGTCATAGCCCTGGAGCGCGGCCCGGTCGATCATGGTGCGGACCGTACGGTTGTCGAGCGAGCCGAGATCGATCTCGGTGAGCGGGGTGGCGCCGTACCAGGCGACCAGGAACGCGTCCCGCTCGATGAGTTCGAGGAGCCCGCCGAGGATCGCCTCCTCCAGACAGCCGCCTATCGCGCAGCCGTTGGAGCATTCGAAGACGAAGTTGTCGGAGGCGAGGCCCGCGCTGTAGTGGACGAGCCGGGCCGGAACCAGCACCGGCCGCTCGTCGCGCAGGGAGTGGCCCCAGACCCAGGGGATGGGCCTGTCGGGGTCGAAGGGGCTGACCATCGGGTCGTCACGGTAGGTCTCGGGCGAGTAGAAGCCACAGCTCGCGGGGTCGAGGGCTGCCTCGCCGAGGTCGCTGTAGGCCGCCGTGAGCAGGGTGGTGCCGGTGCGCCGGTGGGTACCGGCGTACCGCTCCAGGCCCTCCAGATAGGCCAGATCGCGGCTGGCGTCGAAGCCGTTGGCCTGGCCGCTCCAGGTGACATCGGTCAGTCCCGCGTAGCCGCGCATGAAGACGCTGCCCGCGACCGGCGCGGTGGTGGGCGAGGTGACATTGATCCAGGTGCCCGCGCCGAGGACGCCGGAGACCGGGTTGGCGAGCGCCAAGGCCGGCATCGGGTACGCGGACGCCGGGCGCAGCCGGTAGGTGTCCGGGGCGGGCTTCGGCCGGCTCACCGGACCGAAGCCGTCGTCCGCCGGGCCGTCCGTGCCCCGTGGCCCGCAGTGCGGGCAGAGCGGATCGGCGAGCAGCGGATAGGTCCGCACTTCGAGCGAGGCGAGATCGAGGTGGGAGACCTGGGGGAGTGAACGGTCGGCGGCTCCGGGGCCCGGCGGGAGCACGGTGCCCGAGAGGAACACCGCGCGGTGCAGCGCCTCCACCGCGTCAAGCGCGTACGGAGTGAGCCGGGGCCAGAGGCCGGCCGCGCGGGTACGCGATCCGGTCTCCAGGGCGTCCCGCTGGGTGCGGGTACGCAGCCGCTGCCAGCGCATGGCCAGACACTGGCCGCAGGCGGAGGTGGTGCCGTCGCCGCCCCAGGGGCCCACCAGCACGGCCCCCGAGGTGAGATGGACGGTGGCCCCGGGGCGTACGGCGGCGTGGCGGTCCTCGCCCCGGTGGCCGAGCACGTCACCGGCGCCGAGCGGGACCACCGTCGGCGCGGTGGCCGGGGCGAGCCGTACGGTCAGCTCCCGCCGCAGCAACTCGCGCGCGGCCTCCAGCGGAGCGCCGTCCACCGTCGCGTCGGTCGTGATCGTGGTGGTCATGTGGAGTTGCTCCAGCGGAACGTCTTCACGGCCAGCGCCCCGAAGATGACGGTGAAGACGACCAGTCCCCCGCACCCGAGGGCGATGTCCCCGAGCTCCCCCCGGCCGGAAAGGGCGGCGGACACCGCGTCGTTGAGATAGCGCAGCGGAAGCACCCGCGAGATGGTCTGGAGCCAGGACGGCATCATGTCCAGCGGCAGGAACGAGCCGGAGAGGAAGGCCATCGGCACCATCAGGCAGTTGGCGATGGCCGCGACCGCCTCGGGCGTGTTGGCGTACGACCCGATGACCACGCCGATGGTGAGGAACGCCGTGATGCCGAGCACCAGCACGGGCAGCGCCAGCGGCCACCGGGCGTTCAGTTCGAGACCGAACAGCGGCAGCATCGCCACCGCGATGAACACCACCGCCTGGAAGACCCCCACGGCGAGAGCGAGCACATAGCGGGAGCCGAGAACCGACGGCAGCCGGGTGGGGGTCATCCGGATCAGCCGCAGCAGATCGTCGCGGCGCCACTGCATCAGGGTGAAGGCGACTCCGAAGACGGCGGCGTTGGCCACGCCCCAGGACATGACGCCCGGTGCGATGTAGGAGATGTAGGGGCGGCCGGTCTCCTCCACTTCCTGGCCCCGGAAGATCAGTCCGAAGACGACCAGGAAGAGCAGCGGGAAGGCGAAGGTGAAGAAGAGGGTGGCCTTGTCCCGGACCTGTGCCCGGTAGCCGGCCGCCGTCAGTGCTGCGTACGCGCTCATCCCTGCTGCTCCGTGTCGTTGGTGTCCGTGCTGCCGGTGGGGCCGGCGCTGACGGTGGTGTCGGTGCTGACGGTGGTGTCGGAGGTTCCGGTCAGTTCGAGATAGACGTCCTCCAGCGTGGCGGTGCGCGTCTGCACACCCTCCAGACCGCCGAGCGCGTCAACCGCCTGGAGGACCTTCCCGGACTCGGCCGTCTCCAGGACGAGGGAGCCGCCCTGCTCGGTGACCCGGTCGACCCCCGGGATGGCCGCCGCGTCCTGCCGGCTCATCCGCTCGGCCGGAATCAGCAGACGGGTCGGCGCCCCGGCGGCGGTCACCAGATGGTGCGGGGAGTCCAGCGCGACGACCGAGCCGGCCACGACGATCGCCACCCGGTCGCAGAGCGCCTCGGCCTCGTCGAGATGGTGGGTGGTGTAGACGATGGTGCGGCCCTCGCTCTTCAGCTCGCGCAGCACCTTCCACAGATCGCGGCGGGCCTGCGGGTCCAGGGCCGCGGTCGGCTCGTCCAGGAAGATCAGCTCGGGGCCGTGCACCAGGGCCGAGGCGATGGCCAGGCGCTGGCGCTGGCCGCCGGACAGATTCTCGACCATGACATCGCGCTGGTCGTCCAGCCCGACGGTACCGAGCGTGCTGTCCGCGTCGGCGCCGCTCGCCCCGTACAGGGCGGCGACGGTACGCAGGTGTTCGCGTGCGGTCTGGCGCACGAAGAAGGCGGAGGACTGGGTCTGGACACCCAGCCGCGGCAGCAGCGCCACATTCCGCGGCCAGGGGGACTGGCCGAGAACCGAGACGGTTCCGGAGTCCGCCTGGCGCAGGCCCTCCATGATCTCGACGAGGGTGGTCTTCCCCGCGCCGTTGGGGCCGAGAAGTCCGAAGAACTCCCCGCGGCCGACCTGGAGTGACACCCCGTCGACCGCCTGCCGGTCCCCGTATCGTTTGCGCACGTCGTCGACGACGATCGCCGCTTCGGTGGCCGCCTCGTGCGGCACGGACGCCATGGTCCTGGCCTCGCTCATGTGGTTCTGCGCCCCTCGGGGGTTGTGGGTCAGTGAACTAGTAGGAAGTAGAGGCCTGTTGCCAGGGCCGCCACCAGGAGAAGGACGAGCAGGGCCGACCCCACCCCGTAGCCGAGGTAGACGGAGCGGGCCCGGCGCGGGTACGCGGCGGCGGCCGGCCGGTCGCTGAGGCACAGCCGCAGATAGCGCCCGCTCTCCGGCGCGAGACCGGAGACGCGCAGTGCGTGGCTCAGCATCGCGTAGCCGTCGAGCGGGGGCAGGGGCAGGAGATTGACGAGTGCCTGGGCACTGCCGAGCAGCAGCAGTCCGGACAGTACTCGGCGGGTCGGGTCCCCCTCGGGGAGCGCGGCCCACCAGGCCAGGAACGGCAGCAGGAAGAGCAGGTTGGCGAAGGCACCCGCGCCCGCGACCGCGAGCTGATGCCAACGGGAGCGCAGATAGCGGTAGTTGTCGACGGTGCAGTACATCACGGCCACGGGCAGCCGCCAGCGCAGCCCGATCTCGCTGACCGTACCCCCGTAGTGCTGGGCGCTCACCCCGTGGGCCAGTTCGTGCAGGGCCGTGCTCAGCCAGAGCAGGGTGAAGACCGCGATCAGCGCGACGGGCTGATGGAACAGCCACCAGGTGTCGTCGGCCAGTTCGGGCAGCGCCGTCGCGAGCAGGACCTCCATCGCCACCATGAGGACGGTCAGCGGAAGCAGGACCGTGGTCCGCAGCACGGGACGCAGCAGGCCGTGCAGGCGCCCCGTGGTGGCGTCGGCGTCGGCGACCAGCCGCAGGGTGCCCCGCAGCGCAGTGCCGCTGTACGGCTTGCCCGGCGCGGTGCCGGCATCTGCCGGCCGGGGCGGTGCTCCGGCCAGCAGGCTTCTGGTGCCCAGCAGTTGCAGCAGCCGCTGCCAGTGCGCGGCGCCGAGGCGCTTGCCGAAGGTCTCGGCGTACTCCTGCCCGATCTCCGCCAGACTGCGGCTGCCGTCGAGCCGGGAGATCAGGAAGAACTCCTTCGCCCCGACCTCGAAGGCGGCGCCGCCCTCCGGATCCTTGATCAGATGCACGGTGGCGGGGCCGTGCAGCAGGGCGGGGCTCAGCAGGATGCCCGGGCGCAGCGCCGGGCGGTGCGAGAGGAGTTCCCCGGAGGCTGCGGTCATGGGGTCGCCGCCGGGGCGGGTGGGGCGACGGTGTCCTCGCGCAGGACCCGGCCGAGCACATGGGAAAGATACGCTTCGTCACGGATCGTCACATGCAGCCGGTTGTTGGTCATATGCATGTACGGGGAGAGCAGCAGCGGAAGTGCCACGGCGGGATCGGTGACGCGTTCGTCGCGCGTACCGTCCCAGGAGCGGAACACCAGCTCGCCGCCCACGGTCAGCTCCTCGGCGCGGGAGCGCAGTTCCAGGCAGTGTTCGGCCCAGCCGCGCAGGAAGGCGGGCAGCGTGCCGAGTTCGCCGGTGCGGACCGCGCGCCGGATTCCCTCGAAGCGGCGGCCGAGGCCGGGGGCCATCTCGGCGTAGTTCTTGTCGTACTCCTTCGACCCGATGAAGCCCGTGCCGGGGAACGCGTTGTGCCAGAACTCGTAGTAGCGGTCCAGATAGCCGCCCAGTTCCTCGCGCTCGGGCAGGAAGCAGCCGGCCATGACCATCATCAGCTGGGCGGACGTGCCGAGCAGCACGGTGCGCAGATGCAGGTTCATGGTGCGGAAGGCGTCCATGACGAGATCGCTGGAGTGCGCGAAGTGCCACTCCGCCAGCTCGATCCCGGCCGGGCCGCCGTACTTGCCGTACTCGGGTTCGTACGGCTCGTACGAGAAGGAGTTGTTGGGCCGCAGGTTCATCCGGCCGTCCTCGCTCATGAACGCGCCGCGGTCGCCCTCCGGGAACTCGATCTCGAAGAGGGTGTTGTAGAACTCGTTGAGGAAACCGGAGTCCACCTCGTAGAGGGCGGGGCGGGTACGGAGGAAGCCGCTGATGGCCTCCTCTGCGCGACGCCGTACCTCCGGGGTGGCCGCCGCGTTCAGGGGCTTGAGCCGGAGGCGGACATGCGGCCCCTCCAGCCAGTAGTTGATGAAGAAGTGGCCGGCCAGCAGGCCGTCGGCGGTCAGCTCGGCCACCAGCGGGCGGACGCAATTCACCAGCAGGGGCTGCGGATTGGCCGCGTAGAAGATGTGGATGGCCTGCCAGTCGGCCGCCGCGCCCGGGGCGGGGACGGGGGCGGGCGCGGAGTCGGCGGCGGGGCCCGGCGTGGGGCTCGGTGCCGGGCTCGGTGCGGGGGTCAGCTCTGACATGTCGGTGCGCCCTCTCTGCGTCGGGTCGAGGTGAAGGTCTCCACGGCCAGCTCGGCCACATGGCTGCCACGCGCGGAGCGGACATGCAGTCCGTCGCGCCCCGGGAGCATTTCCCGCAGGACGACCCGGTCGTCCGGGTGCGTGGGCAGCGCTTCGAGGGCGGAGAGGGAGAGAAGGCTGTCGAAGTCCACGTACTGGGGCTTGGCCCCCGCGCCGCCCCGGGGCCCGCTGGACACGGTGGCGAAGACCTGGTCGGGAAGGGCGTGTTCGCGGCGCCAGCGCTGCCAGCCGAGGAACCACTCCTCATCGCCGGTACCGGGCCGGCGGACCGGCAGCGCCCCGGCCGTCGTGGTCCAGCTGCGGCGGCTGAGGACGACCTCACCGTGCAGCACCCGGGGCCGCGTGGTCACGCCCTCGTGCGCCTCGCCCGTCGGGACACCTCCCCAGACGTCCAGGGGCGCCATCGAGGTCGGGGACATCAGCAGGAGCGTACGGGGGATCTCGGGCAGCGCGAGCGGCACCAGATAGCCGAGATAGACAGGGATGACCTCACGGCCGAGCCGCGTGGAGCGCAGTACCAGCCGGTCCGACTCCGCGTCGTGCTCGACATAAAGGTCGTCGAGGTGGATCTGTCGGTCCTCGGGGACGGTGCTGGATTCTCCGGGGCAGACGATCTCGTAGTCGGTGAGCGGGCTGTGCAGATTGAGATTGCTGGTCACCGCTCCTCCGGTGATCTCGGCCAGGACCGCTCCGTCGGGGGTGACGGCCGCGGCGGTGTCGCGCAGCCCCCGCGAGAAGGCTCCGGCCCGCTCCACCGGGCTGTCCGTGTCGTCCGTGTCGTCCGTGTCGTAGACATGGGTGAAACGGCTGAAGGGGAAGGAGAGTCCGCCGTACGAGCGGTTGAGCACGACGAGCGGGCCGTTCTCGCCCTCGGTGAGCTGGAGATGGTGGGACTGCGGTGCGAAGTCGGTCGCGAGCGGGGCGAGTTCGTCCGCGACGAGCCCCAGGTCCCGTTCGCCGAGCCGGATCTCCGTCGCGTCCGCGTGCTCCTGCCAGAGCTGCCGCATGCGGTCGATGAAGGCGCGCCGCGCCGCGTCGATCGCGCGGATACCCGGCAGCCCGAGCCAGTTCTCCTCCGGCACGTACTCGCCCCGGTCGTCGAAGGGCCGCCGCTTGCCCGCGAACGAGAGGTACTGGTCGAAGAAGTCCTCGTGGAAGTCGTGGACGAGACCCAGAAGGTCGTCGCACCGGCCGCCACGGCCGTAGCGCGCGGTGAAGAAGCCCTTGAAGGTGACCCGCTGAGGAAGTGTCAGATCGAAGGCGGGGAGTATGCGCTCGACGGAGCGCAGCGCCCCGCCGGCCGGCCCGGTCCAGGCGCCGAGTCCACAGCTCACCTCACGGCCGGCGCTGACATCCTCGTAGAGCAGGGTCTGCGGCAGTGTGGCCTGCGCCGCCCCCAACTGGGCCTGGGCCTCGCGCAGTCCGGTGCGCAGCTCACGCAGCAGTTCCACCCGCTCGGCGCGGCCGGCGGAGGGGAAGCGGTCGATGGCGCGTACGGGCCCCTCGAAGGCGGCGGCCAGCCGGTCGGCCCAGGGACGCCCGAGCGTGCGCAGCTCATCTTGGAAGGAGCGCAGTGGATCGGGGCTGTGGACATCGGTGTCCAGGCACGGCACCCGTACCAGGCCGAGCTGGAGCAGCGCGGCCACATAGGTCTCGCACTGCGCGGGTTCGGCGTCGTGCTCGGTACGGAGCCACTCCACCAGCTCGCCGTAGCGCAGCTCGTCCCGCCCCTCGAACAGACTGAGCAGCCGGTCCAGCGTGCCGCTGCGGCGGAGGAAGAACAGCCGGTCCTTGACCGCGTCGAAGGTGACCGCGGCCGAGTCGTCGCCCGCGCTGATCCACTGGCGTACGTACCGGATCCGGTCGTCGTCCCGCTCCCAGCCGGAGGCGGGCCGTACGGGGAGATCGCCCCGCCGGGCCGGGTCGGCGAGGATCAGTTCGGCGAACCGGCCCAGCACGACGACATTGAGCCGCACATGGCTGGACCACTCGTCGTCGATCCGGATGGTGGCGTCCGAGGTGTCGCGGCCCTGCCGCTCGTCCCGGCCGTCGTGGAAGACGCCGGTGGCGACACCGGTGAAGGTGCTGAAGGGGCTGGTCTTGCAGGCCGTGCGGTACAGATACGACAGCACCGACCGCTCGATCTTCCGCATCCGCTTGTCGGGGGACACGCCGGCCGCGGCCCCCGCCTCGGCCTTGTCGATATAGGCGTCGAGCTGACCCTCCAGGGTCGGGGAGGCCAGCAGCAGACCGCAGCGCAGCCGGTCCTCGGCGAGCAGCCCGCGCAGCGCGGCCCGGGTCCTGTCGAGGTCGGCGGCGAGCAGGGGCGCGCCCTCGGCCCGCAGCTTCTCCAGATGGCGGCGGTCCCGCAGCCACTCGGCGGTCGCCTCCGCCGCGCGCGGGTCGACTCCGGCGACCAGCCGGACGGCCGCGTCCGGGTCGGCGGGCAGCCGGTTGTTGAAGATCTGGCGGCGCAGGCCGAGCAGTTCGCGGCGCTGGCTCGCGCCCGCCCCGTCCGGGGCGACGTCGGTGGTACCCACCGCCTCGTGCAGCAGATCGCTCAGCCCGGCCGCCCGGTTCCGTAGCCGGTCCTCGGCCGCGAGGACGTCGTCCGCCCACTGACGGCTGTCGCCGCAGCGCAGCGCCTGGACGGACTCCACGGGCAGTCCGGCCACGCGCAGCATGAACCGGCGGCCGGGTTCCCAGCCGACGTCCGTCGTATCCGCGTCCGGTGTCATCACTCGCTCCCCCATCCCGGTCAGCCGATCTCGTAGCGGAAGTCGGCGGGCCGTGGCCGCTCATTGCCGAGCAGCATGATCAACAGGGGCTTCTCACCCGTGCGTTCGAGGTCCAGCTCCTCGATGTACGAGATGTTGTCGAAGCCCAGCGCGACGCCCGCACCGAGCCCGAGTGCGGAGGCCACGGTGTAGAAGGTCTGCGCGACGGCCCCGATCGTGCCGTTCACCAGCCGGTAGCCCCGGTCCCCCACCGCGTCCAGGACGGCGGCGGTGCGGATGGTGGGGACGATCACCACACCGGCCTGCTCCAGGTTGTAGTTGGAGAGGAAGTAGTTGCGCTGGAGGAACGGTCCCGGCGGGCCCGTCACCACCGGGCGCAGCGTGTGGTCCACGGGATCGTAGGCGTACGCGCCGGGCTCGACGCCCTCGACATGGTTGACGAACGCGTACAGCGTGACCAGTCCGGGCGACGCCGAGCCGTCCGGTGCCGCGGGCTGTTCCGTGTCGCCGCCGAGCGAGGCGGCGACACAGGCGTCGAGGGTGGCGGCCAGTTGCGCGGTGGTGACCGGGCGGGCCGCGTCGAAGCGCCCGAAGCTGCTGCGCCGCTCCCGCAGCGCGTCACGCACACTCACCGGCGGCAGCTCGGGCTCCGGCAGAACGACGGGCGTGCCCGTTGCGGTGGGCGCGATCGCGGCGGCCGGTTCGAGCGCGCCAGGCTCCGGGCGGTCGGTGGCGGCCTCCACCGTCGCCGCGTGGATCCGCTGGAGGGTTTCGAAGCGCAGCACCGTGCGCGAGCGTTCGACATCGGTGTGCCGGACGGCGGGGACGTCGGGGAGCGCGGCGGTGGAGAGCCGGGGGGTGGCGAGGTCGGGAGTGGCGAGCCCGCCGGTGGGCTCGGCGCCCTCCCAGGTCAGCGGGACGACGGCGAAGATGCCTTCTTCCTCGTTGGGCACACCCAGCACGTGGCTCAGCCTCTCCTCGTCGAACCACAGCGCGGGCTCGACACTCAGCCCCTGCGCGCGTGCCCAGATACGCCAGGTGCCGACGATCGCGCCGAGATCCATGCTCACCGCGTGGAAGGAGAAGCTGTTGTACTTGAACGCGTTCTGCCAGTACTTGATCCCCAGGACGAGGAACTGGTCGCGGTCCGCGCCCGCGGCCCCCTCGCCGAGTGCCGCACGCACCTCGCCGGTCACATCGCCCGCGAGCAGCCGCTGCATGGAGTGGTGCGGGGCCGAGTAGTAGTGGACACCCGGCGGCCGCGGCCCGCTGGGGCCGGAGACCCAGTAGACGCTGACCGGGTAGAGACCGCCGCCGGAGGCCGTGCCACGGGACCAGTTCGCCTGGGTGTAGTGGGGCAGCGCGGCGAGGTCCGTATTGGTCTGGACACCGAGCCGGCGTCCGGTCAGCCCGTAGGAGTCGCGCAGCATCCCGGAGAGCGAGTCCAGCGTGAACGGCCGCTGTTCGTGGGGCTCGTCGGTACGCGTACAGCCGGCCGCCACGGTCGCCCCTTCGGGGAAGTCCGTGTCCGGCAGCGGGAAGGACTCGACGCCGGGGTAGAACTTCGCCTTCCTCGGCCGATCCGCCCAGTCGGGGACGAAATCGGCGGGCTCCATCGGGATCCGGCCGCGCTGCATGATCTCGGCCGCATAGTCATGGGCGTAGCCCACGGGACCCTCCTCTCTGCTGGTGGTGCTGTGCTGGACGGTTGTGGACGGGACGGTTCTGGAGTGCACGCTTCTGGACCGCACGGCGGGTCACGGGAAGGGGTGCGGGGCCGGGTTGATGTCGTCCGGCCCCAGATCGTGCTCGCGCAGTCCCGCCTGACGCAGTGCGGTGCGCAGGCGGGGCATGGTGCGGGCGCGCTGCCGGGACCAGCCGAAGTCGATCGGCAGCAGCCCGGGGACGAGCACACTGACGGTGTGCAGCCCGAGCGTGCGCTGCTCGGGCATGGTCTGGTCGACCACCACCACGTCGAAGCCGGCTCCGGTCACCGCGTCGACACAGCGGCGCAGATCCTCGCGGAGGTCCCCGGCGGCCATCGCGCCGGAGGGGTCCGGCCAGCGCAACTCGCTCACCGCGCGCGGTGGTTCGGGCGCGACACCGCGACGATGCGGGCTGTCGAGGTTCAGCAGGAAGCCTGCGTGCTCGCCCATCTCCGGCACGCCGTACACCAGGGGATGGTCATGCAGCGCCGTCACCAGGTCGAAGTCCGCGGCCATGGCGCGCAGCCGGGGCCCGTCGCGCTCGGTACGCTCCCGCAGGTTCACGGCGTCGGTCGCGATCTCGCAGAGCGCCGAGTCGAACGCGGACTCGGGGTCGAGCCCGGCGCCCGCGCCGAAGCACATCCGGCCGGGACCGCCGTCGAAGCGCTCGGCCACGGCGGTGACCACCGGGACCGGGAAGGTGATCCGGGTGTCGAAGAACCGCGCCCGGTAGCCGTACATCGCCAGCCGGTCGACCATGTGCCGGGTGGAGTCGCGGGTGCTGGTGGCCGGGTCGATCTCGGGCAGCGGCTGCTGCCCGTACCAGGAGAGCAGGAAGGCGTCGCGCTCGATGACCTCCATCAGCCCGAAGTAGATCGCCTCTTCCAGACAGCCCCCGGAGGCGCAGCCGTTGGAGCTCTCCTGCACGAACCGGTTCTCCAGGCCGGGCGCGTGATAGTACGTCAGCACCTCGGGGACCAGTCTCGGCTGCTCGTCACGCAGGGAGTAGCCCCATACCCAGGGGATCTCCCGGTCGGCCGCGAACGGGCGGACCCGTGGGTTGGCGCGGTAGAAGTCCGGCGCGTACAGGCCCACGTCACGGGGGTCGACGGCATCGGCACCGAACTCTTCGAGGCTTCCGGTGACGCTGGTGATCCGGGAGCGCGCCCGCATCCCGGCGTAACGCTCCATGCCTTCGAGCACACCGATCCGGTTGCTGTGGCCGAAGGAGTCGGCGTGGCCGCCCCAGAACGTCTCGCGCAGATACTCGCCGGAACGCATCGAGAAACAGCCGATGGTCGCGGAGGTGGAGGTGGAGGAGACGTCATGGACCACGGACGGCCCGAGCGCGCCGCACACCGGGTTGGCGAACGCGGCGACGTCGATGTCGTACGCCTCGATGGGCCGCAGCCGGAAGGAGCCGGGACGGTGCTTGGGGGCGGGGCGCAGGGTGATCCGGGCGTCGTCGGCGGTGTCGGTACGGGGTGTGGAACAGCGCGGGCATTCGGGGTCGGGGACCAGCGGGTAGTGGCGGACGGTCAGGGTCCGCAGATCCACCAGCCTGATCTCGGGGAACGGGCCCGCGGGGACGGGTGGCCGCTCGCACAGTGCGGTGACGAGCGCCGCGACGGCGTCCGCCGCGAACGGTGTGGCGTAGGGCCACTCGCCCGCCGCCCGGGTCTCCCCGCCCAGTTCGAGGGCGTCGCGCAGGGCCACCGACCGCACGGCCTGCCAGCGGCGGGCCAGACAGTGGGAGCAGGCCGGGGCCGGCGCGCCGTCGGCACCGGGCAGGGGCCCGATGACGGCGTGCGCGCCGTACAGCCGCACCGGGACGGATGTGTCGCGGTACGCGGTGACGTCCCGCCCGGTCGTCTCCCGCTCGACAGCGTCCCGGTCAGCGGCGTCCCTTTCGGGGGCGCCCTTTTCGAGGGCGTCCCTTTCGAGGGCGTCCTTTCCGGCGGCGAACGCGTCGTGCGTACCGAGCGCGCCGATACTCACCTCAGGTCCGCCGAGCCGCCCCAGGGCCTGCCGCAGCAGTCCCTCCGCCGGGCGGACATCGAGAGTGCTAAGCCCCACGGGTTGCCTCCGTGGTGAGGAACACGCGGGCGGTGCTGATGCCCGCGCCGGCCAGGTCCGCGGAGCTCGTGTCCACCATCAGGGCGTCGCGTCCCGCCGTACGGAGCCGGTCCAGCACCTCGGACCAGTCGGTCACCGCCCGGGAGACGACGGCTTCGGTGCCCTCGGTGTCCGCGGCATGGATCGTCGTCGCGTCGAGGTCACGCAGCAGCGGGTCGCCGAGATCGAACGGCGCGGCCGTCTCCTCCCGGCCCAGCTGCACCTGTCCCAGCAGATCGCGCAGCGCGGCGACCGCGGCGCCCCGGGCGCCGGTGTCGCTGCCGACCGCCCAGTGTCCGGCTCCCCGGGCGAGCAGCACATGCACCCCGGAGCGGTCGCCCTCGCCCAGGTCGAGCAGGTCCACCTCGATGTCGAGGATGGCCGCCGACCGGATGAGGAAGGTGAGTTCGGCATCGGCCCCCTCCCCCTCCGCGAGCGGCTTCAGCGGCACCCTGCTCGCCGTACCGCCCCGCAGCGTGCGGCACAGCGCGTCATGGGCGAAGGCGGAGAGCAGTCCGTCGGCGGCGGCGTCCGCCACCGTGGCTCCCACGCCGGTTCCGGCGCGCGTCGGGTCGAACAGCCGGTCGGCGTTGTGCGGGCCGAAGGTGCGAACCGCCGCGGCCGGGACGAGAATCCGCTCCTTGGTGAGCAGCGAGACGGCCCGGGTCCAGGCCGTCACCCGCTCACCGCCGGCGCCCGTGCCCGTACCCGCACCGCCGAAGAGGGTCAGCGCGGCGGGCCCCAGAGCGCGCACGCTCGTGCCGGCCTCCTCGACCTGACGAGCCGTCAGAATGCCGGTGGTGGGCACGACATGCTCCGCGTACACGCCGGCCGCCGCGTTCAGCGCCCGCAGCCGGGCGCCCGCGACATGGTGCACGTCGAAGGCGGCGACTCGGCGCGAGGCGCCGTGGCCGGTGCCGAACTCGACGAGGGTCGCCTTGAGCGGTATCTGCGTGAGGGGCTCGTCCGCGAAGCGGCCGAAGACTCCGGCGCGCGGCCGGACCAGGACCGAGCGGCGGTTCAACTCCTCCACCAGGGCGTCGGCCTCCCGGGCCGTGTCGACCGTCGGCATCGGCGGGGTGGCGCTCCCCACCGTCGTGAGGTCCACGGGGAGATCGAGCGGGAGATCCGCGCCGGCCGGTGCGTCGTCCTGCGCCGCCCCGGCACAGAACGGGCAGCGCGGGTGCGGCAGCAGGGGTTCGGCCGTGACATCGAGGGACTTCATGTCCTGGATGATCAGCCGGCCGGCGGTCTCGGCGGGCAGCGCGCCGGTGGTGATACGGAAGATCTCGTAACCGAGCAGATTGCCGATCATCGCCGCAAGGGGGCGGCTGGGGAGCTCACCGGCCGGTACGGTCCCGGGCAGGGCCAGAGCGCTCCAGATGTCCGCGGCGGCCGCGGCCCCGTCGTGGGAACCGATCCGCAGCACCGCGCAGGACCAGCAGCCGGCCGTGTCGGACGTCATCAGCGGTCCCACCACGGCGTGCTCGCCGTAGGACCAGGCCGGCAGGAGCGTACGGCCCTCGGGCACGCCGGCCCGCAGCAGCGGGAACAGCCGGCCCGGGGCCGCGGGGCCGCCGGTGACCACCACGAGGTCGTACGACGCGAGATCCGCCCAGCCGAGGGGCGCCAGGGGGTCGTCCGCCCCGATCCGCGGAAGGTCCACGGGGCAGCCGTCGGACGCCGCCTCCCGCGCCTCTGCCTCTATGGTCTCGATGTTCTCGGCTCCGAGTCCCGGCTGAAGACCGATGGTCGAGCAGCCGTTGCGGATCAGGCTGAGGACGCACCAACGGGCCACGAGGTCGTCGCCGAGCACGGCCACCCGTGCCGTACGGAAGCGGTGGAAGCGGCGCTCGGCGTCGTCGGAGTAGTGGTCGACGTAGGCGATCTGCGGCGCGAAGCGCCGGGCGATGTCGGGCGCTGTGTCGTGCGCCTCGCCCTCGGTCGTCGGGACCGGCCGGGCGAAGTCCCGTTCGTACAGGCTCTTCACCAACTCGCCGACCATGGAGCGCTGCTGGTCACCGAGGCCCTCGCAGATCTGGGAGACCGAGTGGTCGCCGGTGAGATGCGGGACGATCAGGGTGGCGAACCGGTAGGCGGACTTGGCGGTCAGCTGGAACCCGCCGTCGGCGTTGTGGAAGAGCACCCCCTCCGGTGTCTCGGTGAACAGCACGTCGCGACGGATGCGCGGGCGGGTCGAGGCAACGGTTTCGTAAGTCGCTGAGCCCATGAGAATGACACCCCTGGATGCTTGGTCAAGGTGGCTTGATCGTGGTGGAGTTCGGGCGTCGCCCGTCAGTGGCGTGCTGTCGCAGCCTGGCTGTGCTGGCTCTCACGCGCCTGCTGACGCGCGTAGATTTTCAGCAGTCGATGGATGCGGTACGGGCCAGGAGGCCCTTCTTCGAGCAACCCCGCGTCGGCGAGACGCTCCAACGCCTCTTCCGCCTCGGGTGAGTTGCCGAGCGCGTGCGAGGGGAGCAGCAGCCCCTCGTGGTCGCCGAGCCGGTGGAAGGCTTCCTGCCAGCGCGGCTCCAGCCGGCGCAGCGCACCGCCGAACACCTGCGGTACGGAGAGCCGGGGATCATCGGCGAGGGAGAGCCTGGCCGGCAGATCCTCCGCCAGCCAGGCGACACAGTCCTCGATGCGCAGCCCGGGGCGGGTGAGCAGCCGGGCGGCCGCGATCCGGAGACTGAGCGGGAAGTAGCCGCAGATACGGCCCAGTTCGGCCGCGGCTTCCGGTTCCGCCGCCACCCGGTCGGCGCCGAGTACGGCGGCCAGCAGTTGCCGGGATTCCGCCGGTTCCAGGGTGGACAGCCGGTGCACGCTGCCGCCGTGCGTGGCCATCAGTCCGGCGAGACCACGTCTGCTGGTGACGATCGCGGCGCTGCCCGCCGCGGCGGGCAGCAGCGGACGGACCTGGTCGGGGCTGGTCACATCGTCGAGCACGAGCAGCGTCGCACCATCGGCGGCTCCGGGCGGCGGCAGGTGCGTCAGCGCCTCGGCCGGGGTGACGGGGGAACCGTCCTCACGCGTCATGGCCAGGATGAACACGCCGCCGGGGAAGCTGTCCTGGGTGTCATGGGCGGCTTGCCGGGCCAGCGCCGTCTTTCCGATGCCCGGGGCTCCGGAGAGGACCACGACGGCTGTGTCCGGGGATCCCGCGGTGAGACGGGCGTTGATCGCCGCCCGTTCGGCGGTACGGCCGGTGAAGGACGGCACAGGCGGCACCGGCCGTACGGCGGGCGCGGGCGGTACGGGCGGCAGAGCCGATGCGGGCACGGTGGCCGGAGCCGGGGCGGCGATCGCCAGGGGTTCCGTGCGCGCCGCGAGCGGCGGCGCGCCGCCGCCGGGCAGGGGCGCCGTCCGGTCGAACCCCGGGTCCAGCGCCAGTGGGCCGAGGTCATCGCCGCGCAGGATCGACAGTTCGAGCCGCTGGAGCGACGGGCCGGGATCGATGCCCAGTTCTTCCTTCAGCCGGCCTTTCACACTGCGGTACTCCGAAAGCGCCTCCGACTGCCGGCCGGTGCGGTACAGCGCCTCGATGAGCTGTTCGGAGAACCGTTCGCGACCGGGGTGTCGGCGAGCGGCCTCCCAGAGGTCGACCAGTACCTGACGACATCGGCCCAGCGCGAGCTCGATGTCGCAGGCCCGTTCGAGCGTACGCAGCCGCTCCTCGGTCAGCCCGGGCACCTCGTCGCGGTGCAGCATCGGGGAGGGCACATTCGCCAGCAGGGGACCCTGCCAGAGCGTCAGCGCCTCCTTGAGCCGGTACAGCTCGCCCTCGGCGTCGCCCGCGTCGTCCGCCTCCCGTACGAGTGCGCGGAACCGCACCAGGTCGAGCGTGTCGGCGTCGGCGTTCATGCGGTAACCACCGGGCACCGCCTCGATGACATTGCCGGTGACTCCGTACTTGGCGAAGATCCGGCGCAGTCGCAGGACACAGCTCTGGAGCGCGGCCCTGGCCGTGGCCGGCTGGTCGTCGTCCCAGAGGGCGCGCAGCAGATAGCCGGTGGACACGACGGATCCGGGGTGAAGGAGGAGAGCCGCCAGCAGACTGGACGGTTTGGACGGTTTAAGAACAACAACGTCATGACCCTCGGCAATACTCAAAGGGCCCAAAAGCTGAAAACGCACGCGACCTCTGCCCCCCGAATCAGTACTCGCGTCCGCGATGCATGAAAGTGCCGAATCCGGGGCACCCCACAACATCGGGACATTCGTGGACGGAAATGCTGCGCTCTTTTCTTTGGTACAGACCTCTGCCAGGCCCCACTGATTTCCTACTCCCCCGTAGCCACGCTGCTGATCTGGTTCACCGCCACGGACGAGGGCCAGCTCAACGGAGTGATACGTACCGCTGCTCCAAAGGAAATTAACATTGCTTTACCAACGGATGAATAGATCGACGGAACGCGTACGGCTGTTTCCAAAACAATACCGGCGACCAGAACTTGTTGGGCATCCTAGTAACTCCCCCATGGAAAGTCGACCCTCCGGTCCCGCGGCATTCCCGAACGGCGAACCAACCCGGAAAGAAGCACTTATTGAGTGTGAATACGGCTCGCCGTCGCGAATACAGACAAAGGGGAGGTCCCGCGGAGCGCGCTCCGCGGGACCTCCCTCGCACCGGCCGTCGGGGTCAGCCCGCCGGGCCCGCGTGCGCCGCCTCCGTCGTGTACTCCGCCTCCGTCGTGTACTCCGCCTCCGTCAGGACGACCGTGACCCCGCGGGCGCGCAGCCCCTCGACGACGCGGGGGTCCGCTCCGGCGTCGGTCACCAGCGTCCAGTCGGGCCGGAGCGGGGTCCAGGTGTGGAACGGCCGGCGGCCCAGCTTCGCGGCGTGGGCCAGGACGTACACCCGGTCGGCGCGCCGGGCCATGAGCTCCTTGAGGCGCGTCTGGCGCAGATCGGCCTCGCAGATGCCGTACTCGGGCGAGACGCCGTCCGTGCCCAGGAAGAGCCGGTCGAACGTGAGCCGTTCCAGGGCCGCTTCGGTGAGCGGTCCGACGAACCCCTGGCTCAGTGGGCGCAATGTGCCGCCCAGGCACTCGACATGGACCGACTCGACATCCGCCAGCTCCTGAAGGGCCGTCAGACCCGTGGTGGCGACGGTGACATCCTTCGCCGTGCGCAGTTCGTGCGCGAGCGCGCCGACGGTGGATCCCGCGTCCAGCAGCAGCGACTCCCCGGGCCGAACCTCCGCCGCGGCCCACCGCGCGATCGCCCGCTTGGCCTCGAACGCCTCGCCCGTGCGCTGCCGCAGCGACGCCTCGGGGTGGGCGGCCAGCGCCATGGCACCGCCGTAGGTACGGGCGAGCTGTCCGTCCGAGGTCAGCTTCGCGAGATCGCGCCGGATGGTGGAGGCTGTGACCCCGAACAACTGGGACAGCTCCTCCACACTGGCCAGCCCCGTGGTCGTGGCGAGATGGACGATTCGATCGCGCCGGGCCTTCGATCCGATCGCAGACATCAGTCTTCTGTCCTCCGGTGCGGACGATCGGGGGTCAACGGGCCGCGGTGGTGGACATCTCGGCGGCCTGGCGCAGCGCCTCGACCATGCTACCGGCCTCGGCCCGGCCGGTACCCGCGATGTCGAAGGCGGTGCCGTGGTCGACGGAGGTACGGATGACCGGCAGTCCCACGGTCAGGTTGACACCGGCTTCGATGCCCATGACCTTGACGGGGCCATGGCCCTGGTCGTGGTACATGGCGACGATCAGGTCGTAGTCGCCGCGCGAGGCGAGGAAGAAGGCGGTGTCGGCGGGGAGCGGTCCGACGGCGTCGATGCCGTCGGCGCGCAGCACCTCGATGGCCGGGACGATCTTCTCCTCCTCCTCGCCGTAGCCGAACAGGCCGTTCTCGCCCGCGTGCGGGTTGATGCCGCAGACCCCGATGACGGGCTTCGCGACACCGGCCCGCACCATCGCCTCGTGGCCACGGCGCACGGTCCGCTCGACGAGTCCGGGTTCGATCCGGCGTACGGCGTCGATCAGCCCGATGTGGGTGGTGACATGAATGACCTTCACCTTGGGCGTGGACAGCATCATCGACACCTCCTCGACCCCGGTGAGATCAGCGAGGAGTTCGGTGTGTCCGGGGTAGAGATGGCCGCCCGCGTGCAGGGCCTCCTTGTTGAGCGGGGCGGTACAGATGCCCTGGACGTCACCGCGCAGGGCGAGTTCGGCGGCGACCCGTACGTACTGGTACGCGGCGTCGCCCGCGACGGCGGACAGCCGGCCCCAGGGCAGGTCGGCGGGGAGCAGTCCGAGATCGATGACATGGATGCGGCCGGGGCAGGACACGGCGTCGGCCGGGGTCTCGACGGAGACGATCTCGCAGGTGACACCGAGGATCCGGGCCGCCTGGCGCAGGCGTTCGGCATCGCCGATGACAACGGGTCGGCAGCGGCGCACGGTGTCGGCGTGGAGCAGCGCGGGGACGATCACCTCGGGGCCGATGCCGGCGCCGTCTCCCATGGTGACCGCGATGACCGGGAGCGGTGTACCGGCCGTCTCCGTCAGCGCGGTGGCCTCCACGGGGGCGGTCGTCGGGGCTGCGTTCACTGGACTTCTCCTTGTGGTGCGGATGACACGGACGATGGGGGGACGGACGCGGCGGACGCCCCGCCAACTACGGCGTGGTGATCGCCCGGTACGGCAGAGTGATCGCCCGGTACGGCGGGGTGACCCGGCCGCAGGGCGTGGGCGATCCGCAGCAGGGACCCGGGGTCGCCGTAGCTGCCGGGGCGGGTGACGACCCGGCGGCCGTCGTCGGTGCGGCAGTGCACGGCTCCGTGGTGGATCTGTCCCACCGGGTGGAGCCGGGTGACACCGAGCGCGTCCAGGACGTGCCGCGCGGTCTCGCCCCCGGTGAGGACGAGATCGACGGGGTGGGGCACGGCGGCGACGGCACGGGCGAGCCCCGCCACCACGCGACGGGCGGAACCGGCGAGGATCCCGGGCGAGTTGTCGACGCTGACGACCGTAATACCGTCCGCGTCGACGGGAAAGGAGAGCGGCGGGCCCGGCTCGGCGAGCAGGGCGGCGGGAAGTGCGGTGTGCCGGGCCCCGGCCCCGGTGAGTTGCGCGATCTGCGCAACGGCGGTGGGTTCCGCGGTGCCGACCACGACGAGCAATGGACGAAGCGGCCGAAGGGGGCCGCGCGGTGACGGTATGTCAGCGCCGCCGAGCACCCGGCCGAGTGCGGCGGCGAGTCCGCCGGTTCCCATGAGCCGTATGTCCGGTCCGAGCGGCAGCGCGGCGGCGACGACCGCGTCGAGGTCCGCGTCCGTCTCGGCGTCGGGGACCGGCCACAGCCCGGCCGCCACGAGGTCGCGGAGCCGGCCGGTGAGTTCGCGCCGGGAGGAGCGTACGGCGTCCAGTGGTACGACAGCCGTTCGCGGGTCGCCGAGGGCGGCGGCCACCGAGGTCGGTGCGGGCAGCGACTCGGCGCGCCAGGCGTCGGTGGCGTGCAGCGGGGTGCCCCGCAGATGGACGACGCCGTCGCGGACGGTGCGCCCGGCCACCGGCAGGGCGGAGGCGATCACGAGCCCGCCCGCACCCTCCGCGTAGGCGGCGGCCTCGGCGGCGAGGTTGCCGCGCAGCAGGGAGTCCGTCTTCTTGATGAGTACGGTGCCGACGCCGGCGCCGCGCACGGCCTCGCGCACGATACGGGCGGCCTCGGCGGCGGGCAGCCGGCGGGTATCGAGATCGAGGACCAGTGCCTCCCCCGGGGCGGGGAGGTCCACGGGCGCCGGCCCCAGGTCGATCCGGCCGGGGAGGCGCAGCGCCGCCGCCGTCTCGGCGGCGCCGGACAGATCGTCCGCGAGGGCGAGCACGCGGCACGGTTCACGTCCGCCTCGGGGGTTGCTGACCACGGATACCTCCTCCGGGCGGCCCGGACAGGCTGCCTCGGTGCCTGATGATGACATACGTTGCGCGAAGTGCGCGAGACCCCTTGCGCGAAACACGCAACCATGCCACCTTGTGCGGCGCGACACCTGTCGCCGCCGGACAGACCGGACTCCGGGAACACGCCCCGGCGCCCGCCGGGCCCGGCATCGACAGCTTGAGCCGGTCGCCTCCCAGCACCCGAGAAGGTCGACGATGACCCCTACTCCTCAGAGCGCTCCTCCCGACGCTCCCCCGCGTGAGTCCTCGCCCGAGCCCGCACGTGAGAGCTTCGGCCGCCGTACCCTGCTGCGCTGGGGCGCCGCCGGTGGCGCGGGCGTGGCCCTCGGCCCGCTGGCCGCCTGCGCGGGTCCGACCGGGGCCCCCGGCCCCGGCACCCTCACCCTCGGTCTGAACCGCTCCCTGGTGAGCCTGGACAACAAGCTCAACCAGTTCGACGCCGCTGTCACCGTGCAGCGCGCGGTGCGGCAGGCGCTCACCCGTATCGGGCCGGGAATGAAGCCGCGGCTGATCCTCGCCGACCGGTTCGAGATGGCCGAACCCACCGCCTGGAGCGTGCGGCTGCGCGACGGTGTGTGCTACTCCGACGGCAGCCCCGTCACCGTCGAGGACGTCGCCACGGCTCTCCGGATGTACGGCAAGGTCAACGGTTCCTTCCTGCTCGGTCTCTTCCCCGAGCTGCCCACCGTCGAGAAGACCGGCCCCCGCACCTTCCTGCTGCACACCCGCGAGCCCGTGCCGGTGCTCGACCGGCTGATGGCCAGCATCCACATCACCCCCGCCGCCGCGAACCGCCCCGAGGAACTGCGTGGCGGTCTCGGCTCCGGCCCGTACCGCGTGCTCAAGGCCAACGCGGGCGCCGGCGAGTACACGCTGGGGCGCAATCCCGCCTACTGGGGCGCCCGGCCGCGGATCGAGACCGTACGGGTCCGGTTCGTACCTGAGGAGTCCAGCCGGGTCGTCGCGCTGCGCAGTGGTGAACTCGATGTCGTCGACACCCTCACCCCGGACTCCGCCGAGCAGCTCACCGGCCTGCCCGGCGTCCAGGTCGAGGAGACCTCGGGCGTCCGGATGTGTCAGCTCTTCTACAACTTCCGCAAGCCCGAGGGCACCGCGCTCGCCGATCCCCGGGTGCGGCGCGCGCTGACCTACGCCATCGACGGCGACGCGCTGGTCGACGACGTGCTCAACGGCTCCGCCGAGGAGGCAGGCGGTGTGGTGCCGCTCGCCCTCGAAGGCGCGGTACGCACCGGCTCGTACGCGTACGACCCCGGTAAGGCACGCGCGCTGCTGAGGTCGCTGGGCGCGACGGATCTGCGGATCAGGATCATCTGGGAGTCGGGGGAGTTCGCCGCCGACACCTCCGTGATGGAAGCCGTCCTGGACATGCTCAAGGCGGTCGGTGTACGCGCCACGCTCCAGCAGTTCGAGCCGGGCGGCGACATCCTCACCTGGCGTCAGGGCCGGGCCGGCGACTGGGATGTCATCGGCAACGGCTACGGCAGCCCGACCGGCCAGGCCCTCACCACCCTCCAGGGCATGTACGGGGGCACGGCGGCGAAGGAACGTACCCGGGACGCCTTCATGGGGTACGTGATCCCGCACGTGGAGCGGCAGCTCACCGCCGCCTCCACCGAGGTGGACGACGCCGAGCGCACCAAGCGGCTGGCCGCGGTGCAGCAGGCCATCTGGGACACCTGGCCCAGCCTGTGGGCCTTCGCGCCCAAGACACTGCTCGCCCGCAGGACCCGCGTCCGGGGCATGTCGCTGCTCCCGATCAACTCCTATGACCTGTCCGCCGTACGGCTGGAGGGCTGAGCAGTGCCGACGTATCTCGCCAAACGGCTCGGCCAGAGCCTGCTGACCGTCTTCCTCACCCTGACCACCGTCTTCCTGCTGGTACGTCTCGCCCCCGGGGACCCGGCCGCCGCCTACGCGGGCCCCACCGCGACCACCGCCGATCTCGCCCGTATCCGCGCCCAGTTCGGCCTGGACCAGCCGCTGCTCACGCAGTACGGCATCTTCCTGCGCGATCTGCTCACCGGAGACCTCGGCACCAGCTACTCCTTCCACGCCCCGGCCCTCGACGTGGTCCTCGACCGGATGCCGTACACCATCACGCTGGCCGTCTCCGCGATCACCGTCACCGCCGTGGTCGCCGTACCACTGGGTGTGTGGATGGCGCGCCGCGCCGACTCGAAGCGTGAGCTGGGCGTGAATGTGCTCACCATCACCGGTCAGTCCATGCCCGACTTCTGGACCGGCGTGATGCTGCTGACCGTCTTCGCGGTGCTCCTTCCCGTGCTGCCCGCCTCCGGATTCACCTCCTGGAGCGGACTCGTCCTGCCGACGGTCACCGTGGCCATCCTGCAACTCGCCCTGATCTCACGGCTGGTACGGCGCGAGATGACCACCGCGCTCGGCTCCCCGTATCTCACCGTCGCCCGCTCGCGCGGCTTCTCCGAGCGCGCCCTCACCTGGCGCTACGCCCTCGCCAACTCGGGGGTGCCACTGCTCACCGCCATCGGCACACGGTTCGCGGCGCTGCTCAACGGCGTCGTCGTGGTGGAGGTCGTCTTCGGCTGGCCCGGCGTCGGCTCGCTCGTCGTCCGTGCGCTGGAGACCCGGGACTATCCGCTGATCCAGGCCACCGTGCTGGTCACCGCGACCCTCGCGATCCTCGTCCAACTCCTCGTCGACCTCGCCTACCCGCTGCTCGATCCGCGGGTACGCCTCGGAAAGGCGGCCTGAGACATGACCACCGCCCCGCGTACCGCCGCTTCCCCGGGCGCCGCGCCCGCCGGCGCCGCCACCTCCGGCACCCGGCCGAGCTCCGTCACCGCCCGCGATCTCGCCCGTGCCACCGCCACCCGGCAGCGGCGTGGCGCCCGCTTCAAACTGCGGGCGGGGGCCGTCTGCACCGCGCTCGTGGTACTGCCGGTCGCCCTCGCGGGTCTGCTGCCGCTGCCCGGCGCCGACGCACAGGATCTGTCCCGGCGCCGGCTTCCCCCGCTCAGTGAGGGGCATCTGTTCGGCACCGACCAACTCGGCCGCGATCTGCTCTCCCGTGTGCTGCACGGCGGGCAGGTGTCGCTCACGGTCGGCATCCTCGCCGTCCTCGTCTCGGGACTGATCGGTGTCGCGGCGGGCTCCGCGGCCGGATTCTTCGGCGGCTGGGTCGACGCGGTCGTCTCCCGGCTGCTGGAGGCCCAGCTCGCGCTGCCCCTGCTGATGATGCTGCTGCTCGTGGTCGCCCTGTTCGGCCCGTCCGTCACCGTCATCACCTGTGTGATCGCGGTCGCGCAGTGGCCCGAGGTCGCGCGGCTCACCCGCTCCCTCGTCCTGGTGGAACGGGAGAAACCGTATGTCGCGGCGGCCCGGGTCCTCGGACTGCGCGGCTGGTCGGTCCTCGGCCGGCATGTCATCCCCAATGTCATCCGTCCGGCGAGCCTGGTGGTCCTGCTGCTGCTCGCCCAGGCCGTCCTGCTGGAGAGCGCGCTGAGCTTCCTCGGCGCCGGGCCCCAGCGGCCCTTCGCGACCTGGGGCCGGATCATCTCCGACGGCCAGGACTACATCACCACCTCCTGGTGGCTGGTCACCCTGCCGGGTCTGGTCATCGCCCTGCTGGTGGTCGGCGTCAACCTGCTCGGCGACGGGCTGCGCGACCGTACGCCCACGACGAAGCCGCCGCGCGGAGCGCGTGTGCCGCGTGGTACGCGCGCCGGGCGCGTCAAGAAGGGAGCCTGAGCCATGACAGATGTTCCGCCGAAGGCCGCTTCGCCGACGGATGGGCCCTTGCTGGACGTCGAGGACCTGGGGATCGAGCTCATCACCGCGCACGGAGTGGTCCGCGCCGTGGACGGGGTGAGCTTCACCGTCGGCCGGGGCGAGACCGTGACCCTCATCGGCGAGTCCGGATCCGGCAAGTCCACCACCGCCATGGGCGTGCTGCGGCTGCTGCCCGAGGGGCTGGCGGTGCTGTCGGGCAGCGTCCGGATCGCCGGACGCGATGTCCTCGCCGACCCGAACGCGGCCCGCGACGTGCGCGGACGCACCGTCTCGCTGATCCCCCAGGACCCGATGACGGCCCTCAGCCCGGTCCATACGATCGGCCGGCAGCTCGGCGACGCGCTGCGGCTGCGGCACCCCGGACTGTCCCGCGCCGCGATCAGGGAGCGGGGCACGGATCTGCTGACCCAGGTCCGTATCCCCCGGCCCCAGACGCGCTGGAAGGCGTATCCGCACCAGTTCTCCGGCGGCATGCTGCAACGCATGCTGATCGCCGTCGCGCTCGCCGGGGAACCGGAGCTGCTGATCGCCGACGAGCCCACCTCCGCGCTGGACGCCACGGTGCAGGCGAGCGTTCTCGATCTGCTGATGGAACTACAGGAACAGGAGTCCCTCGGGATGCTGATGATCACGCATGATCTGGGGGTGGCCCGGGTCGTCTCCGACCGTATCCATGTCATGAGGGAGGGCAGATTCGTGGAGTCGGGATCCGCCGCGCAGATCGTGGACCGGCCGGCCGCGCCGTACACCCGCGATCTGCTCGCCGCCGTGCCCCGGCTCGGTGCCTGGGACGAGGACTCCCCCGCGCCGGCCACGACGCCGGGAGCGCGGACATGACTCCTGCCCGGACCACCGGCGCCGGTCCGTTGCTGAGCGTCGAGGACCTCGTGGTCGAATACCCCACCGCGCGGGGCCCGTTCCGCGCGGTCGACCGGGTGAGCTTCCGGCTGGAGCGCGGCGCCTCGCTCGCGGTCGTCGGCGAGTCGGGGTGCGGCAAGTCCACCCTCGCGCGCGCCCTCGTACGGCTGCTGAAGCCCGCCTCGGGCCGGATCGTGCTCGACGGTACGGATATCGCCGGGCTGCCCGAGCGGCGGCTGCGTCCGCTGCGGCGGCGCGTGCAGATGGTCTTCCAGGATCCGTACGGTTCGCTCGACCCGCATCTGACCGCCCAGCAGATCGTGGCCGAGCCACTGCGCCTCTCGGGCGTCGGCGACAGGGCGGAGCGCGCGCGGCGCGCGGCCGAGCTGATCGACCGCGTCGGACTGCCGGCCACCGCCCTGCACCGGCGGCCGCCCGAGTTCTCCGGGGGTCAGCGTCAGCGCATCGGGATCGCCCGCGCGCTCGCCTCCCGGCCCGAACTGCTGGTGTGCGACGAGGCGACGTCCGCGCTCGATGTCTCCGTACAGGCGCAGGTGCTTGAGCTGCTGCGCGAACTCCAGGCGGAGACCGGTATCGCCTATCTCGTCATCGCGCACAACCTCGGGGTGGTGCGCGAGATCAGCACCGATGTGCTGGTGATGAACGCGGGCCGGATCGTGGAGAGCGGCCCGACCGGCGCCGTACTCGCCGCACCGGCCGAGCCCTACACCCGGGCGCTGCGCCGCGCCGCCCTCGATCCCACGGCGATCCAGGGCGTGAAACCCCGCGGGCTGCTCAGCGCCGCGGCCGACGGCGACACGACTGGCTCAGCCACCCGGACAGTCATCCACCCGGCCACCCACGCATCGGAAGGCATCCACCCGTGACCACCGGCATCTCCCTGCCGCAGCTCCCCGTCCCGCTGTCCCGGCTCGTCCTGGGCACCATGACCTTCGGCGACACCGTCGACCGCGCGGGCGCCGCCGCCATGCTCGACACCGCGCTCGACGCGGGCATCACCGGCGTCGACACCGCCAACGGCTACGCGGGTGGCGAGAGCGAACGAATCCTCGCCACGCTGCTGCCGGGCCGTCGCGACCGGATCGTGCTGGCCACCAAGGCCGGTATCCCCCACCCCGACCAGGGCGAGCACGCCCCGCTCTCCGCCGCCGGGATGCGCGCCGCGCTGGAGGGCAGCCTCACACGGCTGGGCACCGACCGGGTCGATCTCTTCTATCTGCACCAGCCGGACCGCGCGACACCGCTCGCGGAGACCCTCGCGGCCGTCGCCGAGTTCGTCGCCGAGGGAAAGATCCTCGCGCTGGGAGTCTCGAACCACGCGGCCTGGCAGATCGCCGAACTCGTCCGTACGGGGGCTGACGTGGGTGCGCCGCGCCCCGTGATCGCCCAGCAGTTGCACAATCTGCTCGCGCGCCGACTGGAGGAGGAGTACGTGGAGTACGCGGCCGTCACAGGGCTGCACACCATGGTCTACAACCCGCTCGGCGGCGGCCTTCTGACCGGGCGTCATACGTTCGGGCAGACCCCGGAATCAGGCCGGTTCGGGGACTCCAAGCTGGCCTCGATGTACCGGCGGCGCTACTGGGACGAGCGGCTGTTCGCCGCGGTCGGTCAGCTCACCGGGATCGCCGAGGAGGCCGGGATCGCCCTCACCGAACTGGCGCTGCGCTGGCTGCTCGAGAGGCCCTCCACCGACGCGCTGCTGCTCGGCGGCTCACGCACCGAGCAGCTACGGGCCAATATCGCCGCCGCGGGGGCCGGTCCGCTGCCCGCCGGGGTGAGCGCCGCCTGCGACGAGGTCGGCGCCCGGCTGCGGGGCCCGATGCCCGCGTACAACCGCTGACCCCGGCCCGCCGGCGCCGGCCCCGCCCCGCCCGTCCCCCGCACCCCTGACCCGGCCCACCCCCGGACCGGCCATCCCGCCCCACCTCGAAGGGACCTCCATGACCCGCCCCCCGTCCGGTACGCCCGCCGCCTTCGCCACCGCTCTGCGCGCCCGCGAACAGCTCATCGGCTACTGGTCCGTCCTCGACTCCCCCGTCTCCACCGAGCGCATCGCACGCCTCGGCTACGACTACGTGGCGCTGGACGCCCAGCACGGTCTGATCGAGTACGCGGGGCTGCTCGCCTCCCTCACCGCCATCGACACCAAGGGGAGCACCGCCGTCGGTCTGGTGCGCACCGAGGCCAACGACCCGGCGCCGATCGGCCGCGCGCTGGACGCGGGGGCGGCCGGGGTCATCGTCCCGCTCATCGACACCGCCCAGGACGCCGCCGACGCGGTGGCCGCCGTACGCTACCCGCCGCTCGGCCGCCGCTCCTACGGCCCGATGCGCTCCGGGCTGCGGATCGGGCCCGACCCGGCCGAGGCACATGAGCAGACCGTCGTGCTCGCGATGATCGAGACGGCGGACGGCCTCGCCAATGTCGCGGAGATCTGCGCGACCGATGGACTCGACGGTGTCTATGTCGGCCCGTCCGATCTGCGGATCGCCCTGGGTGGCGCCACCTCCACCGACCCCGCCGTCGCCGACCGGTTCGAGGCCGCGCTCGTCACCGTACGCGAGACGGCGGCCGCCGCCGGAATCGCCGCCGGTATCCACAACGCGGACGGCGCCAGCGCGGCGCGGCGGCTGGCGGAGGGCTTCACCTTCGCCACCGTCTCCAGTGATCTGGCCCATCTGGAACAGATCGCGGGCAGCCACCTCGCCGCCGCCCGTGGCCCCGAAGAGGCCCGGTGACCATGACGAACCCGGTCGCCGACGGTGTCCTGCGCCCTCATCCCGGCGAACCGGGCCGTACCGAAGCCTCGTTGGCCGCGCCCGCCGCGCAGAACCACGCCGCGAATCTGACCGTGCTGCCCGGCGGGGATCTGGGCTGCGTCTGGTTCGCCGGTACGCAGGAGGGCGTCGCGGACATCTCCGTCTGGTTCTCCCGGCTCACCCCGGAGGCCGGGGGCTGGTCCGCGCCGGTCCGGCTCTCCGACGACGCCACCCGCTCCGAGCAGAACCCCGTACTGTTCCCGGCGCCCTCCGGCGAGCTGTGGCTGCTGCACACCGCGCAGCGGGCGGGCCACCAGGACACGGCGGAGGTACGACGGCGGATCAGCCGGGACAACGGCGTGACCTGGGGCCCCTCGCGGGTCCTGTTCCCCGCCACGTCCGGGGGCGGGGTCTTCGTACGGCAGCCGGTGGCCGTACTGCCGTCGGGGCGCTGGCTGTTGCCGGTGTTCCGCTGTGTCAGCACGCCGGGCGAGCGGTGGACGGGCGGCCGGGACACCAGCTCGGTCATGGTCAGCGACGACGCGGGCGCGACCTGGGACGAACGGCCGGTGCCCGGCTCCACCGGACTGGTGCACATGAACATCCACGCGCTGCCGGACGGCTCGGCGCTCGCGCTGTTCCGCAGCCGACGGGCGGATCATGTCCACCGCTGCCGGTCGCGGGACGACGGGGAGACCTGGACGGCGCCGGAGCCGCTGGCCGTCCCCAACAACAACTCCTCGCTCCAGTACGTCCCGCTGGGCGACGGCCGGCTCGCCCTCGTGCACAACCACAGCAGCGCCGCCGATGCCACCGAACGGCGGATCTCGCTATACGACGAGATCGACGACGACGGTGTGCGCGACACCGCGCCGATGGACGACACCAAAACGGGCAGCACGCCCTCGTTGTCGGCCGACACCGCCTTCTGGGGCGCTCCGCGCGCCCCGCTCACCCTCTCGTTCTCGTCGGACGGCGGGCGTTCCTGGCCGGTGCGCCACGATCTGGAGACGGGTGACGGCTACTGCCTCACCAACAACTCCCGTGACGGCCTCAACCGCGAACTGTCCTATCCGTCCATCGCCCGGTCCCCCGACGGGACACTGCACATCGCCTTCACGCACCATCGCCGTGTCATCAAGTACCTGCGTCTGAGCCCCGCTTGGGCGCGCGGCGAGGGGTGGACGGCCGGCAGGGTATGAGCCACTGAGGTCCCCACGTCTCACCAAGATCTGGTACGACTCACCCGGCACGGACAACCGTTGAGCCATTGGTGGCCTGTCGCGGACGGGCGGGAATACCGCGGCCGGCTGTGCGGCTGGGATCGGCATGAGCACTCTTGGACTGATCGGCAGTGGACACATCGGCAGCACCCTCGCGAGGCTCGGCGCCGCGGCCGGGCTGGATGTGGTCCTCAGCAACTCACGCGGGCCGGAGACCCTGGCCGAGCTGGTGGCGGAGCTGGGACCGCGGGCGCGGGCCGCGACGCCCGCGGAGGCCGCGGCGGCCGGGGACTGGGTCGTGGTGACCGTCCCCCTGAAGAACTACCGCCAGGTGCCGGTGGCACCCCTGGCGGGGAAGGTCGTTCTCGACACCAACAACTACTACCCCGAGCGCGACGGGCGGATCGCCGAGCTGGACGCGGAGGAGACCACCACCAGCGAACTCCTCCAGCGGCATCTGCCGGACGCCCAGGTCATCAAGGCGTTCAACAACATCTTCTTCAAGCATCTGGCCGCACTCGCCCGGCCCACGGGCGCGGCCGACCGCTCGGCCCTCCCGATCGCCGGTGACGACCCCGAGGCGAAGGCATCCGCGACCCGGCTGCTCGATCTCCTCGGGTTCGACGCCGTCGACGCGGGGACCCTCGCCGACAGCTGGCGCTTCCAGCGCGACACCCCGGCGTATGTCGTGCCGTACGCGCAGAACCCGCAGGGTCTCGGCATCAACGCCGACGACCCGGGCAGCAGCGCGGACGCCGCGACGCTCCGCACGGCCCTGGCCGCCGCGACCCGCGGCTGATCCCCTCGCGCCGGCCCGGGGTCCGCTACCGCGCGTCCGGCATCCGTATGACCGCCGTCCCGCCGTCCAGATCCACCGTGGTCCGGTGCGGCGGGGCGCCGTCCTCCTCGTCGGCCCTGAGCAGCAGCGAGGACTGCCGCTCCTTCAGTTCGTGCTGCTTGCCCGGCGAGAAACTCGCGTGCAGCTGCTCGAACCCGGTGGCCGAGATCTGTCCCTGTCGCGCGCTGTTGCGCCAGGGCAGCAGGCCCGCGCGCCCCGCGCGCAGCAGCGACTGGTCGATGAAGGCCACCAAGGTCAGCACGATGACCAGCCCGGGAAGCGTCATGAACACCACTGACTCCATCGCTCCATTGTGCGGGTCACCTCGATCGCCGGGAACCAGCCGGGCGCGATGGCCGACTACTGACACGAAAGCGACTACCAGCGCTCATGTCAGGGGCCGGTGAGGCTCCGGAGGAGGACAGCCGGTTTGCAGTGGTACGAGGACGACTCCCTCTGGTCCGACTTCGCGCCCACGATGTTCTCTCCCGGCCGCGCCGAGCAGGCCGCCGATCTCGTGGCGAGTTCACCGCTCCTCGACTTCCCGCCCGGATCCCGGGTGCTCGATCTGTGTTGTGGTCCTGGGCTGTTCCTGGTGCCGCTGGCGCGGCGCGGCTTCACGGTCACCGGTGTCGATCTCAGTCCTTCGATGCTGGAACGGGCCCGGGCCGCCTGCGCGGAGGCCGGCGCGGACGTGCGGCTGGTGCGGGCGGACATGCTCGACTTCGTGGAGCCCGGCTCCTTCGACGCCGTACTGAACGTCTTCACCTCCTTCGGCTACTTCGACGATCCCGACGACAATCTGCGGGTTCTGCGCAACGCCCGCGAATCCCTCGCCCCCGGCGGCCGGCTCGTGGTCGATGTGATGGGCAAGGAGGTGCTGGCCGGCTGGATCGGGCGGCCCCAGGCGGTGGATCTGCCCGACGGCTCCTATGTGGTGCAGCGCGATGTGGTGCTCGACAGCTGGCGCCGGCTGCGCACCGACTGGACGCTGGTACGCGGCACCTCGGCCCGTACGGCGTCGCTCACCTCTTTTCTCTACAGCGCCGCCGAGTTGCACGATCTCTTCGTGGCGGCCGGATTCACGGAGGTCGAGTGCTTCGGGGGCTTCGACGGCGGTGTCTATGACCAGCACTCCCGCCGGCTGATCGTCAGGGGGGTACGGAAGTGACGGACGTACGCGTGCACGAGCATGTCACCGACGCGATGAAGGCCCCGGACCTGATCCGGCTGAGCCCCAATGTGGTACTCGCGCGGTTCGAGACGATGAAGGTCTACGCGGCGCTCGGCGCGGTCCGGGCACTGCTCGGGCGGGGCCGTATCGTGCCGGGTCAGACGCTGATCGACAGTTCGAGCGGGATCTACGCGCTGGCGCTCGCGATGGCCTGTCACCGATACGGACTGCGGTGTCACATCGTGGCGTCCACCACGGTCGACGCGGTGATGCGGGCGCAGTTGGAGGTGCTGGGCGCGACGGTCGACCAGATGCCCCCGTCCCGCAGTCTGCGGCTCGACCAGGAGCGGCGGGTGCGGCATGTACGGGAGTTGCTGGCCCGCAGGCCGGACTACCACTGGATGCGGCAGTACCACGACGCGGTGCACTACACGGGCTACCGGGAGTTCGCCGAGCTGGTCACGGCGGCGCTGCCCGACCGGTCGCTGACCGTCGTCGGCGCCGTCGGCACCGGCGCCTCCACCGGCGGTCTGGTCCGGGCACTGCGGGAGCCGGGGAACGGCTCCGGGCGGGCGGTGCGGCTGGTGGGCATCCAGCCCTTCGGGAGTGTGACGTTCGGCAGCGAGCGCTTCAGCGATCCGGAGGCGATCATCGCGGGGATCGGCAGCTCGATCCCGTTCGGCAATGTCCGGCACGAGCTGTACGACACGATGCACTGGGTGGACTTCCGGCATGCCATGGCGGGTGCGGTGGGGCTGCTGCGTGAACACGCGGTGTTCGCCGGGCTGTCGACGGGCGCCGCGCATCTGGTCGCCTCGTGGGAGGCGGAGCGCGATCCCGGGCGACAGCATCTCGTCATCGGCGCGGACACCGGACACCGCTATGTGGAGCGGGTGTTCGCCCGGCACACCGAGGCCCTGGACCTGCGTACGCTCCGGCCGCGCCGGATCCACGCCCTCGACGACCTCGGACCGCCCTGGTCGGTCATGGAATGGGCGCGACGCCCGCACAAGGAGCCCGTGGGGGCCGAAGTCGGCTCGGAGGGAGACACGCTATGACCATCGCCGCGCTGGAGTCACTGTCGTTCGGACTGGCCCGGATGGCCGCCGCGGCCGCCGGTGCCGGGCACGGGCTGACCCTGCTCACCCGCGACCTGTCGGTGTACTGGCACGAGCTGGAGACACTGCCGGACGACGCGCCGCTGTCGGTCGTCCAGGTCGACACCTTCGACCTGGCCGAGACCCGGCGGGTGCTGGCGACCCTGCCCGGGCTGGCCGGTCTGATCAACACCACGGACACCTGGAGTGTCCCGGCCGCCGGTCTCGCGGCCGAGTTCGGCCTGCCGGGGCCCGATCCCGAGGCGGTACGGCTGCTCCGCGACAAGTCACGGGTACGTGAGCTGCTGCACCGCCACGGGCTGAGCAAGAGCCCCGCCGTACCGGTGGCGCCGGATCCGGACAGCGCGGGCGAGGTGCTTCGTACGCTCGCGCCACCGCTCGTCCTCAAGGATTCCGCGGGCACCTCCTCCCGTAACGTCTGGGTGGTCAGGGACGAGGAGGAGCTGCGCGCCGCGCTCGGCGAGGCGGCCCAACAGCCTCTTACCGGCACGCTGTTCGCGGAATCCTTCCTCGCCGGGCCGCTCTACAGCGCGGAGACGCTGAGCTGGGCCGGGGAGACCCGGCTGCTGGGGGTGCTCAGCCGGCAGACCTCGCGGGACATCGCCGTGCGGGAGGAGGCCGCCGCCTTTCCCGTCGCGCTGCCCCCGGGCGAGCAAGGTGAGATCGAGGCATGGGTGGGCCGTGTGCTGCGGACGGCGGGTCATGACAGCGGCTTCGCCCATGTGGAGTTCATCCTCACCGGCCAGGGCCCCGAACTGGTCGAGATCAACCGGAGGATCGGCGGCGCCCTGGTCGGGGAGGCGCTGTGCCGGTCGCTGCGGACGAATGTGTACGAGGCGATGATCGAGGGCGCGCTCGGGCGTCGTCCACGGCTCATGGATGAGCCACTCGGCCACTCCGGCGCCGCCTGCGGTTTCGTGCTCGTCTATCCGGACCGGCCGGGGACGCTCGCGGGCTGGCGGGGGCTCGATGAGCTGGATGCCTATCCGGGGGCGGTGCGCTGGTATCCGGTCAGGGCGCCGGGGGACGAGATCCACACCGTTGCGGACCAGCGTGGCTGTACCGGGATGGTGCTGGCGGAGGCGGCCACCGCCGAGTTGGCGCTGCACCGGGCCGCGAGCGCCGCCGCACGCGTGCGCCCCGTCCTGGAAGCCGATGGCGGGCGGTGAGCGCGGGCCGACGCGCCGGGGCGGCGGCAAGAAGGGCACTGGCGAGAAGGGCGATGGCAGGAAGGACGGCAGCGGGGCCGGTGCCGGTCACGGGCGCGTCGCCGGACGATGGCGGCCGACCGGTCCACGGTCGTTCCTGCTGGTCGGCTCGTTCCTGATCACCCTGGGCAGCTTCGCCGTACTGCCGTACATGTCGGTGCTGCTGCACCAGCGGCTCGGGCTCGGGCTCGGGACGGTCGGGTTCGTGCTCGCCGTCGCCTCGCTGGTGCAGTTCTCCGGCGGTGTGGCGGGCGGCGCCCTGGCCCGGCGGATCGGGCTGCGTGCCACCATGCTGGTGGCGCTGGCCGTGCGCACGGCGGGGTTCGCCGCGTTCGTGCCAGGGCTGCACAGTCCGTGGGCCGCGATCGGCGCGCTGTTCCTGGTGTCGTGCGGGGCGGCGCTGTATCTCCCCGCCAACAAGGCGTATCTGGTGGAGGGGGCGGCGGAGGCGGAGCGGCCCCGGCTGCTGTCCGCGAGCGGTTCGGCGTTCAACGCGGGGATCGCGCTGGGCCCGCCGGCCGCGGCGCCGTTCGTACTGACCTCGCCCGGCGCCCTGTTCGCCGGTGTCACCGTGCTCTTCGCGGTGGTCGGGCTCGGGCACGCGCTGCTGCCGGCCGCGCCCGCCGGGCCCGCCGCGCCCGCCGCGAGCGGTCCGTCGAAGGACGGGGATTCCGCCGCCCCGGCCGGGGGTTCCGGCTGGGGCGGGCTGCCGTTCGTGGTGACCGTACTGAGCGTGTACGTCTTCATGTTCTTCCAGCACTATCTGGCGCTCTACGCGGTCCCCCGTACATCGGCTTCGTTCTACGGCGGGGTGCTGATGGGGTACGCGTGTCTGCTGGTGGTCGCGCAGCCCCTGTTGTCGGAGTGGATCGCCGGGCTCTCCTACCGGCGCGCGATGCGGGTGGGCTTCGGCGCGATGGCCGCCGGGACGGCCGTGATCGGTGCCGGTGGGCGGGCGGGGATCGGTGTGGGGGCCGTGTTGATCTGCCTGGGTGAGATCGTGCTCTTCCTCAAGAACGATCTGGAGGCGCTGGCCCGCTCGTCGGCGGCGCCCGCTGTGGTGTTCGGCCGGCAGCGGCTGGCGGCGGGGATCGGCGCGTTCGCGAGCGGGGTGGCGGGCGGTCAGTTGTACGGCGCGGCCGAGAACATGGGGTCGGCGCGGGGCTTCTGGTTCGTGGTCGCGCTCCAGGCCCTGGTCCTGCCGGTACTGCTGGTCCCGCTGGCCGGTGCGGTGCGCCGCCGGTACCACGGATCCCGCACCCGGCCGCAGAAGCGGGCGTCCGCCGACGGAGGTCCGCGCCGTACCCCGGCGTGAGGGCGGCGCGGACCGGGCCGTCCGTTACCGGGACGCCACGCGAACGGGCGGCAGCCCGGGGTCACGGTCCGCCAGCCATACGGCGGTGAGGTCCCGGCGCGCTCGCGCGACGCGTGAGCGCACCGTACCGACGGGACAGCCCGCGGCGTCGGCGGCCTCGGCGTAGGAGAGCCCCAGCAACTGGGTCAGTATGAACGCCTGCCGCCGCGCCGGGTCCAGCGCGCCCAGCGCGTCGAACACCGCGACGCCCTCGTCGAAGCCGGGCAGATGGCGCGGCTGGACACGCTCGGCGGCGTGCTGCCAGTCGGCGGTGTCGGCGAGCCGGGGCCGGGCCGCGGCGCCGCGGTAGCGGTCGATGACCACACACCGCGCTATCGACAGCAGCCAGGTACGCGCGCAGGAGCGGCCGGCGAACTTCGCCAGGCTGGTCAGTGCCCGTAGATAGGTCTCCTGGGCCAGATCGTCGGCCCCGGGCACATCGGCGCTGAGATGCGCGACGAACCGGCGTACGTCGTCGTATGTCGCGTGCACGAACCGTTCGGCGGCCTCGCGGTCGCCGGTGCCCGCGGCCAGCGCCCAGGCGGTGATCTGGAGATCGCGGTGTGCGGATCTGACGCCCGGTGAGCTGCCCTCCGGGGCGGCCCGGGACATGGTGGGGGTAGTGGGAGGAGCGGCCGGTCTCGCGCCGCGGACAGGGGGATTCATCGTCGGAACAGGGCACATGGCGGGTGATCCTTCGTGTCCTCGCGGGGCCACGCCGGACGCGGGGGTCCGCGCGGCTCTCTCGGTGGCCGGTCCCCCGCGCCAGGGCGACCGGCATGCCTGTGGGCAGGCACGCATGGGTGCCTGAAGAGACCCTCGGCCGCGCGCGGCACAGCGGGGACGGACGAAGGGTCAGCGGAGGGACGCGAGGACGGGCGGACCCCTGCGGGTGATGCCGCGCAGAAGGACGAGCGGGCGCGGCCCGCGGCGCGGCCTGCCCGGGGTCCGGATCCGCGTGCGCGGCGGGGCGCACACGCCGCCGGTCAGCACCCGCCAGGCGAGCACCAGTGGAGCGGCGACGAACAGCGTGAGTGTGCGGCCCAGTTGGAGGACCGCCGACTCGCCGCGCCACAGCCACCAGCCGCACAGCAGCCCCGCGACGACATGGGCCATCGCCATGCCCGAGGTCAGGGAATGGCCGTCGTAGGCCAGGACCTGGGCGAGGACATCCGGCGGCGCCTCACTCATCCCGGAGTGACCGTGCGCCATCGCCGTGCCGGAACGGCCCTCGCCCGGACCGCCGAGGGCGGGCGCCGTCCCGGCGGGTGGTGGCAGCGTATGGGTCCAGCTGAACAGGGTGTGCAGGATGAGCTGCCCGACCGCGCTCGCCGCGGCGATGGCCGGGGCCCCGCGTTCCCGCCCGGCCAGCCACCATCCCGCGCCGCCCGCCACCACCAGGGCGAGGGCCAACGCGGGCCGGGGCAAGGGGGCTTCGGAGCGCAGGGCATGGCCGAGACCGGACACCGCTACGCACACGACCGCGAAGGTCGCGGCACGTGTGAGGCGGAATGCGGGTCCGGCTCCCATGGCTGACATCGTGTCACCCGGAGCCGAGCCCAGGAAAAGAGCCTGTGATCCGGATACGTCGATGGTTCGCCCGTTATAGAACGACACCAAGAGATGTGATCCATGTCACATGAAGTCGGCGGGAACTTTCCGTGTCCGGCGACCGACTGCTCCGGTATGAAGTCGTCCCCCGCGTCCGCCGCCCCCGAGCCGAGCGAGCCGGCCGCACCCGCCGCGCCGGCCGCATCGGTCACACCGGCCACATCGGCCGAGGAGCCCGCCACCACCCCGGACCAGCGGACTCGCCGGTCCACCCTCCGGTCCGACCTCAGGGCCTCGGTCCCCGACGGTCTGATCGCGCTGGTGGTGACCGCCGCCATCTTCGCGCTGCTCTACGCCCGGATCCGGGCGAAGACCTCGTCGACCGTGTCCGTGATGCCCTTCATGGCGGACGCGGGTGGCTTCTGGATGTACTTCCTCAGCCAGGCGTTCGGCTGGTCGGCGCTGCTGTGGGCGTGGGGCACCGTGATCCTCGGTCTGCTGCTCTCCGGGCCCCGCCCGAAGCGGCTGCCGCTGTCCGGGCCCCGACTGGAGCGGCTGCACCGCACGACGAGCCTCAACACGATCGCGCTGATCGCCGCGCACGCCCTGCTGTTCGCCGCCGAGTTGGTACGGCACGACACCGCGCGGTGGAACTCCCGGCTGTGGACGGCCTTCATCGAGGCGTTCGTGCCGGGCGGTTACGACTCGGGCACGGGACAGCTCGCGATACCGATCGGCCAGGCCGCGCTGTACCTGGCCATTCCATTGGGGCTGCTCTTCTATGTCAGACATCGCATCGGCCCCAAGACATGGCGCGTCCTGCACCGTTTCGTGATCGTCGTCTACATCCTGAGCGTCTGGCACACCCTGCTGTACGGAACGAACGTCTGGTACGACGGATGGTTCCGCACCTCGGTCTGGCTGCTGCAACTGCCCATCGCGGCGCTGTTGCTCCTACGGCTGCTGCGTCCCGCCCGTCGCTCCGAGCTGCTGTCACGCCCCGATGCCGGTGGCGCGGGCCTTCGCGGCTGGTCGGGCTGGTCCCTGCGGCTCGTCGGACGTCTCGCCGTGGCCGCCGTCGTCGTCGCGATCCTGGCGGTCGTCCTCAGCGGCAGGGACGGCGGTCGTACCATCCCTCCGGCCGATACGTCCTCCACCCACAATCACGACTAGGTCCTGTCCGGTCGATCTTCGCGGGCCCCCGAAGATCGACCGGACGGGACCTGAGCGCGAGCACGACTCACCCGGCCGCGCGGGAGAGCCTCTCGAACTCGTCATCGGTCAGTTCGAGGGTGGCGCCGATGGTGTTCTCCTCCAAATGCGCCACCGAGGAGGTACCCGGGATCGGGAGGATGACCGGCGAGCGCCGCAGCAGCCAGGCCAGGGCCAGCTGTGAGGGCGCCGCGCCACGTTCGGCGGCGATCTTCGACAGCGGGCTGTCCGCGGCCGCGAGGGCGCCGGTGGCCAGCGGGAACCAGGGGATGAAACCCAGCCCCTGGGCCCGCGCGTACTCCACCACGTCCTCGGCCGCGCGGTCGGCGAGGTTGAAGCGATTCTGCACGGACACGATCCGCGCCATCTTCCCGGCCTCCGCCAACTCGGCGACGGAGACCTCGCTCAATCCCAGGTGCCGGATCTTGCCTTCGCCCTGCAACGCCACCAGCGCGCCCAACTGCTCGTCGAGCGGCACCTTCGGGTCGATGCGGTGCAACTGGAGCAGATCGATGCGCTCCACGCCGAGATGACGCAGACTCAGCTCGACCTCCTGACGCAGATACTCCGGACGCCCCACCGGGACCCACTCATCGGGCCCGGTGCGGGTCAATCCGACCTTGGTGGCGATCACCAGATCATCGGGATACGGGTGCAGGGCCTTGTTGAGCAGCAGATCCGCCGTGAAGGGGCCGTACGAGTCGGCCGTGTCGATGAAGTTGACACCCAGCTCGACAGCGCGGCGCAGGACCCGCACGGCCTCCGCCGGATCCTCGGGATCTCCCCAGATGCCGGGGCCGGTCAGCCGCATGGTGCCGTAGCCGAGCCGGGTGACCGGCAGATCGCCGCCGAGGAGGAACGTGCCGGACGCGCGAGCGGGCCGCTGGATGCCAGTCATGATCAGCTCCTGGGTGGACTACTCGTTCTCCTGTCCCCGCCTCGGCGGAGTCCCGCGTTCCGCTCCCATTCTCCTCCGTTCGCGACCCTCGCGCCCATACGGAACCGTCGGGCCCTCCCGCGACGTTCCCTGGGCAGCGTCACACCGGGCCGATGTGCCCCGACCCGATCCCGATCCGGACGGACGGTACCGATGAACGAGCTGGTCCCCGGCGGAAACATGCCCTTGCCCGACACGGAGCTGTGGTTCCGGGTCGCGGGCCCCTTCGATCTCTCCGTACTGATCACCGGTGACGGCGGGAAGGTCGCCGGTGACGACGACTTCGTCTTCTACAACCAGCCGTCGGCCCCCGGTGCCCGGCTGCGCGCCGACGGCATCGGGGTGGATCCCCGGCGGCTGCGGGTGGGCGCGAGCCGGGTCACCGTGGTCGTCAGTCCCGCCGAGCCCGGCACCCCCCTCGGTCGGCTGCCCGTCCCCGTACTGACGGTCGCCGGAGCGGGCGCACGCGTCCTGGCCCGGTTCACCCCCGCGCGCCCGACCCACGAGACAGTGCTGCTGCTGGCGGAGATCTATCGGCGCGGCGCCACCTGGAAGCTGCGCGCCCTCGGTCAGGGGTACGCGGACGGACTGGCCGGAATCGCCCGTGATTTCGGTGTCGAGGTCGCGGAAGAGGCGACCGGTTCCGTATCCCCGTCACCCGGCCCGGTGGCGCCATCGCCCGTTCCCGCGCGGACCGTGCACGCGTCCGCCAGTCCCGCGTCTGCTCTTCCCGGCTCTGCCCTTCCCGGCTCTGCCAGTCCCGTGCCGGCCGTCGCGGTACCGGCTGTTCCGGCGGGCGGTATGGAGGCGGAGTTCGTCGGGCTCGTCCGGGCCGCCAGGCTCGGGGCGGGTGTCGCGCCGGTGACCCTGGACGGGCGGCTCTCCGCCGCCGCGCGGGCCCACGCGGCGGTGATGGCCGGACAGCGACGGCTGAGCGCGGAGGGCCCCGGCGGTCTCTCGGTCTTCCAGCGGATCACCACGGGCGGCTACCGCTATCTCCGTATCGACCAGCAACTGGTCTCCGGTCCGCGTACCGCCGCCGAGTTCATCGAGTACTGCCTGAGCGACGGGGCGACCCGGCGACCGCTGCACGACCCGGCGCTGACGGACGCGGGCATCGCCCATCACCACGACTCCCGCTCCGGGGACGTCTATTGGACGGCCCTGTGGGCGGCGCCGTTCACCACGGCGGGTCTGCTGCGGACAGTCGCGGAAGTCCTTTCCCTCACCAACGCCGAGCGGACCCGCGCCGGGCTCCGTCCGCTGGCCGACGACGCGGAGCTGGCGGCGGCCGCGCAGGCCTACAGCGCGGACATGGCCGCGCGCGCGTTCTACTCGCACACCTCTCCGGAAGGGCTCGCGCCCTGGGACCGCGCCGCCGCCGCGGGGGCCGCGCACCGGGGCATCGGTGAGAACATCGCCTGCGGCCAGCGCGATCCGCGGGAGGTGGTCCAAAGCTGGATGGACAGCCCCGGACACCGGGCCAATATCCTCAAGCCCGACTTCACCCACCTGGGAGTCGGCTTCGCGGGTGGCGGACCGGCCGGGACCTACTGGACGCAGCTCTTCGGCCAGGTCTGAGGGCCATGGACGCTCGGACAGCTCCGCCGGCCAGGGCCCGGGGTCGCTCAGCCGGAGCGCACCGCTGTCACGGTGAAGGTGTCGCCGCAGACGACCGGCTGCGAAGTCCGCAGCGTCATGGCGTCCTTGGAGCCGGGCGGATAGATCCTGAGGAGGCTGGGCGCGGCCCAGCAGGAGGAACCCTTGATGCCCTTGTTCAGCGTATGCAGGGTGACATCCGCGGTACCTCCGGGAGCGAGCGTCGCGGCGGGCAGTTGCTCGCCCTCGCGGGTGGCCGGCTTGCCGATGATCGCGCCGTCACCCGCGAGCAGCGAGACGCCGGGGAAGCCTCGCAGTGCGCAGGCACCCGCGCCCTTGTTGACGAGCCGCAGGTCGTAGCGGATGTTGCCGGCGCCCACGTCCGGCGCGCCCAGGCTCAGCCCCAACTGGTCCGCCGTACACCGCGACGGCGCGGCGGCCGCCTGCCCCGTACCGCTCTGTCCCGCCGAGGGCGCCGACTGGACCGGGGCCATGGACGAGGGCGGCGCGCTGGTCCCACTCGGGGCCCCGTCCCCGCCGCTCTCCACAGGGGCGGCCGCGGACGGGGCCGAGGAGGCGGGTCCGCCGGAGCCCTCGGGGGCCGACGCCGGGGATCCGCCGGAGCCGCCACCGCCGCCGCACGCCGCGGTCGCGACGGCCAGCAGCCCTATGGATGCCGCCATGGCGCCGCGCCGCCATGCCCTTCCGGCTCGCGCCGGTCGTGACCTGCCCGTTTCCCCCTCAGCGATCTTGTCCTCGTCCCGGCCCCGCTCCTGGGACGCCGTCCTGAAGATCCGGAAGTGATCGGACACCCTGCTCACCTGCCCATCGCTCGCGCGTATGCCCGTCGGGCCCCTCGTACGTATACCCGGAAAAGCGGGGAGCGCTCTTGTCCGAGGCCGGGGCACGGGATCCGGCACCGGATCCGGCACGGGATCCCCGCCCTGTCCGGCCGGGCGGAACCACGGTGGCGGTGTGAGACTTCAGAGGAGGAGGTGATCGGCGATGGCGACCGGATCCCCCGCCCCCGGCGACGATCCCGCACTCGCGGCCGTGCCCCCGTTCGTGAACCCGCCCGCTCGCGCGCCGGCGCACACGTCCACGCCCGCTCCCGTTCCCACGCCCGGCGACGTACCCGCCGCCACGGAGCGACTGCTCCACACGCTGCTCGCCGAGGTCCACACCGTGGCGCCGATGGATCTGCCCGTCCTGGTCGACCGGTGCGCGCCGCTGCTCGGCGTGGAGAACATCGTCATCTATCTCGTCGACCTCCAGCAGCGGTATCTGACCCCGCTGACGCATGGACTGTCCACCATCGCGGTGGACACCTCGACCGCGGGGTGGGCCTATCGCACAATCGATCTCCGTGTCGAGGAGAGCCCCGAGGGAGGGCTCATGGCCTGGCTGCCGCTGGTCGACGGAGCGGAGCGGCTCGGCATCCTCGGTATCCGGACGGTGGCGCTCGACCCCACCCGGCTGCGCCGCTGTCGCATGCTCGCGTCCGTGCTCGCGATGGCGATCACCTCGAAGCGCGCCTACAGCGACAGCATCGCGCGACGGTCACGTACCGAACCCATGGATCTGCCCGCGGAGATGCTGCGCGCTCTGCTGCCGCCGCGGACCATCGGCAACGACCACGCCGTGTCGACCGCGGTGCTGGAGCCCGCGTACCACATCGGCGGTGACGCCTTCGATCACTCACTGACCAAGTCGACCCTGCACGCCGCGATCTTCGACGCCATGGGCCACAATCTGGCCTCCGGGCTGACCACCACCGTGGCCGTGGCGGGCTGCCGCAACGCCCGCCGCGCGGGAGCCGACCTGCCCAAGCTGGTCGACACCATCGACCAGGCGCTCGGCCAGTGGCTGCCCGACCAGTACTGCACCGGCGTCATCACGCAGCTGGACCTGGCGGACGGGCTCCTGCGCTGGTGCAACTGCGGCCATCCGCCGCCGCTGCTCATCCGGGGGCAGCGGGTGCTCGACGCGGCGCTTGAGCGGCCCGAGCAGCCTCCGATGGGGCTGCCCGCGCAGTTCTCCACGGCTCCGCGCGCGGCCTACGAAATGCCGCTCGAACCCGGCGACCGGGTGCTGCTGTACACGGACGGCGTGACAGAGGCGAGGGTCGAGGGCGGAGGCCGGCTCGGGCTCCGCCGCTTCACCGACTCCATCATCCGGGGGGCGGCGGCCGGTGAGCGGGCCCCCGAGACGCTGCGCCGGATCATCCACTCGATCCTGGATCACCAGAAGGATCAACTGCGCGACGACGCCACACTCCTGCTGATCGAGTGGCGGCCACCCCGTCGGTGACGACGGCGGCCGTGGCCCCGGGCAGCCGTCCGGCACCCGGCGCGGCCGCGGATCGCGCGCTCCTCTCCGGGCTCGCGACCACGAACAGCAGGCCGAGGGTGATCCAGACATAGATGTTGGCGCCGAGGAACGCGTCCAGGCCGGTCGAGTCCCATCGCCACAGCCAGACGACGCTGCTGCACAGGACGACATACAGCGCGGCGCACACCGCGAGTGAGCGCCTGCGCTCGCCCGGGTTCCTGCTCAGTGCGGAGTCCGTCAGGATGAGCAGGGCCGGCACCAGCCAGACCAGGTGGTGCACCCAGGTGACGGGAGAGACCAGGCAGGCGGCGAGGCCGGTCAGGGCGAATCCGGTCCTGTCGTCGCCGTCGCGCACCGCCGCGCGGGAGCGGTACGCCCAGACGGCGAGGACGGCCAGGACGCAGATCAGCCACACCAGTCGGCTCGGATGCTCCGGCTGGAGCCGGGCCAGGACACCTTGCAGCGACTGATTGGAGACATAGCTGAGCGAGCCGACCCGGTCGGTGTCCCACAGGGCGCCGGTCCAGAAGGCCCGGGAGGCGCCGGGGTCGACCAGGGCGGCGAGCAGGGTGGCCGCGCCGGCCGTACCCGTCGCCACCGCGGCCTGCCGTCGACGGCCGGTGACCAGCAGATAGCCGATGAACAGCGCGGGCGTGAGCTTGATCGCGGTGGCCAGCCCGATGCCGATGCCCGCGTACCGGCCGCGCCCGGTGGCGAGCAGCCGCGCGTCGGCGAAGACAAGCGCGACGAGCAGCAGATTGACCTGGCCGAAGCTGAAGGTGTCGCGGACCGGCTCGAAGAGGGCGAACAGACACCCGGCCACGACGAACACGAACCACGGTCGTCGCTCCCGTCGCGCCGGCTCTCCGTCACGGCCCGGTTCCACGCCTTGCCCGACCAGGCGCCGCACGGCCGGAGTGGCCAGCCAGCGCAGCAGCAGCACCGAGGCCACGACGCTCAGCACGGTGCTGATGGCGATGGCCACATGCCAGGAGACCAGCGCCATCGGCAGCATGACGACGGCGGCGAAGGGCGGATAGGTGAAGCCGTAGTGCGTACCGGGCCGGAGATAGTCGTAGATCCGGCCTTCCTGGTGGATCCAGTCGTTGACCGTGCCGTAGTAGACACCGACGTCGAAGAAGCCGCGGTGCAGGGGAACGGTGGCCAGGAAGACGGCGGTGGCCACGACGAGGAGCGCCGCGAGAGCCGGCCGTCCGCCGGTGCCGGTCAGGATGGAGCGCGGCCGCCTCATGACGCCACCCGCGTCCGGGAGTGGACCGTGCCGGAGCCGGACATCTCGAACATCCAGTACAGCGCGATCAGGGCGAGCGCGCCGCCGCCCACGGCGAGTGTCAGTTGCATGGCGTCGGGTGGGGATCCGCTGGGCAACAAGGCGAGGGCGAGGACTCCGCTGCCGCCCGCCGCCCAGCGCCGTACCCGTCCTTCGGGCGCGGCGGCGGCGATCAGGAACAGCCCCCACAGCGCGTACCACGGTCGGAAGGCCGGGCCGAGCGCGAAGACCGCGAGCAGGCTCAGCGCCAGCGCGTAGACGGGCCCCAAGGGGACCCGGCGCAGCCAGAGGACCAGCAGGGCCGCGGCGGTGGCCAGCAGACCGAACATGCGCCACGCCGGTACGGCCCGGTCGGCGAGTCCGCTGCCCACGGCGTCCAGCAGCGCACCGCTGAGCCTGCCGAGCGCGCTGGTCAGTGACCAGTTGTCGGGGGATACGGGGGTGGACAGCGTGCTGAGCCAGCCGTAGCCGGTGCCGGTCGCGGCCGTCACCACGGCGGTGGTGGCCAGGGCGATGACGCAGGTGAGGGCGGCGGCTCTGACCGTGGGCGCCCGGCCGGTGAGCCGGCCCGACCACAGCGCGGCCACCGCGAGCAGCCCCAGCGCCGCGGGCGCCTTCACCAGCGCGGCGAGCGCGACAAGGACCGCGGCCCTGGCCGGCCAGCCGCCGAGAGCCGCCACGAGTCCGGCGCCCAGCAGGCCCAGCATGAGGGCGTCATTGTGGGCTCCCGCGATGAGATGCAGCAGTACGAGGGGGTTGAGCGCGCCGAGCCAGAGCGCGGCGGACCGGTCGACGCCGCAGCGATCGGCGAGCAGCGGCAGAAAGACGATCATCAGCGCGACCCCGAGCAGCGCGACCAGCCGCATGCCGAACACCCCGGCGGACATGTCGACATGGGCGAGATCGGACGCCTTGGCGGCGATGGCGAGGAAGACCGGGCCGTATGGCGCGGGGGTGTGCTGCCATACGGGCGCGACCTCGGTGGCGAGCGGGCCGCCCAGCTGCGCGGGCCCATGGGTGTACACATCGATCCGCGCGTCGACCATCGCGCCCTGCGCGAGATAGCTGTACACGTCGCGGCTGAACAGGGGCGGTCCGATCAGCAGGGGCGCCGCCCAGATCGCGAGCGTCACCAGCAGTTCCCGGGGAGCGGGCGGGCGGGGCCGGCGTACCGCGCGGCCCAGCCACCACCAGGCCGCGATCAGCAGGACGAGACCGAAGTACGCGAAGAGCACGCCCAGGGCGGCCCGGCCCGAGGAGGGCAGCAGCGCGTCGCGTACCGGCAGCGCGCCCGCGGTCAGCCCGCCGACGGTGAGCGCGACGGACCCCGCGAGCCCCAGCGTCCGGCATCGGTTCGGGTCCACATCAGCGTTCAGGGCGAGCATTTGTGGAGGCTCGCAGGAGGGGGTGGCCGGAAGACGACGTGATCACCACGGCCGGGTGGCAGGCGAATAGCCGCTGTCTTAAGCCGGTACGGGCCCCGGCGGGATGCCGGGGCCCGTACGGTGTCCGCCGCGCGGCGGGCAGCGGGTGACGGATCAGCCGGTCACGGCGTCAGCGCACGCGCCGTGCGTCGAACTGGCCCACCCAGTACTTCGTGCGGTCGAGATAGACGGTCTCCGCCTCGGCCCCGGTCTTCCCGTACGCGCCGGAGAAGGTCTGGTAACCGAAACCGGCGGGCGGGTTGGCGGCCGCGGGCTCGATCGAACTGCCCTCGTGCCACTCGTTGAAGGAGGTGACGGAGACCCAGGTGGGCGATCCGCCGATGGCCGGGTCGAGCGCGTTGTTCCACTGCTTGTCGTAGGCCGCGCCGTTGTCCCGGCCGACCGTGGGGGTGGTGTTGCCCGGTACCGCGCGATCGTCGATATAGCCGGGTGCCACCGAGGGCGCCCAGATCAGACCGTTGGCCTTGGCGTAGTCACCGGCCTGCTTCCAGCCGGGGGCGGTGGCGCCCGCGATGCCGTCGTAGGTGTAGAGGCCCGAGAAGTGCGCGATCTTGGAGGTGTCGGTGGTCTGCGCCAGGACCGTGTTGTTCTGGGTGACCTGGTCGAGTGCGGCCCAGTCCGTGATCTTCAGGCTCTCGAAGATGTAGAAGGCCGGGCGATTGTTGTGTTCGGCGTCGCGGTAGTAGGCGGGATGGCTTCCGTAGGTGGAGTTGAGGTACTGGATGTCGGAGACGACGGAGGCCGCGGTGCGCCCCGCGTACGGCTCGATGTGCCAGGCCACCTTGACACCCTGCTGCTGGGCGGCGTCCAGCACGCCCTTGGCGAGGGTGTCCTCGTAACCGCCCCTCCCCCACCAGCTGTAGACGAGGACACCGGCGCCCGACTGCTTGATCCAGCGCATGTGCTGGGCGACGGCCCCGGCGAAGTCACCGGAGTCGTACGCCCCCAGCTTCGGGTAGAGGTCGGCGCCGATGTCCTGCGGCGGGGTACGGCCGCCCTGCTGCCAGTGGCGGTAGCCGCCGTTCTTCACGGGGCTGCCGTACCACGGGTAGTAGAAGAGATGCACATTGGACGACAGGGCGGCGGTCACCGCCTGCTTCTCCAGGGTGAAGGTGTCGATGTCGAAGAGGGAGCCGGCCCCGCCGGTGAAGGTGAGGAAGACCGGTCCGGTCGGGGTGCCGGTCAGTGTGGTGGAGACGGTACGGAAGTTCTCCCAGCCGCCGGTGTTCGGTACGGCCAGTGAGCCGAGCACTGGTCCGGTGGCTGATCCGGAGCGGACCTGGATGGTGCCGCCCGTACCGCCCGAGGAGACCTTCGCGGTGAACGTCCTGGTCCCGGTGAGCGATGCCTGTGCGTAGCCGGCCCAGTCGCCGTTCTCGATATAGCCGAGGGTCCTGCCTCCGCTGGCGGAGGCGTGGTCGGCGGGCTGCACCCCGAAGGACGAGGTGTACGACTCGCCCTCGAAGGTCGACGGAGGTGTGCCGGTGCCGCCGAGTTCCTTGATCCGGATGTTGCGGAAGGACACATCGTCGCCGGCGCCGTGGTTCTGGATGCCGATGTAGCCCTGCGCCAGGGACCGGGCGGGGTCGGTGTTGGTGAAGTCATTGATCTTCACGCCGTTGAGGAAGACCTGGAGCCGCTCCCCCTCCACCCGGATCTCGTAGCCGTTCCATTCCCCCGGCGGGTTGAGCGCGCCGTCCCTGGCGGCGATGTCCGCCGACTTGAAGCCGTAGACCGCGCCCGTAGTTCTGTCGGCGGTGTCGGTGGCGTCGATCTGGATCTCGTACCCCTGGTTCACCGCCGAGTTGGGGTCGTCGGAGGCGGGGAAGCCCACGAAGACACCGGAGTTGTCGTCTCCCTGCATCTTCCAGTCGAGCTTGAGGGAGTACGCGTTGTACTCCTTCGCGCGGTACCAGAACAGCCCCATGCCGCCCGTCGAGGTGAGGGTGGCGTCGGTGTTGGTGAAGCTGCCGGGACCGGCCTGCGACCAGCCGGTGGTGGAGCCGTTGTAGATCGGGGTGTAGCCGCTCTCCGCCCGGCAGTCGGCCTTCGCGAAGCCCGCCGCGTACCGGATTCCGCCCAGGAGCAGGGAGCGGAAGGCGGGGTCGGCGTAGGACTCGGCGGTGTGGCCGAGACCGGTGTAGAACGACCGGCCGTTGCCCTGGGGGTGGCACCAGGTGATGGGGTGGTCGCCGCTCATCTCCCCGCCGCTGTAGCTGCTTTCGTCGAGACTTTGCAGCACACGCACGTTGGCACGGGGATTGGTCCGGTAGTTGTACCACTCGTCGGTCCTGGACCAGGTCTGCCCGAGGTGGGCGGTGGCCGCGTGGGCCCGGTCCTCGGTCTTCAGCGTGGCCTGCTGGATCGCCGGGTGGCTCTTGAACCAGGCGCCGACGATCCCCTCGTACTGCGGCCAGCCGTACTCGGTGTCGGCCGCCGCGTGCACGCCGACATAGCCGCCGCCACCGTCGAGGTACGACTGGAGGGCCGACTGCTGGACGTCGTTGAGTACGTCGCCGGTGGTGCTGAGGAACACCACCGTCTTGAACTGAGCCAGATTGGCCTGGGTGAAGGCGGCGGCGTCCTCGGTGGCCGTCACCGTGAAGTTGTTGGCCGCACCGATATCACGGATTGCCTGGGTACCGGCCGGAATGGAGTCGTGCCGGAAGCCCGCCGTCTTGGAGAAGACGAGCACCTTGTAGGCGGGGTCGGCGGCCTGCGCGGTGACGGCCGGTGTCAGGAACGCCCCGATGAGGGCGAGGGTGGCCACGAGGGCCGAGGCGAGAGCCGACGGTATCCGGCGTCGGCCGGCGGACGGTCGGCGTGGGGGTTGACGGAACATCACGGTCCCTTTCCGGCACTTCACTTGGTGAGGGTGAGGGTGTCGATGTCGAACAGGGAGCCCGCGCCGCCGGTGAAGGAGAGGAACAGCGCTCCGGAGGCGGCGGTACCGGTCAGGGCGGTGGAGACGGTGGTGAAGGTCTCCCAGCCGCCGGTGGGCTGGACGGCGACGGAGCCGAGCAGTGCGCCCGTCGCCGAACCGGAGCGAATCTGGATGGTGCCGCCCGCGCCGCCCGAGGAGACCTTCGCGCTGAAGGTCTTGGTCCCGGCCGTCGGCACGGACGCGTATCCCGCCCAGTCACCGTTGTCGATGTAGCCGAGCGTCTTGCCGCCGCTGGCCGGGGCATGGTCGGCGATCTGGACGCCCTGGGACGAGGTGTACGACTCCCCCTCCACCGTCTGGCTGGTGGCACCGGTGCCGGTGGCGAAGGTGAAGGCGTCCACGTCGAAGAGGTTGCCCTGTCCCGTGGGTCCCTTGAAGACGAGGAACAACTCCGTTGTCCCGGCCGGTGCGTTGGTCAGATTGGCGGAGACGTCGGTGAAGGTCTCCCAGCCGCCGGTGTTCGGTACGGTCACCGTGCCGAGCAGCGTGCCGGTGGCCGATCCGGTACGTACCTCGATCGTGCCGCCGGGGCCGGCGGAGGAGACCCGGGCCGTGATCTTGTTGGCGTTCCCCACCGCGTAGGGCTTGAAGGAGATCCAGTCGCCGTTGTCGGTGAAGCCGACGGTGTTGCCGCCCTCGGCGGGGCCGTGCGCGGCCACCTGGATGCCGGACTGGGCCGAGAAGTGCTCGGCCTGCCGGTGGCGGGGCTGGAGGATACGGGCGCTGTGTGTGGTCAGTCCCGCCGTGTCGGTGTACTCGGCGTCGAAGACACCGTAGATATTGGCGGCGCTGTCGTGCTCACCGTCGGTCGGCACCGCGATCGTGCCGGTGCAGCCGTTCTTCGAGGTGATCGCGTGACGGTGCTCGTCATGGCCCAGGAGATAGGTGACCTTGACCTTCGCGCAGTCGATGGCACCGTCCTCGGGGTCGGTGACGGTGACGGTGAAGGGCACGGTGTCACCGAAGGAGAACAGCTCACCGTCCTTGGGGACGGTGAGATTGACGGTCGGCGCGGTGTTGCCCGCCGTCACCACCAGGCTCGCCGAGCCGGTGAGCCCCTCCGGGTCCTTGACCGTCAGCGTCGGCCGGAAGGTCCCCTTGGTGGTGTAGGTGTGGGAGGGGTTGGCCTGGGTGGAGGTGGAGCCGTCGCCGAAGTCCCAGGCGTAGGTGAGGGCCTTGCCCTCGGGGTCGGAGCTGCCCTGCGAGGAGAACGCGACGGTCAGGGGGGTGGGCCCGGAGGTCTTGTCCGCCGCCGCGACGGCGACCGGATTGCGGTTGCTGCCGGCCAGGTATTCGACGCGATAGAGGGCCTGGTTACCGGCGCCGGTGCCGTAGTCGAGCACATACAGCGCGCCGTCCGGGCCGAAGGCCTGGTCCATGACCTGGGTGCCGGTCCAGGGGAAGGCCTCGATGACGCCGGGGGATCCGTCGGCCTTCACCTCGATGGCCTTGATCCACTTGCGGCCGTACTCACCGGCGAAGAAGCGGCCGTCGAGGGACTGCGGGAACTTCACACTTGAGTTCAGATTCGCGTCGTAGCGGTAGACCGGTCCGCCCATGGGTGATTCGGAGCCGCCGCCGAACTCGGGCGGGGAGCCGGCGTCGCCGCCGTACCTGATCCAGCTCGGCTTGGCCGGGGGCAGCGTGGCCTGGCCCGTGTTGCGGAAGGAGTTGTTGGCCGGGCCTCCGGCGCAGTTGTACTTCGCCCCGGTGGGACCGCTCGGGAAGGTGTACTCGCCGTAGGTCTCGGCGGCGGTGTTCGTGCCGGTGCAGTACGGCCAGCCGTAGTTGCCGGGTGCGGTGATGCGGTTGAACTCGACCTGACCGCTGGGTCCCCGCCCGCCCCCGTCGGTGCCTCCGGCGTCGGGTCCGTAGTCGCCGAGGTAGACGATCCCGGTGGCCTTGTCGACCGACATCCGGAAGGGGTTGCGGAAGCCCATCGCGTAGATCTCGGGGCGGGTCTGCGCGGTACCGGGGGCGAAGAGGTTCCCGGCCGGGATCGTGTAGCCGCCGGCGGCCGTCGGCTTGATCCTGAGGACCTTGCCGCGCAGGTCGTTGGTGTTGCCGGAGGAGCGCTGGGCGTCGAACTGCGGGTTGCGGTCGGTCCGTTCGTCGATCGGTGAGTAGCCGCTCGACTCGAACGGGTTGGTGTCGTCACCGGTGGTCAGATAGAGGTTCCCGGCGGCGTCGAAGTCGATGTCCCCGCCGACGTGGCAGCACTGGCCGCGGTCGTTGGGCACTTCGAGGACGACCTTCTCGCTGGCCATATCGAGGGTGCCGTCGGTCTTCAGGGTGAACCGGGAGAGATTGAGATGGCCCTTCCACGGCTCGAAGGAGGCGGCCGAGCCGGTGACCGGGGCGTCGCCGCCAGGGGTGTTCAGCTTGGGTGAGTAGTACAGGTAGAGATAGCGGTTGGAGGAGAAGCCGGGGTCGGCGGCTATGCCCTGGAGCCCTTCCTCGTCATGGGTGTAGACGTCGAGCTTCCCGGCCGTCTTGGTGTTGCCCGCGGCGTCGGTGAATCGCACCGTGCCGTCGCGAGCGGTATGCACGACCGCGCGGTCCGGCAGCACCGCGAGCGACATGGCCTCGCCCAACTCGGCTGGCCCGAGCGCCAGTTGCACCTGCTGGTAGTCGCCGGGCGGAATGACCGCGGGGGCGGCGGGCGCGGCGGCCGCCATGGCGGCGGAGTCGGGGGCGGGGGCGCCCGCGGCGGGTCCTGTGACGGCACCGCCCGCGACGATCAACGCGAGAGCGGTGAGCCATCTCGACCATGTCCGCCTCCGTTTCGGCGGCCCTGACAGTGCTGACGGTCCAGACATGGAGCTTCCTTCCTGACCTGGTGGGGGGCGTGAGCCAGGCATGCGGGCACGCGAAACCACGCTGCCGTCTCACTGGGTGCGAAGCCTGCGTGCGCGGGTGATGTCCCGTCACCCGTGGTGCAGTGGAATCGTTCTGGCGGAGTGTTTCGGTGCGGCATCGACGGATTGCGAAAACTCGCGAGAGTTTTGCATGCTGGCAACGCCGCCATAATTTGTCAAGGCCGTGTCAAAATCCCGGTCGCGCCCCGGGAGCCCGTTCGGGCACGCCCCCGGGCGCCCCCCTCGGCGCACGGCGGGAAGTGGCTGATCCACTCATCCTTTGGGAGGAAGCGCCTGGTGTCCTCGCTCCCCCCGGCGTCCGGACACCGGCATCTGCGCTTGTATGCGATGAATGGACCACATCACTTTTCTTGTGACGGTGGTGATCTTGACCGCTCTGGCGTTCGACTTCACCAACGGATTCCATGACACCGCGAACGCGATGGCGACCTCGATCGCCACCGGAGCGCTGCGCCCCAAGGTCGCCGTACTGATCAGCGGTGTACTGAATCTCGCGGGCGCGTTCCTCTCCACCGAAGTCGCCAGAACGATCTCCGGCGGCATCGTGAACGACGCCCTGGTCACGCCGGGCATGGTCTTCGCCGGGCTGATCGGTGCCATTCTGTGGAATCTCACCACCTGGCTGCTCGGACTGCCCTCCAGTTCCTCGCACGCGCTGTTCGGGGGGCTGATCGGCGCCGTGTGGGTGGGCGCGGGGCGCGACGCCGTACATTTCGACGAGGTGATCGAGAAGATCGTTCTTCCGGCGGTCGCCTCACCGGTGGTGGCCGGGATCGCCGCCCTCGCGGCCACCTATTTCGCCTACCGGCTGACCGTCCGGGGCCGGGGCGCCTCCGTCGACCGGGGGTTCCGGCTGGGGCAGGTCGTCTCCGCCTCGATGGTCTCGCTGGCGCACGGCACCAATGACGCCCAGAAGACCATGGGCGTCATCACTCTCACCCTGATCTCCGTGGGGGCGCTGGCGCCGGGCTCGGGACCACCGCTCTGGGTGATCGGCTCGGCCGGGCTGGCCATCGCCCTCGGTACCTATCTCGGCGGCTGGCGGATCATCAGGACCATGGGCCGGGGCCTCACCGATATCCGCGCCCCCCAGGGGTTCGCCGCCGAGTCGTCCGCCACGACCGTGATCCTCACCTCCGCCCATCTGGGCTTCGCCCTCTCCACCACCCAGGTCTGCTCAGGTGCGATCCTCGGCGCGGGCCTCGGCCGGCGGCTGGCCGAGGTCCGCTGGGGAATCGCGGGGCGGATGCTCATCGCCTGGTGCATCACCCTGCCGGCCGCGGCGGCCGTCGGCGCGCTCGCCGCCGTGATGGTCGTCCACGGCGGAACCATCGGCACCATCGTCATCGCCCTGGCCGCCGCGGCCGTGGCCGTCTTCATCGTGATCGTCTCCCGGCGGCATCCCGTCACTCCGGGCAATGTCAACGAGGAGCGCACCGTGACCGTCCGCTCGGGAGCCGCCAGGGCGAAGGCCTGAAGGGAGCAGGGACCGCATGGCTGTGAACTGGAACGACCTCGGGGAAGTGGCCCTCGTCAGCATCGGCGCCACCGTGGGGGTCGTGATCGTCTTCTCACTGGGCGTGCGTGCCCTGACACCACGGGACGTGAACGGCGTGCGGCCCAGGGACGGGGCCCGGGTCCGTCCGCCGACCGCGGGGGCGAAGGCCGTCGCCGCGCTCTGCTTCCTCGCCTGCGCGGCGGCGGTCGCGTACGGGCTCTATCTGATCGTCCCTCAGTTTCACTGAGCGGCCCCGCCCGAGGCGCCGCCCGCGTCCTCGCCCGGGGGTACGCCGACGCAGACGCTCTGCCCCTTGGGCGAGGAGCACGGCAGATGGCCATGCGTACGGACCACGTCCTGGCCGCTGCCGCGCAGCAGATAGTTGAGGAAGCTGGACACAAGGGAATCGGCGGGCGGATTCCCGTAGGTGTACGCGTACTCGATCTCCCGGAACGAATAGGTACTGTCGGCGATGGTGTCCACGGAGGCGTACTGTCCGTCCAGACTCAGCGGATGCAGCCCCTTCGGCATGCTGCCCGAGCGCAGCTCGGTGTACCCGATGGCCCCCGGAGTGGCGGCCACGGTGGACAGGACCCGGTCCGTCCTGTCCAGTTCGCAGCGGAAGACCCGGGCGCGCCCGTCGTCCTTCCGGCGGCAGTCGGCCGAGGAGACGGCCTGCTCGAACTCACCGCCGAGCACGGTGCGCTGGAAGATGTCACGGGTCCCCGAGCCGGATTTCCGGCTGGCGAGGATAATGGGCAGATCGGGACCGCCGAGCTCGGGCGCGTTCCATCGCGTGAGGTCACCGCGGTAGACGCGGCGCACCTGATCGGCCGTCAGACCGGGCAGCTCGACCGAGTCGTTGACGACCAGGGTGTAGACGGAGACGGCGACCGGGTTCTCCCGCAGCCGGGGAAAGCCGTCGGTCTTGGGGCCGTCGGAGAGGGCGATGAGCGCGGGTGACCCGCCCTTCGCGGCGGCGCCGCGCTCGTTGAGCTCCTGGATGCCCTCGCGACTGCTGTGCGAGTCGACGCGCACGGTGGAACCGGCGCAGTCCTTCTCGTACTTGTCCGCGAGTTCCTGGGCGACCAGGTTGAAAGCGGTGGAGCCGGTGATGGTCAGCTCGCCCGTCGCGCACCCCATCGGCGGCCGGACGTCGTCGCGTACGACGATGATCGAGGCGAGCGCGACCACACAGACGGTCAGCAGCACGATGATCAGCCGGGAGGCCCTGCTGAACACGGGCAGGGCGTCGTCGGGCGTCATACCGCGGTTCGGGTAGATCCCGCCGTCCCTGATGCCGCCGGTGACCTGTATCGCGTCGCCGACCTGACCCCCGGTGAGCAGGACGAGCAGTTTGAAGTACTGGCCGCGGTTGAGCGGCACCCGGGGCAGATAGACGCTGTCGTCGGCGTAGCGCAGCCCGGCGGACGGGGTGAAGTGGTCGAGCAGATGGTCGGCTCCGCCCGGTGCGGTGACCGCGATGCCCCGGATCGTGCGGGAGGTGAACTCCGCTGTCAGACCGTGGAGTTCGCGTCCGGTGTAGTCGGCGTCCGCGATGCTCTGGGAGCCGTCGTTCTCGATGCGCAGCAGGACGAGTGTGGCGTCGGAGAGCTGCGGGTTGTCCTGGAAGAGGCCGAGCCTGACCCCGGCCCGGCCGGTGCGCTCGGCGCTGCTCACCGGGGTGTCCAGCTGGACCCGGTAGCCGATGCGGGTGCGCCGTGGTACGCGCCGCTCGTACCAGAGCACCCCCAGTGAAGCGACGATACCGAGGACCGCGGTACCGATAGCGATGATGTTTTCCGCGCTGAGCCATTCCATGGCCGTGCGCCCCCCTCGAAAAACCCGGACTCGAACAAGCGACCGATGATGAAATCGTCCGGTCACCGTACGGTCGCCGTGGGCGACGGGCCGCCCACTTCGCTGCTCCGTGTGTCCTCGTTCACCAAAGGTTCAGCGGGGCGGCGAAGACCCGGTCCTCATGTGGGCGCGTTCGCGGAACGATTCATAGGTCCATCCCGCACTTACCCAAAGCCCCCCTTTGCGGTTATCCATGGGGGGAGGCTCGTGGGAGAGGCTCGCCATTCCTGTGCGTACCCCTCCCCGGAGGCCTCACCCCGATTCCCGCGAGGAGGGGATGATGGATACCGCCACACCGGTCTCCGAGGGCAACGCGACTCCCGGCGGAGAGAACGAGACAGAAGACCCGACGGTCCATATCCTCTGGATCAACGCGGGTCTGAGCTGCGACGGGGACTCCGTATCACTCACCGCGGCCAGCCAGCCGAGCATCGAGGAAATCGCCCTCGGCGCCCTTCCCGGACTGCCCAAGGTGGCGGTGCACTGGCCCCTGATCGATTTCGAGTGCGGCCCCGTGCAGGGCGCCGACAATTTCGTCGAATGGTTCTTCAAGGCGGACCGCGGGGAGATCGAACCCTTCGTGCTCGTCATCGAGGGATCCATTCCGAATGAATCGATCAAGCGCGAAGGCTATTGGTGTGGATTCGGCGACGATCCCGAGACCGGGCAGCCGATCACCACCAGTGAGTGGATCGACCGGCTCGCCCCCAAGGCGCTGGCGGTCGTGGCCATCGGCACCTGCGCCACGTACGGCGGCATCCACGCCATGGAGGGCAACCCCACCGGTGCGATGGGGGTGCCCGACTATCTGGGCTGGGACTGGAAGTCCGGGGCGGGCATCCCGATCGTCTGCATCCCCGGCTGTCCGGTCCACCCGGACAACGCCTCGGAGACTCTGCTGTATCTGCTCTACCAGGCCGCCGGATCCGCGCCGATGATCCCGCTCGACGAACAACTGCGCCCGACCTGGCTGTTCGGCGCGACCGTCCACGAGGGATGCGACCGGGCCGGCTACTACGAGCAGGGCCAGTTCGCGACCGAGTACGGCTCACCGCAGTGTCTGGTGAAACTGGGCTGCTGGGGCCCGGTCGTCAAGTGCAATGTCCCCAAGCGCGGCTGGATCAACGGCGTCGGCGGCTGCCCCAATGTCGGCGGCATCTGTATCGCCTGCACGATGCCCGGCTTCCCGGACAAGTTCATGCCCTTCATGGACGAGCCACCGGGCGGCCATGTGTCGGCGGCGGCCAGCGGGGCCTACGGCAAGGTCATCCGCAAGCTGCGCGGAGTCACGGCCAGGACCGTCGACAAGGAACCGAAGTGGCGGCGCAAGGGCGACAAGGTCCTGACCGGCTACCAGCCCCCGTGGTGAACCCCTCCGCGTGGTGAACCAGCCCCGTGGTCGAGTCCCGCGAACCCCGCGATCCATCCCCGCGAGCCCCGCGATCCATCCCCGTGGTCCCACCTCGTGGTCCCACCCCGTGGTGATCCGTTCCCCCCACCGTTGAGGAAAGGTGCGCACCCCATGGCGCCGACGACGAAGCGAGCCAAGGACAGCAACGGCCTGATGGAGATGTCCTGGGATCCGATCACCCGGATCGTGGGCAGCCTCGGTATCCACACGAAGATCGACTTCAAGCAGAAGCGGGTGGCCGAGTGCTACAGCACCTCGTCCGTCTTCCGCGGCTACAGCGTCTTCATGCGGGGCAAGGACCCCCGGGACGCGCACTTCATCACCAGCCGGATCTGCGGCATCTGCGGCGACAACCACGCGACCTGCTCGGTGTACACGCAGAACATGGCGTACGGCGTGAAGCCCCCGCACCTCGGCGAGTGGATCATCAACCTCGGCGAGGCCGCGGAGTACATGTTCGACCACAACATCTTCCAGGAGAACCTGGTCGGGGTGGACTACTGCGAGAAGATGGTCCGCGAGACCAACCCCGGCGTCCTGGAGCTCGCCGAGCGCACCGAGGCCCCCCACGCGGGCGACCACGGCTACCGCACCATCGCGGACATCATGCGCTCGCTCAACCCGCTGGAGGGCGAGTTCTACCGTGAGGCGCTCCAGGTCAGCCGGGAGACCCGGGAGATGTTCTGTCTGATGGAGGGGCGGCATGTCCACCCCTCCACGCTCTACCCCGGCGGCGTCGGAACCGTGGCCACCATCCAGCTGTTCACGGACTATCTGACCCGGCTGACGCGCTACGTGGAGTTCATGAAGCGCGTCGTCCCGCTCCACGACGATCTGTTCGACTTCTTCTACGAGGCGCTGCCCGGGTACGAGGAGGTCGGCCGGCGGCGGGTGCTGCTGGGCTGCTGGGGCGCGTTCAACGACCCGGAGCACTGCGACTTCACCTACCGGAACATGTCCGACTGGGGACGGCGCATGTTCGTCACACCGGGCATCATCGTCGACGGCAAGCTCATCACCAACGATCTCGTCGACATCAACCTCGGCATCCGGATCCTGCTCGGCAGCTCGTACTACGACGACTGGGCGGGCCAGGAGAAGTTCGTCGAGCGCGACCCGCTGGGCAACCCGGTGGACGAACGCCATCCGTGGAACCAGCACACCATCCCCGCACCGCAGAAGCGGAACTTCGAGGACAAGTACAGCTGGGTGATGTCGCCGCGCTGGTTCGACGGTACGCAGCACCTCGCCCTGGACACCGGCGGCGGCCCCCTCGCCCGGCTCTGGTCCACCGCCCTGTCGGGACTGGTCGACTTCGGCTACGTGCGGTCGACCGGACACAGCGTCGAGATCAATCTGCCGCGCACCATGACCAAGCCGGAGACCACCTTCGAGTGGCGGATCCCCCAGTGGAGCAACGCGCTGGAGCGCAACCGCGCGCGCACCTACTTCCAGGCCTACGCCGCCGCCTGCGCGCTGCACTTCGCCGAGCGGGCGATGGAGGAGGTCCGCACCGGTCACACCCAGACCTGGGAGAGCTTCGACGTACCGGACGAGTCGATCGGCGTCGGCTTCAGCGAGGCGGTACGCGGTGTGCTCTCCCACCACATGGTGATCAGGGACGGCAAGATCGCCAACTACCACCCGTACCCGCCCACTCCGTGGAACGCCAGCGTGCGTGACTCCTACGGCACACCGGGCCCGTACGAGGACGCGGTGCAGAACACCCCGATCTTCGAGGAGAACCCCCCGGACTCCTTCAAGGGCATCGACATCATGCGGGCGGTGCGCAGCTTCGACCCGTGTCTGCCGTGCGGCGTCCATATGTACGTCGGCGGTGGCAGGACCATCCAGGAGACACATATGCCCACCGGGCTCAGCGGGCTCGCCGGCTGAGCCACCCGGATCCACCCCGAGGGCCGTCCCAGCGGAGGAAAGGCACCGTGACATGGCAGCAACGGCCAAGGAGCGGCAGACGGGTGAGCATATCGCCGCGCTGCTCGATGATCTCGGCAGATCGATGGGGCCCGCGGGGCGCGATCTCGCGGACGAACTCGTGCACAGCATCGTCGAGTTCTACGGGTGCGGGCTGGCCCGTGTCGTCGAGCTGCTGCGCGACGCGCCGGAGGGCACCGACCCGCTGACCCTGCTCGGCGGTGACGAACTCGTCGGCGGACTGCTGGTGCTGCACGACCTCCACCCCGAGGACACGCTGACCCGGGTGGGGCGGGCACTGGACGAGGTCCGCCCGTATCTGGGGTCGCACGCGGGCGATGTGGACATCGCCGGGATCGACCCGGAGGGTGACGAGGGAGCGGACGGACTCACCCTCCGGCTGCGGCTGCGGGGCAGCTGTGACGGCTGTCCGTCCTCCGCCCAGACCGTGCGCTGGACGATCGAGGAGGCCGTGGCCCGGCGCGTCCCCGAGATCTCGACGGTGGAGGTGGAGGGCGTGACGGAGGAACAGCCGCGGACGAGGCTCCTCCAGATCACGACCCGGCCCCCGGACGCGCCGACCGGTGACACCCCCGAACGCGCGGTGCCGGCCGACGGCATCCCGCCGACGGGCGCGGCGGCCGAGTGGCAGTCGCTGACGCGGCTGCCGGCTCTCGCCGACGGCGAGTCCACCGTGTACGAGAGCGCGGGCACCATCCCGTTGCTGCTCATCCGGCTGCCCGGCAATCTGTACGCGTACCGCGACCACTGTCCCGGCTGTGCGGGCCGGCTGGGCGGGGCGAGGGTGGACGGCGAACGGCTGCGCTGTCCGTCCTGCGCGGCGGAGTACGACATCCGGCGGGCCGGACTGGGCGAGCGCGGCCATCTGGAGCCCGTACCGCTGCTGGAGGAGAACGGCTCCGTACGGGTGGCGCTGCCGGGCATCCTGCTGGGGACGGGGACATGACGGCCCGGCGCGCCGCGGCCGGGGGCGCCCCCGGCACAGCGGAGCAGACCACGGGAGGGCGGGGCGCGAGACCGCGGCCCCTCGACGGACCGGGCGCCCGGTCGGCCCCGGCCGGGCTGCGCGGGTTCACCCGCCGCCCGCCGCCCGCGCGGGAACGCTGCGAGCTGTGCGCCGAGCCGCTGTCCGGTGAGCACCGGCATCTGGTCGACACCCGTAAGCGGTCACTGATGTGCGCCTGCACCGGCTGCTATCTGCTGTTCACCCGGCCGGGCGCGGGGGCGGGCCATTTCCGCGCGGTGCCCGACCGGTATCTGAAGGACCCGGACTTCACCCTGGACGAGGAGAGCTGGAACCGGCTCCAGATCCCGGTCGGTCTCGCCTTCTTCTTCCGCAACTCCGCGCTGGACCGGCCGGCCGCGTTCTACCCCAGCCCCGCGGGCGCCACGGAGAGCGAGCTGGATCCGGGGACCTGGCGCGATGTGCTCGGCCACAGCCGGCTGGCGGCGCTGCTGCGGCCGGACACCGAGGCGTTGCTGATCCGGCGCGAGCGCGACGCGGAGGGGCTGGGCCCGGGTGACTGCTATCTGGTGCCCATCGACGCCTGTTACGAGCTGGTGGGCCGGATGCGGCTGCACTGGCAGGGGTTCGACGGCGGCGCCGAGGCACGCGCGGATCTGACGGAGTTCTTCGCCCGGGTCCGGGCCAAGGCCCGCCCGCCGGCCCAGGAGGAGGACGGCCCATGACCGAGCTGGAGTTCTCCTGTCTCGATGTACGGCCGGAGCCGTACGGCGCCGGCCCGACCCTGCTGTTCCGGCTGCGGATCGAGGCGGCCGACGGGGCGCGGGTGCACGCCCTGGCGCTGCGCTGCCAGCTCCGGATCGAGCCCGTCCAACGGCGTTACACCCCGGCCGAGATGGAGATGCTCGGCGATCTCTTCGGCGAGCCCGACCGGTGGAGCAGCACCCTCAAACCACTCCAGTTCGCCCATGCGTCGGTGACCGTGCCTGGCTTCACGGGCGCCACCGAGATCGAGCTGCCGGTGGCCTGTACGTACGACATGGAGGTGGCGTCCGCCAAGTACTTCCGTGCCCTCGCGGACGGTGAGATCCCACTCCTGCTGCTGTTCTCCGGCACGGTCTTCACCGGTGAGCGCGGCTTCACGGCGGAGCCGGTCCCCTGGCACAAGGAGACCGCCTTCCGGCTGCCGGTCAAGGTCTGGCAGAACATGATCGAGCAGTACTTCCCCGGCTCGGGCTGGCTGCGGGTGCGTGACGACTGTCTGGAATCCCTGCGCCGCTATCGCTCACGGCGGGCCCTGCCCTCCTGGGAACGGGTCTTCGAGGAGCTGCTGCGCACCGCCGAAGGAGGGCAGCCATGACCGGGAACGCCGCGGACCGGGTGACGGCGGGCTTCACCGAGGCCCGCCGGGTCGCGGACGCGCTGCTGTTCGAGGGGTATGTGCTGTATCCGTACCGCGCCTCCGCTCGGAAGAACCAACTGCGCTGGCAGTTCGGCGTGTTGGTGCCGCCGGCCTGGGGCGACGCGAACGGGGAGCACGCCTGGCAGCGTACGGAATGCCTCCTGGAGCCCCGCGGCGCCGACCGGCTCCTCGTGGAGCTGCGCTTCCTCCATGTGCGCCGCCGTTCGGTCGAGCGCCTGTCGCCGGACGGCGAGAGCTGGACCGAGGTGGCCGAACTCGACCTGCCCGACCGGGTGCTGGTGCCCTGGGACGAGGGCGAGGAGGAGCGCGTCGAACTCGACGTACCGCTCGGCCGGCTCACCGGGGAGGGGCACACGCTGCGGTTCGAGCTGCCGGGCGGGGTGGAGCACGAGCCGGTGCACGGCGGCGCGGCCCGGGTCGTCGGACGTCTGGTACGCCACAGCCGGCCGCTGGCGGGCGAGATCCGGCTCACCACCGAGCCGCTGCCCGGTCCCTACGGGGCGCTGCGGCTGACCGCGACCGTACACAATGTGTCCACCTGGGCACCCGGCCCGCGCGAGCGGGACGATCGTGAATCCGCCCTGCCGCACAGCCTGATCGGGGCGCATCTGCTGCTGGGGCTGCCGGGCGGACGGTTCCTGTCGATGGCCGATCCGCCGGAGTGGGCCCGGCCGGCGGCGCGTACCTGCCGTAATGAACACACCTGGCCGGCGCTCGCCCGCGGGGAGGGCCGGGACGAGGTCATGCTGTCGTCGCCGATCATCCTCGACGACCATCCCGAGGTCGCGGCGGAGAGTCCGGGTCCGCTCTACGACGCCACCGAGATCGACGAGATCCTCTCGCTGCGTACGGCCGCGCTCACCGAACGGGAGAAGCGCGAGGCGCGCGGGACGGATGCCCGCGCCGCCGAGGTGATCGATCTGGTGGACGGTATGCCGGCCGAGGTGTGGGAGCGGCTGCACGGCGCGATCCGCGGACTGCGCGAGGTGACCGGCGAGTTGACGAGGGGTCCGGCCGCGCGTACCACGGCCGGTGACGTCCCCGGCGGGGCGCTGTCCTCGGACGACCCCGGTATCGATCTGGCCGTCATGCCGCCGTCCGCCCTGTCCCCCACCACCGGGCTCCGGCTGCCCACCGGCCCAGGACTGCCCTGGTGGGACCCCGCCCAGGACGCGGCATCGGCGCCGGGCAAGGGCGCGGTCACCGTTGACGGACAGGTCCTCGCCGCCGGGAGCAGGGTGCTGCTCCAGCCGGGACAGCGCAGGTCCGACGCCCAGGACATCTTCCTCGCGGGGCGCCCGGCGACGGTCGAGGCGGTGCTGGAGGACTTCGACGGCGAGACCCATATCGCGGTCACCGTGGACGGGGATCCGGGCACCGATGTACGGCGCGAGCAGGGCCGGTTCCTCTACTTCCGCCCCGACGAGGTGGAACCCCTGGTGGAAGCCGTGCCGGATGCCCTGCCGGATCCCCTGGCCAATCCCGTGCCGGAGCCCGCCCGGGCGCCCGCGACGGACGGCGAAGGAAGGGGCTGACATGGCCACCACGGACTCCGTCTCCGTACCGCTGCCGGACAGTTCGCAGGGCAGGACCCTGATCGCGGGCATCGGCAATGTCTTCCTCGGCGACGACGGGTTCGGCGTCGAGGCCGTCCGCAGGCTGACCGGCCGGCCGCTGCCGCCCGGCGTCGATCTCATGGACGCGGGCATCCGGGGGGTCCATCTGGCCTACCGGCTGCTGGACGGCTACCGCAGACTCGTCCTGGTCGACACCGTCGACCGCGGCGCTCCCCCGGGAACGGTCTATGTGATCGAGGTGGACCCGGCGGACACCGCACCGGAAGGGGCACCGCCCGCCCGACTGGACGGGCACGGGATGGACCCGGCGGCGGTGCTCAGGCTGGTCAGGGATCTGCACGCCGGGGCGGGCGGCACCCTCCCCGAGCATGTGCAGGTGGTCGGCTGCCAGCCGCTCTCGGCCGAGGAGGGCATCGGGCTGAGCGAGCCGGTGGCCGCCGCCGTCGGACCGGCGGCGGACCTCGTACTCGACCTCGTACGGCGCCCGCCGGGCGCGGTCCCCAGCACGGCACACCGAAGGAGATGAGTTCCATGCACTCGACGCGTCCGATGAAGGGGATGGACCACACCAAGGACGCCGACCTGACCTGGTTGTGGGTCTGCACCGGGGTGGTCATGGCCGCAGTGGCGTACGAGACGGCGAAATCCGTGCCCGACCTGCGCCGCTATCTGCGCATGCGGCGCATGTGACGAACCGGCCGGCGGGCGGGTCAGTGAGTGGGCGGGTCAGTGAGCGGGCGGGTCAGTGAGCGGGCGGGTGCCCGGACAGCGGCCGTGCTCCGACGTCGCTCCCGGCGAGATCCGGGCCGTTCAGCTGGATGTAGCGCTCCAGGAACAGATGGAGCGAGCTGTGCAGTTCCCCCAACCGGACGAACCACAGCGCCAGACTCATCGACCCGGCCGCGGTGATCTCGTACTCGCGGCGGGCCGGCCCGGAGGCCGACGCCCGCCATTGGGAGGAGATCTGGCCGCATCTCTCCATGCCGCGCAGCAGCCGGTACACATGCGCGGATTCGGCCTCGGCCCAGCCGAACGCGCCGAGCCGCTGGGTCAGTTCGTATCCGTGTCCGGGCCGTTCGGACAGCAGCAGCAGGATGACGGGGGTCATCAGAGCCCGGCGTTCGGTGTCGTGCGTCGTCATGGCGGCGATCTCCTGCGGGTGGCCGTGCGACGGTGCGGTGAGTGGCCCCTTCCCACGCTAACCAGCCCGGTCCGACCGGGCCAGCCGTCGCCGGCGGCGCGACCGGGGCCCCGCCGGGCCGGACGGGACTCCTTGACGAGGTGAGAGCCGTGCATGAACTGTCCATCGCCACCGCCGTGGTCGCCCAGGTGGAGGAGGCCGTCCGTACCAACGGCGGCGGTCACGTCACCTCGCTGCGGCTGAGGATCGGCGAGCTGGCCGGTGTGGTGCCGGAGGCGCTCCGGTTCTCCTTCGGGCTGGCGAGCGAGGGGACCGTACTCGCCGGGGCCCGGCTGGAGATGGAGACCGTCCCGGGCCGCGCTCGTTGTGGAGGCTGCGGCCGGGAGAGTGACACCGGCATGCCGCCGATGCTGTGGTGCGCCGAGTGCGCGCGCCCGCTCGGCGAACTGCTGTCGGGACGGGAGCTGGAGATCGCCGAGGTCGTCCTCACTGATCCCTCGGATGCGCCGAGCGCGGTCAGCGGTGACGATCGGGATACGCCCGAGGAGGCAACCCATGTGCCGAGTGGTTGATCTGCGCCAAGCCGTGCTGGCCAAGAACGATGCCGGCGCCGCGGAGTTGCGTGAGCATCTCGCCGCCCGTGGAACGGCGGAGGTGAATATGCTGTCCAGTCCGGGCAGCGGCAAGACGGCGCTGTTGGAGCTGCTGCTCGCCCGTGCCGTCGCCCGGGGCGTCGCCGTCGCCGCGGTGACCGCCGATCTGGCCACCGAGAACGACGCGCGGCGGCTCGCCCGCGCCGGGGCGCCGGTCAAGCAGGTGCTCACGGACGGACTGTGCCATCTGGAGGCCGGGATGCTCCGGGAACGTCTGGACGGCTGGCTGCCGCGGGACACCCGGGTGCTCTTCGTGGAGAACGTCGGCAACCTGGTCTGTCCCGCCTCCTACGACCTCGGGGAGAGCCTGCGGATCGTACTGGGCTCCGTCACCGAGGGCGAGGACAAGCCGCTCAAGTACCCGACGGCGTTCGGCCTGGCCCATCTCGTGGTCATCACCAAGACGGATATCGCCGAGGCGGTCGAGTTCGACGCGGCGACGTTCCACCGCAATGTGCGGCAGGTGAACCCCGGCGTGCCGGTGCTGGAGACCTCGGCGCGTACCGGCGCGGGGGTGGACGAACTGCTGGCCCTCATCCTCCGGGTCGCCGACGGGGCTCCCGTACACCGGCCCGTACTCGCGCACCAGCACGAACGATATCTGCACCACCATCACGGCGACGAGGACGGCCATACGCACAACGAGCACGAGAACGGGCACGTGCACGACGGGGACGGACGCGGACACGAGGCCGCGCACGGGGGCCGGCCTTCCCATGAACACCCCGCCGCGGCCTCCCTCCCGGTCGCCGGAGCGGCAGACACGCCATGAGCCGACCCGTCACCGACACCGACGCGGGTGCCGACACCGACGCGGGTGCCGACACCGACGCGGGTATCGGCACCGACACCCCCGTCGCTCCCCTCGAACGCCGCCGTGTCGTCGTACGCGGTGTCGTCCAGGGCGTCGGCTTCCGGCCGTTCGTATACGCGCTCGCCAGTGAACTGGGCCTGACGGGCTGGGTCACGAACAACGCGGACGGTGTGGAGACGGAGGTGGAGGGGGCGGGCCCCGATGTCACGGCGTTCTGTCAGCGGCTCGCCAGCGACGCTCCCCCGCTGGCCCTCGTCGAATCCGTCCAGCTCCGTACCGTACCGACGGCGGGGGGCAGCGGGTTCGCCATCCGTCCCTCGGCGGGCGGCGGCGGCCGTACCCTCGTCTCCCCCGACATCGCGACCTGTGACGACTGTCTGTCCGAACTGGTGGACCCGGGCGACCGCCGCTACCGCCATCCGTTCATCAGCTGCACCCACTGCGGCCCCCGGTTCACCATGGTGACCGGGCTCCCCTACGACCGGGCGCAGACCACCATGGCCGCGTTCCCGCTCTGCGCCGACTGCGCGCGCGAATACGCGGACCCCGCCGACCGGCGCTTTCACGCCCAGCCGGTCGCCTGCCATTCGTGCGGTCCCCGGCTCACCCTGATCACCCGGGGATCCACCGGCACGCCACCGACCGGTGAGGACGCGCTGGCCGGGGCGCGCCGGCTCCTGGCGGCGGGAGCGATCGTGGCGGTGAAGGGGCTCGGCGGCTATCACCTCGCCTGCGACGCCTCCGATCCCTCCGCCGTACAGACGCTGCGCACCCGCAAGAACCGTGGCGCGAAGCCGTTCGCGGTGATGGCCGGCTCGCTGGAGACGGTGGATCGTCTCGTCTTCACGAGCCCGCTGGAGCGCGATCTGCTGCTGGGCAGGCGCCGGCCCGTCGTCCTGCTGCGGCGCCGTGACAGCTCGGGGCCCGGGTCGCACGGCACGGCCCGAACCGGGTCACGGTCCTGGTCACTCGTCACGGACGGTGTCGCGCCCGGCAGTCCCGACCTCGGGGTGCTGTTGCCCTACACGCCCGTGCACCATCTGCTGCTGGGTCTGCCCGGCGATCCGGCGGGCCCGCCGGTGCTCGTGATGACCAGCGGCAACCGCTCCGGCGAACCCATCGTCACCGATGACGAGGAGGCGCTGATCCGGCTGGACGGCCTCGCGGACGCCTGGCTGACGCACGACCGGCCGGTGCGGGTGCCGTGCGACGACTCCGTGGTCCGGATCTGCGCGCGCCAGGAGCTTCCCGTACGGCGCTCCCGCGGCTACGCGCCGCTTCCGGTCACCCTGCCCGTCCCGGTGGAACCGGCACTCGCGGTCGGCGGGGACCTGAAGAACACCTTCTGTGTCGCGGAGGGCCGGTACGCGTGGCTGTCGGCCCATGTCGGCGACATGGACGACCTGGCGACGCTGACCGCCTTCGAGAGCGCGGTGGACCAGCTCTCGGAGCTGGCGTCGGTCACCCCTCGGGTACTCGTGGCGGACAGGCACCCCGGCTACCGCTCCGGCCAGTGGGCGGAGCGCCGCGCGGAGGGCCGCCCGGTGCGCCGCGTCCAGCACCATCACGCGCATGTGGCGTCCACGATGGCCGAACACGGTCTGGACGGCTCGACGCCGGTGATCGGTGTCGCCTTCGACGGCACCGGTTACGGCGACGACGGCGCCGTGTGGGGCGGCGAGGTGCTGATCGCGGACTACGACGGCTTCCGGCGGTTCGCGCATCTGGCGTATGTGCCGCTGCCCGGCGGCGACGCGGCCGTACGCAACCCGTACCGCATGGCGCTCTCCCATTTGCGGGCGGCGGGTCTGCCGTGGTCCGAGGAGCTGCCGTGTGTCGCCGCGTGCCCGCCCGCCGAACGGCGGCTGCTGGAGCGTCAGCTCGACCGGGGGATCAGCTGCGTACCCACCTCCAGCATGGGGCGGTTGTTCGACGCCGTCGCGTCGCTCGCCGGGGTGTGCCACCGCGTGGAGTACGAGGCCCAGGCGGCCATGGAGCTGGAGCACGCGGCGCTGACGGCGGCCGGGGACATACGGTCCTCCGGCTACCGGTTCGCTCTGCCCGCCGCTGCGAGGTCCGGGGACGCGCCGCTGCCTGCCGACCCCGCGCCGGTACTGGCCGCCGCAGTCGAGGACCTGCGGGCGGGCGCGGACGCGAGCACGGTGGCCGCCCGGTTCCATGGCGCGGTGGTATCGCTGGCGCACGAGGTGTGCCGGGCGGCCCGTGAGCGTACCGGCCTGACCACCGTCGCGCTGACCGGCGGGGTGTTCTGCAACGCCCTGCTGACCAGCGGCTGTGCGCAGCGTCTTGAGCGCGACGGATTCACCGTACTGCGGCACCGCACGGTGCCACCGAACGACGGCGGGCTGGCGCTCGGCCAGTTGATGATCGCCGCCCGGACGACGAACTGAGCCATCGGCCGGGTTTTGGGCCGATGGCCCGTTGACCACCGCTTGACGTGAAGGAGGAGCGATGTGCCTTGCCGTGCCCGGCAGAGTGCTGGAGATCGAGGAGCGCGAAGGAACCCGGATGGCCCAGGTCGACTTCGGCGGCGTCATCAAGGATGTCTGTCTGGAGTATGTGCCGGAGATGAAGGTCGGTGACTACGCGATCGTCCATGTCGGCTTCGCGCTCCAGCGGCTCGACGAGGAATCAGCGCGGCGGACGCTGCGGCTCTTCGAGAATCTGGGCGTTCTGGAGGAGGAGTTCGGCGATGCGTGGGGACGGGCCGCGCGGGAGGCGGGGGCCGAGCGTCCCGCCGGGGCTCCACCGTCCCCCGGGTCACCGGGGGCCGGCTCCGCGGTCCCCGATCCCCTCGGTCCGCGGCCCTGAACGCCGAGTGCCACGTGCTGAACCCCCATTCCTGAGCCCTGAGCCCTGAGCCCTGACGGAAGAGACCATGAGATGAAGTATCTTGACGAATTCAGCGATCCCGAACTGGCCCGGCGCCTCTTCGACGACATCCATGCCACCGCCACCCGCCCCTGGGCGCTGATGGAGGTCTGCGGCGGCCAGACCCACTCGATCATCCGCCATGGCATCGACCAGTTGCTCCCCGAGGGCATCGAACTCATCCACGGCCCCGGCTGCCCGGTCTGTGTGACCCCCCTGGACACCATCGACAAGGCGCTGGAGATCGCCTCCCGGCCCGATGTGATCTTCTGTTCGTTCGGCGACATGCTGCGGGTGCCCGGCAGTGGCCGCGATCTGTTCAAGGTCAAGAGCGAGGGCGGGGACGTACGGGTCGTGTACTCCCCGCTCGACGCGCTCAGGATCGCCCAGCGGAATCCGGACCGTCAGGTGGTCTTCTTCGGGATCGGGTTCGAGACCACGGCCCCGCCCAACGCCATGACGGTCTACCAGGCCAGGAAGCTCGGCGTCGCGAACTTCAGCCTGCTGGTCTCGCACGTCCGGGTGCCCCCGGCGATCGACGCCATCATGAACTCGCCCGACTGCCGGGTGCAGGCGTTTCTCGCCGCCGGTCACGTCTGCACGGTGATGGGGCTCGGTGAGTACCCCGAGCTCGCCGAGCGGCACCGCGTCCCCATCGTGGTGACCGGCTTCGAGCCGCTGGACATCCTGGAGGGCATCCGGCGCGCCGTACGCCAGCTGGAGGCCGGCGAGCACACCGTCGAGAACGCCTACCCACGCGCGGTCCAGGCGGAGGGCAGTCCGGCCGCGCGTGCCATGCTGGCCGATGTCTTCGAGGTCACCGACCGGGCCTGGCGCGGTATCGGGATGATCCCGGCCAGCGGCTGGCGGCTGTCCCCCGCGTACCGGCAGTACGACGCGGAGCACCGCTTCTCGGTGACGGGGATGCATACCGAGGAATCCACCGAGTGCCGCAGTGGTGAGGTGCTTCAGGGGCTGATCAAACCGCATGAGTGCGAGGCGTTCGGCACGACCTGCACCCCGCGCAATCCGCTCGGCGCGACGATGGTGTCGAGCGAGGGCGCCTGCGCCGCGTACTTCCTGTACCGCAGGCTGGCGACACCGGACGCGGCGGGCACCGCCGGTACGCGCGAAGAGGTGACTTCCCTTGGCTGAGACGACCGGGCTCCGGCTGAGCGAGGCGGACACCGTCCTGCCCGAAGCGCCGCCCGCCCCCGCCGACTTCTCCGGGTGGACCTGTCCCGCCCCGCTCCGTGACCACGCGAAGGTCGTCATGGGGCACGGTGGAGGCGGACAGCTCTCGGCCGAACTCGTCGAGCATCTCTTCGCGCCGGCGTTCGGCGGCGATGTCCTCGCGGAGCTGGGCGATGCCGCGACCGTCAGCCTCGGCGGAGCGCGTCTCGCCTTCTCCACCGACTCGTATGTCGTGCGTCCGCTGTTCTTTCCCGGCGGCGGCATCGGCGATCTCGCGGTCAACGGGACGGTCAACGACCTGGCCATGATGGGCGCCGTGCCCGCCTATCTGTCCTGCGGGTTCATTCTGGAGGAGGGGGTCGAACTCGCCACGGTCGGCCGGGTGGCCGAGGCGCTCGGAGCCGCCGCCAGGGCCGCGGGGGTGGTCATCGCCACGGGCGACACCAAGGTCGTGGACGCGGGACACGGCGACGGCATCTTCATCAACACGGCGGGCATCGGGCTGATCCCCGACGGGATCGACATCCGTCCACGGCGTGCCGCGCCCGGTGATGTGATCATCGTCAGCGGTCCGATCGGTGAGCACGGCGTGGCGATCATGAGCGTCCGGGAGGGTCTGGAGTTCGGGGTGGAGATCGTGAGCGACACGGCGCCGCTCGCCTCGCTCGTCCAGGCCATGCTGAACGTCTGCCGCGATCTGCACGTACTGCGGGATCCGACCCGCGGCGGGCTCGCGACCTCGCTCAACGAGATCGCGTCGGCGGCGGGGGTGGGCATCACCCTGCGGGAACGGGCCCTTCCGGTGCCGGACTCCGTCGCCAACGCGTGTGCCTTCCTGGGCCTCGATCCTCTGTATGTCGCCAACGAGGGCAAACTCGTGGCGTTCGTACCGCCGGCCCACGCCGACGAGGTGCTGGCGGCGATGCGAGCACATCCACGGGGCCGTGGGGCGGTGGCGATCGGCACGTGCACGACGGACCACCCCGGCATGGTCGTGGCGAGCACGGGTCTGGGCGGCACCCGGGTGGTGGACACGCCGCTGGGCGAGCAACTCCCCCGTATCTGCTGACGCGCGCCGCTGCCCGCACACGGCGGGACCGGGCAGCGGCGCGTGCGCCGACCGGCAGAACGTGTCGCGGCGCGCGCCGACCGTCAGAACTCCTCGTGGTGCTCCGGATCGCCACCGAGCCTGCGATGCGGACCGGCCGAGATCCTGGCCAGTTCACCGGCCGTCAGCTCGAACCCGAAGATGTCCAGATTCTCCCGCTGACGGCCGGGGTCCGCGGACTTCGGGATGGGTACGGCGCCGAGCTGGGTGTGCCAGCGCAGCACCACTTGCGCCGGGGTGACGCCGTGCTCTTCGGCGATCGCCGCGGTCTCCCGGTCCTTCAGCAGCCGGCTGCCTTGCCCGAGCGGACTCCAGCTCTCGGTACGGATCCCCTTGGCGGTGTGCCAGGCGCGCAGTTCCTCCTGGGGAAGGGCGGGATGCATCTCGATCTGGTTGACGGAGGGCAGGACACCGGTCTCCGCCTCCAGGCGCTCGATGTGCGCGGCGGTGAAGTTGGAGACCCCGATGGACCGGACGAGCCCGTCCTCCCGGAGCTTGATCATCGCCTTCCAGGAATCGACGTACTTGTCCACGCGCGGCAGCGGCCAGTGGATGAGATAGAGATCCACGTAGTCGAGGCCCAGCTCGGCGCGGGACTCCTCGAAGGACGCGAGGGTCTCCTCGTAACCGTGGTGCCGACCCGGCAGCTTGGTGGTGACGACGATGTCCTCGCGGGGCACCCCGGCGCGCGCGACACCCCGTCCAGTGCCGGTCTCGTTGCAGTAGTTCAGCGCGGTGTCGATCAGCCGGTAACCGAGCGCCAGCGCGCCGACGACGGCCTTCTCGCTCGCTTCGTCGTCGAGCGGATAGGTGCCGAGGCCGACAGCCGGCAGAGCGGTGCCGTCATTGAGCGTGTGCACCGGGGTCCTGATCACAGATCTCTCGCTTTCACTCGCGGGTCCCGGTCCGCCCGGCCTGGCACGGGGCGGGACGCCGGGCGCGACGGGCCGGGGTCGGCCGGTGAGACGGAGCGGGTCCCTGCGGCGGAGGAGTCCGCTCACGCGGTCGCCGCGAACGCGTTGACTCCGGTCAGCTCGGCCGAGAGCCGCCACAGGCGCTTCGCCTGGTCGGGGTCGGTCGCGTAGGCGCGTACGCCACCGGGCACCGAGACGTCCTCGGAGGCGGGCTCGGCGATGTCGCAGTCCTCGCAGTACACGCCGCCCGCGCCCGCCAGCTGGGGGGAGGTCGCCGCCCACACCTGGGTGGCGGCGCCCTGCTCCACGGTCTTGAACACGGGGTTCACCGCGTTTCCCGCCTCGTCGATCCAGCCGGCGGCGACCATTTCCGCCTTGGGGAGATGGCGCTGCAACGGGGTGAGGATGCCGCCGGGGTGCACCGAGAACGCCCGTACGCCGGAGTCCCGGCCGAGCGCGTCCAGTTCCAGGGCGAACAGCGCGTTGGCGGTCTTCGCCTGGCCGTAGGCCTGCCACTTGTCGTAGTCGTGCGCGAACCACATGTCGTCCCACCGGATGGGTGAATTGCGGTGGGCGGACGAGGAGAGGGAGATGACCCGGGCGCCGCCCGGGACGATCGCCGGCCAGAGCCTGTTCACCAGCGCGAAGTGACCGAGGTGGTTGGTCGCGAACTGCGCCTCCCAGCCGGGGCCGATCCGGGTCTCGGGGCAGGCCATGACCGCCGCGTTGTTGATGACGATGTCGATGGAGCGGTCCGAGGCGAGGAAGCGCTCGGCGAACCGGCGGACGCTGTCGAGATCGGCGAGGTCGAGTTCGTCGACCTCGACGCCGTCGATGCCGTCGAGCGCCTTCTCGGCGATCTCGCGTCGCCGGGCGGGCACCACGACATGGGCCCCGGCGCCGGTGAGGGCGCGGGTGGTCTCCAGGCCGAGGCCCGAGTATCCGCCGGTGACGACGGCGAGGTCGCCGCTGAGGTCGATGCCGCGCAGCACGTCCTGGGTGGTGCTGCGGGCTCCGAAACCGGATCCGATCGTGTGCTGTGGGGTTGTCATGACCGAAAGGCTACGAATTGGAGCGCACTCGAAGTCAAGAGCACCGGCCGGACCTCGTAAGGTTCACCCCGGCGACGGGTTTGTCCGGGAAGTCGGCGATGCCGGGATGCCCCCACGGGCCGTGGGCGCACCCGCCGGGGCGCCGATTCGCCGTGCTGCTGAGCGACTGTCGAATCCACCAGCGGGCAGTGGGGCGCGAACCGCCCACGATCGGGTCAGCGATACGTGAACGGGCCGGGTCAACTGCTAGGCAGGGACGTTCTTGTCCGTTCCGTAGCTCTGGAGTGATCCATGCCCATCGATGCCGTTCTCGCCCAGGAGCAGGACTCGCCCCTGGTCCCTCAGCTGATCCCGGAGCAGCCGGCCGAGGAAGGCGGTCCCGACGGCCCGGTCGACGAGCGCGATCTGACGTTCGACGGCTTCCGCTACACCTGCCGCATCGTCGATCACGGCACCGCGCTCACCGAGCCCCTTCTCGTGCTGGGCGGCTCGTCCCAGGACCGCCACTCCTGGGTACGGCACGAGAAGTGGCTCGCTCCGCTGGGCCAGGTGATCACCGTGGATCTGCCGGGGTACGGAACGGCCGACTTCCTGCCCGCGCACTACGGCGTCGACTTCCTCGCCGCGACCGTCCGCCATCTGCTCACCGCGCTCGACGTACCGCGCGTCAATCTGGTCGCGGCCTGCTACGGCGGCGCGGTCGGTCTGCGCTTCGCCCAGCACTATCCGGGGATGCTCGCCCGGCTGCTGCTGGTCGGGATGACCACCCGGATCCCGGCGGACTACGCGGCGGCGATGGAGCGCTGGTCCGTCATGATCGACCGTGGTGAGACGGAGACCATCGCCCGTGAGCTGGCCGACCGTTTCATGTCGCCGCCCGGCACGGGCCGGGTACGCAAGCACGCCGCCGTGTCCCGGCTGGTGTACCAGCAGATCGCCGGGCAGGACCCCGAACAGCTCAAGAAGTCCGCGGAGCACAACACCCGGCTGATGCGGCACGAGTGGTACCGGCCGGAGCCGGTACCCGCCGTGCCGAGCCTGGTGGTGACCGGTGAACACGACACGCTGTGCACGCCCGCCATGGGACGTGAGGTGGCCGCGCAGCTTCCCGAGGCGCGATTCCTGACCATCGACGAGACCGACCATCTGGCTCCGGTGGAGCGGATCGCGGACTTCGCCGACCTCATGGCGCGGTTCTGCACCGACCTGCCGCTCGACGAACTGCCGTACGCCAGCAGGCCGGAGACGCTGGGCACGGCCGTCGGAGCAACTGGAGCCGCGGGAGGGGCCGGAGGGGTCGGCGGGGCCGGAGGGGTCGGCGGAGCCGGAGCCACTGGAGCCGCCGGTCGCCGTGCGAGCGCCACGTCCTGAGCCCGATACCCCCGGCCGTTGGGGAGGGACCGAGATCGGGGTGCGGAGGCGCGGGTGGATCCGCCCCTCAGCGGGAGAGGGGCCGCTGGTCGGTCGCGTCGGCGATGCCCACGTCGAGGAGCGCGACCTTGTTCGTACCGAGATAGGTCAGCCGGTCCTTGTCGAAGACCCAGACGACGTCGTCGCCGTCCGTGTGGAAGGCGAGGCCGATTCCATACCGTCCCGCGGCGTCGATGGCGCCCTGTCTGACGACAACCCCGGGGATCTTGGCGGTCGCCCGGTACAGCGCCGCGTTCAGCTCGGGCCGGAGGGTCGACTGCGGGAGCATCTCGGCGATGGCCTCGAAGACCGCCTGGCCGGGGGTCGGGCCCTGCCCCTCGGTGTCCTTCTCGATCTTCTCCAGCAGGGCGTCCGGGTCGGTGGGAAGGGCCTCCAGCTCACGGTAAGTGGTCTTTTCGGGGTCCTTGCCGAGCACCATCCTCCCGTCAGGGCGACGGGAGTCCAGCGAAGGGCTTCCCGGTTCGAACACCTGCCGGGCGAGGCCGTTCCGCTCGCCGTCCACCGCGATCCAGTCCTCACGGATGAAGACGTCCGTGCCCTCGTCCGACACCGGCCACGAGCCCTTGATCCTCGTGTACACGTACTGCTCGTCGCGCACCGTCCTGGCCGGGCGCTCGGCGGCCACCAGGGCGATACGGTCCAGCAGCCGCACCGCTTCGTGGTGGTCGGCCGCGGAGCCGCGGAACACGCCCGTGAGGGTGGTCACCGTGGCCAGGGCGGCGACGAGCAGAGCGGGGGCGGCCACGAGGCCGGCCGGCCGATGCCGGGCAGAACGGTCCGGTCGTACGGGTGAGGGCTCGGGCGCGGATTCCCGGGTGATTTGTCGCAAGAAACGCTGCTTGAGGAGATTCCGCCGCTCGGCGGAGAGTTCCTCGCATTGTGGCGCCGGGGGGAGCGGAAAGGATTCCTCATGCCCGGCGTGGGACCGCCATCGCGAGAAGGAACTCATCAATTTCCTTCCTGTGCCGACGCGACCGCCGAAGTGCGGCTCTCTATGAACTGTCCGCGGGAGGAGGAGCGTTGCGTATCCTTTCTGCCGCTGTCGCGTCTGCCGCTTTCGCCTCTGCCGCTGTGGGCTCTGCTGTCCTTGGCTCCAAGGTGCTGGGCTCTGCTGCGGCGCAGTTCCGCTTCGGTGAGTTGCCGGAGCCGCCCGCGGGCGCGGGAGAGCCGGGAGCGTACGGTGCCGACGGCCACCCCAAGTGCCTTGGCGACGGCCGCGTGGTCGAGCCCTTCCCAGACACACAGGGCGAAAACCTCCCGCTCCGCACGCCGGAGCCCGCCCAACGCCACCTGCGCGGCGGCCAGTTCCTCGCTGTCGGCCAGCCGGGCGGCCAGACCTTCCGCGAAGTCCGGTACGGCTTCCGGTTCCGGGAGCCGGGCGAGCGCGAGGTCATGGCGTCTGGCTGTGCGGGCGCTGTTGCGCAGGACATTGGTGGCGATTCCGAGCAGCCAGGGACGCAGGCTCTCCCCCTCGGGGTGCACCCTTTCGCGCAGCCTCCACGCCTCCAGAAAGGTCAGCGACACGACATCCTCGGCGGTGGCCCAGTCACCGGTTACGCGCATGGCATAGCGATAGACGATTCCGGCGTAATCTTCGAATAGCCGCCCGAATTCGGCCGGGTCGCCGGCGCGTATGCGGGCGCGGGGCGAATGGTTCACATCTGTCTCTGTCCGATTCCGGTCCTGCGTTGCCATGATTCATGCCATACGCACATACGGACGTTTTCAGGCAGAGTGGGTGTCGGCCAGTTGAACAGTGAACGTCAAAAACGTGACGCCCCGTGAGGGCCGGAAGGCGGACACAACTCCGCGCTCCGGCCGCCACGGAGAACATCCGGGCAACCGGCACGGCCGTGGGCAGCACGCCCATGGGCCGCCGGACAGGATTCAGTTCGGTGGAAGCGCCACCGGCGCGGCGAACGCGCCGTTGTGGTGCACCAGCGCCTGCCCCTCGCCATGACCGCCGCCCGACTCGACCTCGCCGACCACCAGGACATGATCACCGATGCGTTGACGCAGTGTCACCCGGGCGCTGAGCCAGGCCGGAACGCCCTGAAGCAGTGGCAGTCCGTCATGGTCCGCCGTCCAGGGGACCCCCGCGAACCGGTCGATGCCGCTGCGCGCGAACTGCCGGGCGAGCGTGGTGTTCTCGGTGCCGAGCACATGGACGGCGAAGCGGTCGGCGCGCTGTACGGCGTCGAGCGTGGAGGCCGTGAGACCGAGGCAGAAGGAGACCAGCGCCGGTTCCAGCGAGACCGAGGTGAACGAGGTCGCGGTGAAGCCGGCCGGCCCTGGAACCGTGATCACGGTGACCCCGGCCGCGTGCCGCCGCAGCGTGCGGCGCAGTATCTCGTCGGTGGCCGCGCCGCGTTCCGCGGACATGGTCATGCCGCTTCCCTTCATCCGTATGGTCACAGGTCGCCCGTCTCGACGGTGGGGATCGGGCCCGGCCACGGACCGGGCGGTGCCGGCCGGGTCGAACAGCTCGGTCATCGGTGGCTGCCGAGCGCGTCAGCGGGCCGGGCGGACGACGCGACCGGCGAGGCCGCCGCGTTGGTCCCGCGGTGGGCGAGTTCCTGACGGACGAGCGGGATCAGCTCGCGCCCGTACTCGACCGCGTCGTCCAGCGGGTCGTACCCACGGATGAGCAGCGTGGTCGCACCGATGTCGACATAGTCGAGCAGCGCACGCGCGACGGTCTCCGGGGTACCGACAAGGGCCGTGGTGTTGCCACCCGCTCCGGTGGCGGTGGCTGTCGGCGTCCACAGCGCGCGGTCATGGAGGTCGCCCTTGGCCGCCGCGGCGAGCAGCCGCTGCGAACCGACGTTGGCGGGGCCGGCGTCGGCCGGACCGCTCTGCCCCTGGTGGTGGCGCGCCTGGTCGAAGAAGGGCCGTCCGGCACCGGACTTGATGGTGGCCAGGATGCGGTGCGCCCGCTCCCAGGCCAGGTCCTCGGTGGCGCCGAGAATCGGGCGGAAGGACACGCTGATACCCGGGGGTGCGGTGCGCCCGGCGGCGACGGCCGCCGCGCGCACGGACGCGATCTGCTCGGCGGTCTCGGCGAGCGGCTCACCCCACAGCGCGAAGGTGTCCGCGTGCTTGCCGCCCACCCGATAGGCGGCCTCGGAGGAGCCACCGAAGTAGAGCGGGATGCCCGACGGGTGGCAGGGCAGGACCTCGGACCCATACCCCTCGAAGCGGTAATGACGCCCCTCGTGGCTGAAGGGTTCGGCGGACGACCAGGCACGGCGCAGGATGGACAGATACTCGTCGGTGCGGTCGTAGCGCTCCTCCTTGTCCAGGTAGTCGCCGTCCCTGCGCTGCTCGGTGTCGTTGCCGCCGGTGATGGTGTGCACGGCGACGCGTCCACCACTGAACTGATCGAGCGTGGCGAAGGAACGGGCCGCGAGCGTCGGCGCGATGAAGCCGGGTCGGTGGGCGACGAGCAGACCGAGGCGCTCGGTCCTGGCGGCGACATAGGCGGCGACCTGCGCGCCGTCGGGCCTGCTTGAGCTGTAGCCGATGAGGATCCGGTCGAAGCCGGCGTCCTCGTGGGCGCGGGCGAACCGGTCCGTGTAATCACGGTCGATGACGGGCCCGCTGGGCGGCCTGGCCTCGGAGGCGTCCTGGGTTCCGATCATGCCGATGAACTCGACGCCGTGAGGGTTCGGGCCCTGGGGGGCGGCGGGGATCACCGGGGCGGAAGCCGCCACAGGAGCGGCGGGGGACTCGGGAGTGGCGGGGACCGTGGGGGCGAATGGTGCGGTCGGATCCGGCATGGGTTCAGTCGCCTTTCGATGCGGACCGGCGGTCGAGCGCGCGGGCGAGCGCCGCGCGGCCGGTGGTGAGCAGTACGGAGTCGTCCTGTGGTGTGTGCACCCGCGCGCACAGCACGTCGCGGTAGTGCCGCTGGAGCGGGTTGGCGCGGGTGAGGCCGTGATTGCCGGTGAGCGCGACGGCCTGTTCGACGGCCGTGATGGCGGCGCGGGTGCCGAGCACCTTGATGGCGCCGGCCTGCTCCGCGGCCTCCGGGTCGCCGTCGTCGATCCGCCCGGCCACCGCGTCGACCAGCGTGTTCGCCCCCAGGAGAGCGGCCTCGATCTCGCCGACCGCGCTCTGGAACCTGGGCAGGGTGGCCAGTGGCGCCCCGAGCGCGGTCGGGACCCGCTCGTGCAGAGAGCCGGTGAGCCAGTCCCTGGCCGCGCCCGCGATGCCCAGATAGAGGGCGGTCAGCCCGAGTGCGTTCCAGGCGCCGGTCTCCACGTCGGGCCGGGCGCCCGGGATATCGCCGGGTTCGTCGAGCGCGATGACATCGTCGACCGGTACGGGTACGGAGTCGAGGACGACATCGTCGCTTCGGCTGGCGCGCAGTCCGACATGGTCCCAGGTCGGTTCGATGGTCAGCCCCGGGCTGCCGGCGCGCACGATGAAGGTACCGACACGTACGGGGTCCTCGTCCGTCCGCGCGAAGACCAGCATGCGGCTGAGCCCGACGGCGCCGGTCGAGTAGATCTTCCGTCCGGTCAGCAGCCAGTCACCGCACTCGCGCCGGGCGGTGGTGGCGGGCAGTCCGCCGCGTACCGGGCTGCCCAACTGCGTCTCCACGCGCAGCGAGTTGACCAGGGCCACTCCGGTCGCCGCCTCGTCGAGCAGCGCGGCGTACGCGGTGGGCGGCCAGCCCGGGGTGCGGGCCTCCGCGGCATGCGTGAACAGCGTCATGGCGGTGACCAGCGCGACGGCCGGGTCCCCTGCCCCGAGCGCGCGCAGGATGCGAACGGTGTCGGCGAGTCCGGCCCCGGGTCCGGCGTGCCGGACCGCCACGGTGGCGGTGAGCAGCCCGGCCTCCCGGGCGAGAACGAACCCCTCGGCCGGGAAGGAGGCGTCGCGGTCGTGTTCGGCCGCACGGGCGGCGAGTGAGGTGGTGAGGGCGGGGAGCCGGCCGAGGTCCAGGGGCGGCAGCGCGCGAACTCGATGGTCGTGGGGTGGTTCCGCGTCCACGGGGGTGGCTCTCCTTCCGGGAGGCATCGCGGGGTGGGTCTCCCGCGTCGGTCAGCCGAGCAGGGCTCGCCAGCCGTCGGCGCGGTGGCAGGCCACGGCGTGGGACCGCCCGGCCCCCATGACGGCGGCGGGACGCGGCTCGTCCCGGCACTCCGGTCCCGCGAAGCGGCAGCGTGGCGCGAAGACACAGCCCTCGTCGTCCGGCCATGGCTCGCGCTCCGGCGCGGGCCTCAACTGGGCGGGCGGCAGCCGGTGTTCACCGCGTACGCTCGGCGCGGATGCGGTGAGCAGCGCGGTGTACGGATGCCGGGGACGCTCAAGTACCGCACCGATGGGGCCCTGTTCCACGAGACGTCCGCGAAAGAGGACGGCGACCCGGTCCGCGATCCCCGCCAGCGAGCTGAGGTCGTGGGAGATGACGACGACGGCGAGGCCCAGCTCACGGCGGAGTCGGTCGAGCAGGCCCAGTACGAGATTGCGGTTGGAGGCGTCCAGCGCGCTGACCGGCTCGTCGCTGAGCAGCAGGCGTGGCCGGGTGACGATGGCGCGGGCGAGTGAGACCCGTTGCCGCTGGCCGCCGGAGAGCTGCCCGGGGATACGCGATCCCAGCGCCTGCGCGTCCAGCCCCACCAGCGCCAGCGCCTCGTCGGCACGCTCGGCCCGTTCCCGGCGGGTGAGCGCGCCGACGGCGGCGAGTGGCTCAGCCACTGTCCGGCGTACCGTCAACTCCGGGTCCTGGGACCGTAGCGGGTCCTGGAACATGAACTGCACCCGTCCCGTACGCCGAAACTCCCGCAGCTCACGACGGGTGAGCCGGGCCAGATCGGTGCCCTCGAAGGCAATGCTGCCCGCCTCTGGCCGTACCAGAGCGACCGTGGCACGGGCCAGGGTGGTCTTGCCCGAGCCGGTCTCGCCGATGATCCCGAGGATCTCGCCCGTACGTACGGTGAGATCGACGCCGGAAAGCACCCGCGTGGTGCCGGCGCGCCGCAGCGCAGTGGCCCGGCGGCCGTACGACACGGTCAGTGTGCTGATTTCCAGCAGCGGTGCCCGATCTCCTGGTGACGCGGCCGGTTCTGCCTTCCGGGTGGTGAGGTCCCGGCCCAGGACGGTGGTCATGCGGAGGCTCCTTCCGACGTGGGTTCGGGTGTGGAGGCGGAAGCGGTGGCGGTGGCGGCAGTGGTGGCGGTGGCGGCAGTGGTGGCGGTGGCGGCAGTGGTGGCGGTGGCGGATGCTGTGGCATCCGCGGGAGATCCGTCGCCCCCGGGGCGCGTGGGCGGCGCTTCGTCCAGCAGTCCGGCGGGGCGCAGGCAACGGGCCCCGTGTCCGTCGTCCAGCGCGTAGCGGGCGATGGGCCCCTCGGTGCACCGGGCGGCGGCGTGGGCGCAGCGGTCGGCGAACCGGCAGCCGGGCAGTACGGCGCCGGTCTCCGGTGGCCGGCCGGGGATGATGTCCAGCTCACGGCGTCCCCACGCACCGATCGACGCGACCCGCAGCAGCGCCTCGGTGTACGGATGCGCGGGCGCGGCGAGCACCTCGGCGGTCGGACCGTCCTCGACGATCTCGCCCGCGTACATCACGAGGACGCGGTCGCAGCTCTCGGCGACCACGGCCAGGTCATGGGTGACGAGGAGCAGGGCGAGGCCCTGTTCGGCCCGCAGGCGCTGGAGGAGTTCGAGGATCTCCGCCTGGATGACCACATCGAGGGCGGTGGTGGCCTCGTCCGCGATGAGGAGTTCGGGTGCGCAGGACACGGCGACGGCGATCAGCACGCGCTGGAGCATCCCGCCCGACAGCTCGTGCGGATACTGGTGGAAGACCTCCTCGGGGCGGTGCAGTCCGACGGCGGCGAACAGCTCGACGGCTCGGCCGCGCCCGTCCGTACGGGAGAGCCCGCCTACCACCCGCAGTTGCTCGGCGAGCTGGCGTCCCACGGTGAGCGAGGGGTTGAGATAGGAGGCGGGGTCCTGGAACACGGCGCCGATCCTGCTGCCGCGCACCGCGTTCCACTGCTTACGGGTGAACGCGGTGAGATCGGCGGCCGGTTCGGTGCCGTTGGCGCCCAGGGTGATACGGCCGCCCGACACCGCGCATCCGGCGGGCAGCACACCGAGTGCGGACCGGCAGGTCAGGCTCTTCCCGCTGCCGGACTCCCCCACGAGCCCGACGGCTTCGCCACGCGTGAGGGTGAAGGACACGTCCCGGACGGCGTGCGCTCCGCCGGGGACGGTGACATCGAGCCCGTCGACGGTCAGTACGGGGTCGACCGGTCCTGACACCGCGACGGGCGGCGTGTCGTGGTCAGCCAGTGGTGACACGCTGCTCGACCTCCTCCGAGTGGCCATGGGTGGTACGGGGAGCGGGGCCCGCCGGGAAGGCGGCGGGGTCGGTCAACTCACCGGTCGATTCGTCGGTCGATGCGTCGGTCAACTCGCCCTCCCGCTGCGGGACTTGATGCGGTAGCGCGACCGGGACCGGAGCCGCCGCCCCCACCGACGGCACCGGAGCCGCTGTCCCGAGGGACGGGGCCCGGGCCGGCACCCGGGGATCGCCGGCCGCCGCGCCGCTGTCGCGTATCGCGTCCGCGAGAATGTTCAGAGCGCCGACCGTGATCATGATCGCGGCGCCCGGGATCAGCGGCGCCCAGGGCTGCTGCGCCAGATAACCCAGGTCGGACGCGAGCATCCCGCCCCAGGTCGGCGCGGGCGGCTGGACACCCAGCCCCAGGAAGGTCAGGGACGCGACCACCAGCAGCGCCTGTCCGACGGCCTGGGCCGTCGTGACGGCCACCGTGGGCAGGATCTTGCCCCAGACATGGGTGCGCAGGATCCACCAGCGGCTCGCGCCCATCAGCTCCGCCGCCTCGACGTACTGAGCCTGCTTCAGGCCCAGCACCGCCGCGCGCGTCACCCGGAAGTACAGCGGGGCGAAGAGCACGCCCAGCGCCAGCATCGCCTGGTGCATACCGTTGCCCAGCGCGCCGACCACGGCGATCGCGAAGACCGTGAACGGCATGATCATCAAGGTGTCCGCGGCTCGCTGCGCCGTCCATTCGACGGTCCTGCCGAGCCATACGGAGGCGATCCCGGGCACGATTCCGATCAGCATCGCCGCCCCGACGGCCTCCAGGGCGCCGACGATCGAACTTCCCGTGCCCGCCAGGAGCCTGCTGAGGACATCACGTCCCAGGTAGTCGGTCCCGAGCGGGTGCGCGGCGCTGGGTCCGTGCAGCATGTCCACCGGGTGCTGGGCCAGCGGATCGTGCGGGGCGAGGGCGCCGCCCGCGACCGCCAGCAGCCCGACGAGGGCCAGCACGGCCAGCGAGATCCGGGCCGAGGGCAGCCGCCAGGTGCGGCGAAGGGTTCTCATGACGCCCCGCCTTCCGCGGCGGCGCCACGGCCGCCGCCCGCGCCCCCGCGGGCCGCCGGGTTGAGCGCGCTGAGCGCCGCGTTGACACCGATGTTGGCGACGAGCACGACGGCGACGGTCACCAGCAGCGTTCCCTGGATGACGGGGATGTCGTGCTGCTCGGCGGACTGGAGCGACAACTGGGCGATTCCCGGCAGATTGAAGATCTTCTCGGTGACCACCGCGCCGCCCAGGATCACGGGCACGCTCACCCCGAGGACGGAGAGCGCGGGTCCCGCCGCGTTGCGCAGGACATGGCCGAACAGCACGCGCCGCGCCGAGAAACCACGCATCTCGGCGCCGGTCACATAGTTCTCGCGCAGGGCCCCGACGAGCGAGGTCCGCAGCTGCCGGGCGAGGGACGCGGCCGCGTCCAGGCTGAGGGCGAACGCGGGGAGCAGCGCGTACCGCAGCCACTCCCCCGGGCTCTGCCCGAGCGGTACGTACCCGCCGGTGGGCAGTGCGCCGAGCTGCACCGCGAAGACGACGATCAGCACGATCCCGATGAGGAAGGGCGGCAGTGTGGCGAGGACCGAGCAGACGAGCGTAACGGCCCGGTCGATCCGTCCGCCGCTGTTCAGCGCGGCGGCGATACCGGCCCCACCGCCGATCAGTACGGCGAGCAGCAGGGCAAGCCCCGCGATGGACAGATCCACCGGCAGCGCCTGCGCGACGCTGTCCGCGACGGGGACGCCGGTGAACCACGAGACCCCGAGATCGCCGGTGAGCGCGTGGCCGAGCCAGCTCAGATACTGCGCGTACAGCGGCCGGTCCAGGCCGAACCGCGCCTCCATACGGGCGATATCGGCCGGGGTCGCCTGGTCGCCGAGCACGGCCGCGGCCGGATTGGCGTCGGACAGGGCACCGAGGGCGAAGGTGAGGAGCGAGGCTCCTACGAAGACCGTGGCGGTGGTGAGGAGCAGCCGGCCGAGCGGCCGGGGCGCCCCGGCGAGCCGTCGGCGTACGGCGCCCCCGCGCGCGAGCCGCGCGGGGCGCGACGGCCCCGCCAGTACGGGCGCGGTCATGAGACGGTGACCCCCTCGAACCGCTGGACGACGGTGTACGCGGGGATCTCGGAGACCTTGGGATTGCGCGCCAGGATGCGCGGCGTGGTGTAGAGGAAGACATTCGGCATGGTCCGTACGGCGATCCCGGTGGCTTTTTGGAGAACGGCCGGATAGTCGGGCGCGTCCAGCGGCGTGCGGCGGACCTCGTCGAGCGCCTTCTCCAGCTCCGGCGAGGTGGTACGGCCCGGGTTCATCAGGCCCTCCTTGCCGAAGAGCACCTGGAAGCCCTGGGTGGCGGACTCGCGCCCGGCGAACTGGTCGACGTAGAGCGCCTTGCTCCGCTGGACATAGACGAGTTGGGTGGCGCGGGCCGCCGGGACGGTCTCGATCGTGGCGGTGATGCCGACCTTCTTCAGCTGAGCCTGGATCAGCTCCGGTACGCCCTCGGCGTTCTGGGCGGACAGCGTGATCTCCAGCCCATCGGCATGGCCCGCCTTCGCCAGCAGCTCCCGCGCCTTCTCGGGGTCGTACGGGTAGAGCTCGTCCAGGGCGTCGTCATGGCCCGCGTAGCCCTGGGGGAACGGCTGACGGGTGGCGTCGCCATGCCCGAAGGACGCGGTCCTGACCAGTTCCTCGCGGTCGATGGCGTACTTCAGCGCCAGGACCACATCGGGGTTGGTGTAGGGCTCCTTGCCGATATGGACATCGAGCACGGCCACCACCATGGAGGGGATGACCTGGACCTCCAGGCCCGCGGCCTTGGCCGCCTCCACCTGACGGCCGGGTATCTGCGCCACGTTGTACTGCCCCGAGGTGAGAGCGGCGACCACCGTCGACGGCTCGGGGAGCGGATAGAGCTCAAAGTTCTCGATCTTGACACGGCCGGCGTCCCAGTAGTCCGGGTTGCGGCGCAGCACGGCCTTCGAGTTCTGGACGTACGAGACCAGGGTGTACGGCCCGGAGCCGGCCGGCTCCGTGGCGAGGCTCGCGGCGTCGCTCTCGAAGACCTTCGGGTTGACGATCATCCCGGTCTTCCCGGCGAGGAGCAGCGGTATCTGGAAGTCGGGCTCGGTGAGCCGCAGTTCGACGGTGCGGGCGTCGACGGCCGTGATCCGCTCGACGCCGACGAGTTGCGAGGCGACCAGAGACTTCTCGTGGTCCCGGCCGCGTTCGAGGCTCTTCTTCACGGCGGTGGCGTCGATCGGGGTGCCATCGCTGAACTTCTGCCCCTGGCGGAGGGCGAAGGTGACGACGGTGCCCTCGGCGTTGTACTTCCATGAGGTGGCCAGGGCGGGAACGGCGTTCCCGGCCTGGTCGAGTGTGGTGAGCCCCGAGTAGACGAGGGAGAGGGAGTGCACGTCCCAGCCGGCGGAGGAGGTGACCGGATCCCAGGAAGTCGTCAGGTTCCAGCCCCATTTGAGGGTGGCACCCTGAGCGCCGGCCGACGAGGTGGTGCCGCCTGCGCAGGCGGTGAGGGCGAGTGCGGCGCCCGCGCCGAGCGAGAGTCCGAGGAACGACCGCCGTCCGAGGCCGGGGGCGGGGCCTGGATCGGTGCCGGGGCCGGAACCGGACGGCGGAGCGGACGGCGGTGCGGTGGCCGGGCGGTCCGCGCCGGCGGTGGTGGAAGGGGTGCGGAGGATCGGCATGGGTGCGCCACCTTTCTGGGCCGTACCGGTGCACTCGGGTACGCGGGCGGGGCCGTGGGACGCCTGGGCGAGGCCCCGGCGAAACGGGAGAGGAGCGGGCGGGACACGGGCGGAGGGCGGGGAGGGCCCGCGTCGGACAGAAACGGCCACCCGCAAGCGGCCGGGCAACGGACCATGGAGTCAGGGGAGTTGCGCGGCGCGCTGGTCGGCGCGGGCGGGCCGGGGGCGCGGTGGCGCACGAGCGGCGACGCCGTGCACCGCCGCGGCATCGGGGCGGGTACGGCGACTCGGGAGAGTCCGTTCTCGGAGCGAAGTGCCACCGGCCGGGCGCCGGACGAAAGAGTCCCGGACGAAAGAGTCCCGGACGAGGAAGGACGACGGGCCCGGCGGAGGAAACCGGCGTACGTCCCCGGCCCATCACGCGGTCGCGTGTCCCGGGGTTACCGGGGGGCGCCGCCGGGGAGCGGGGCAGGGCCGGGGTGCCGAGGGCCTCGGAAGGCCGGCCTCGACAGGTCGGTCAGCGACAGAGGGCGCTGGAGGTACGCAGGTAATCCACGTAGCGGCAGACCACGGCAGGATGCATCGAACGCATGCCCAGTATCCTCACGGTCCCGCGAGGCGCTGTCAATGGACACCTCTTGGTGTCTCATCGTCCGAGACCCCGGCGACCTGCGCTTTCACCGCGAACGAGGACTGCTCACGGGCATGCGCCTCGTCAGGATGCAGCCACAGCGGGCCATGCCCGGTGTCGACGCGCACGGCCTCGGCGGGGGCCGTCGACTCCTCGGTGAGCAGGGCGAGTTCGGGTCCCGTCAGACTGCGCCAGCGCTCCAGCGCGGCCGCGGCGGGGAGGCGTACGGGGGTGAGGGGGAGCCGGTCCCCGGCCGCCGTACGAGCGGCTTCGAGATAAGTCTCCGGGGGCTGCCAACCTGGTACGCACACCCGGCCGCCCGGACCGTCGAACAGCAGCGTCGGCAGCGCGTAACGGCGGTGGTCCCCGGCCTCCTTGGCACCGCCGGGATGCGGTCCCGGCCCTTCGAGGCCGAGCACTTCCGGGATAGGCCGACGAGTCTCGGCCCAGTCGGCGCGTACCGCGTCCCTGGTCTCCCGGGCGGCCAGTTCGCGCAGCAAGCGGTCACTGTCCAGGCCCGGTACGCCCCGTACCACACCGCGGATTCCGTCCGGAGTGTCGGCGGGTGCCCCCAGGACGAACGTGCTCTCCCGCAGTCGGCGCAGCACCCGCTCGGCGACCTCGGGGCCCTGGGACCCGGCGGCCTTGGCGGCGAGCGAGGCGGGCAGGCTGGACCGGGTCAGCCAGCGCAGCCTCGGTGCGCAGGGCGCGTCCGTGTGGACCGTGACCTCGCGGATGAACCGCTCGTACCAGCGGGCCTCGGCCGCCGGGTCGGGGGCCGGGTCGTCGTCCTCGTCGAAGAGGATGCCGAAGACGGGCCGCCAGTGGGCGCGCGATCCGAGCGTGAGTCTCAGCAGCCGGAACACCGGCTCGGAGCCCCAGGCCCAGGGGCAGGCCGGGTCGGTGAACTCGGTGACCGAGACCAGCGGCCGGTCCGCACGAGGAGTGGCACGGATCGTGTCGGAAGCCACCCGGACCGACTCCGGCGTCTCGCGGATCACCTCATCCGGCGTCATGCGGACGCGGATACGGTCGGGGAGACATCGCGCGCCGGACCGCCTTCGCTGCCCGGCTCCTGACCCGGCTCCCGACGCGGCTCCCGAGTCGGCTCCCGGCCCGCGCCGTCCTCCCGCGCCCCCTTCGTGGCGAGTTCCGCGATGGTGGTACGCCCGAGCACCGCCTGCGCGGCGGCCTCGACGGCGCGCCACAGGTCCGGCAGTCCTTGGGCCGCGCCGGGGTATGTCAGCGTGTCGGGGCGCGCGCCGCGCAGGGTGAGGAATTCCCCGTCCACCGCCGTCATGACCTCGGCGACACTGATCGCGGCCGGGTCGCGGCCGATCCAGTAACCCCCTTCACAGCCCCGCCGGCTGCGGACCAGACCGGCTTGCCGCAGATCGCGGAAGACCGATTTGAGGAAGCGGAACGGGATGTCCTGGGAGGAGGCGATGCCCTCACAGGTGAGGGGTCGTCCGCTGTCGGCGGCGAGTTCTACGAGCGACCTCACCGCGTAGTCCGCCTTCGCCGAGATCTGCATGTGCGACCTTCTCCCGAGGGGGTTCCCTGCCTGCTCGAACATCCGCTGAAGCACCGGCCGGCAACCGGGAACGGCCTGCTCGGCGGTAATGGACACATCTTGACATCCATTCGCCGCGCTCTCTACGGTCGGCGCCGGGACCACACCCCCGCGGCCCGCGGCACCGAAGAGCAGGATCTCCATGGCCTCGCACACCGAGCACGACGCGTTCCATCCCGACCTTCCGGACCAGGACCACGACGATGAACACGGTACGGCGCGCGGTGCGTTGCCGCTGCGCGCGCGGCTGCATCACATCCGTGCGGACGCGCTCGACGGCGATACCGCGCAGACAGGTGGCATGCGGCGCTTCGCCGCGATCAGCGGATCCACCGTCGGCTCGGAGCGCATCTGGATGGGCCAGACACATGTGGCGCCCGACACCGCGTCCTCCAACCACCACCATGGCGCCTCCGAGACGGCGATCCATGTGGTGAAGGGGCACCCGGAGTTCGTGTTCCTGGACGACTCCAGCGGTACGCCGGAAGAGATCCGGATCCGTACCTCGCCCGGTGACTACATTTTCGTACCGTCGTACGTCCCGCATCGTGAGGAGAACCCCAGCCCGGACGACGAGGCCGTGGTGGTGATCGCCCGCAGCACGCAGGAGGCGATCGTGGTCAATCTGCCCGAGCTCTACGTCCTGGGCCGCGACCCGGACGCGAGCCGGCCCAGGAACTGACGCGCAAGCCGGCACCGGGCGGGCCGCTCGGAGCGGCCCGCCCGGTGCGGAAGCGTGGACGTCGGCGGTCAGACCCCCTGGCCGCTGCCTCCCGAACCGGTGCCCGCCGCCGCCTTGATCCCCTTGGTGATCTCGTCCATGACGGTCAGCTTCGGTGCCTTGTCGTTGACATCGAATCCGGAGCGTACGAGGACCATCAGCTCCGGTGATGTCGGCGAGGTGAAGGCGAGCGACTGCACATAGCCGTCGTCCCCCTTGCTCGTGACGACCTTCCACCGCACCAGATAGCCCTTCTGCCCGGCGACGGTGACCTCTTCCGACTTCAGCTGCTGGTGCGAGGAGATGTCTCCGTAGATCGTGCCGCCGTAGGATTCCTCGGCGTTGACCTCGATGTCCTTCTCGGCCGCCGCCTTGGCCGTGGTGGCGTCGACCTTCAGGGCGGCCGCGGGAGCGGAGAACACCCCGCCGCGCACACAGCTCTGCGAGGTGTCCCCGGGGCACTCGTACTTCCCGGTCGTCACCCCGGCCCCGATGGTCCCGGATTCACCGGTCCAGCCGTCCGGTACCGGAATGCTGATCCCGCTGGCCGCGTCGGTGGCATAGCCGTCCTCCGTCTGCGGCTGCTGCTGGGGCCCGCCGTTCTCACCGCCGGGGCCGCCGTCTCGCGGGCCGTCGGGCGCCGGGCTCTGCTGGCCGGGCCGCGAGGGGGCGGCGGACGGGCCGGAGCCCGCCTGGCCCGCCTCGTTGTCGCCACCGCTGTCGCGCCCGAGCAGATAGAAACCTCCCGCGATGGCCACCGCGACGACCGCGGCGATGGCGCCGATCGCCATCCGCCGCCCGCCGCGCCGTGTGCCGGGCGGCGGTGTCGAGGGGTACGGCGGTATCGGATACGGCGATATCGGGTGGGGTGATTCGGGGGAGAGCCCGGCGGCGGGGGGCGCCGCCGGAGGGGGCACCGAGGCGGGCGGATCCCACTCGGCGGGCGGGGCGGCGCGGACTTCGTCGGTCCACGCGGAACCGTCCCACCAGCGTTCCTGGCGTGGTCCTTCACCTGTGTGCCCCGGGTCGGGATGCCAGCCGGGCGGAGTTGTGTACGTCACAGCCCTCACCTTAAGCACATTGTCTGAAAAGCTTGTGAGAGGGCCATGAGAATCCCCCGTCGTGGGCCGTACCGTACCGCCTCACGCCTCACGCCTCACGCCTCTCCCGGCCGTGGCCCCCGCCCCGGCCCCGGCCCCGGCCCCGGCCCCGGCCCCGGCCCCGGCCCCGGCACGATCCCTCGTACCACCCCCAGGGACACCAGATCCTGAGGGCGCAGCCGGAGCTGGTCGGCCGTCACCCGGGCCTCATCCGGGGCGCGTTTGAGGATCGCCGCCGCCAGTTCCGGCGCGATGACGGAGAAGTAACTGTCCGGCGTGGCCCAGGTGTTGTCCGGCGCCGACAGGGCCAGCGCACCGCCGGAGCCGCCTTCGCCGATCAGCAGCGTGGTGACGGGGACCGGGGAGGTGGCCATGGCCGCGAACAGGTCCGCGATGGCGCTGCCCGCTCCCGCCCTCTCCGCCTCCGCGTCATTGGCCGCACCGGGCGTGTCCACCAGCGTCAGTACGGGGATACCCAGCCGGCCCGCGAGCCGCACCAGCCGGGCGGCCGTGCGATAGCCGGCCGGGAGCGTGGCGGTGCCGCACTGCGCCGCGTATGCGACCGTCCGCCCTTCGCGTCGGCCGAATCCGCACAGCATCCCGGGGTCGGTACCACCGCAGCGGTCTCCGCCGATCGCCTCGCGGTGGGCGAAGTAGGCGTCCAAGTACGCGGCGGCCCGGGGACGTTGAGGGACACGAGCCTGAAGTACGGCCTCCCATCCGGTGGCCGGGAGCCCCGCGCTGCCCAGCCCGTCCGGAGGCGGGGCGGCGCACGGCGCGGCGTCCCGTACGCCTCCCATGAGCAGGTTCAGCCAGCGGCCGACGGTGGCGCGCAGCTCGTGCCGGACCACCACCGCGTCGATATGGCCCGCGGCGAGCTGCGCCTCGGCCGTGTAGGCGTACGGATCGGCGTCCGCGGGGCGCACGCGCGAGCCCGCGAAACCGATCTGGGCGCCCGGCAGCGCCAGTACGACATCGGCGCCCGCTCCGAGCGTGGCCCAGCCACCGCCGGTCGTCGGGTCGCGCACAACCGCCAGCTGCGGCAGTCCCGCTTCCCGGGTCAGGGCGGACTGTCGTGCCACGCGCTGGAGTTGGAGCAGCGCGCGCATCCCTTCCTGCATCCGGCTGCCCCCGGTCGCGATGAGCGAGACGACCGGCAGCCCCCGCTCCCGCGCCAGGGTGTACGCGGCTTCGAGCAGATCGCCGGTGCGCTCCCCCAGGGAGCCGCCGAGGAAGCCGAACTCGAAGGAGATCAGCACCGCTTCGACCGCGCCGATCCGTGCGGTGCCGCAGACGACGGACTCCTTCTCCCCGGTACGTTCCTCGGCGCGGGCGCGCGAGGCGTCGTACCCCTCCCATCCCAGCGGCCCGTCCGGCGCGGACACGCCCTGGGGTGCGGGCAGTTCGGTGAAGGCGCCCTCGTCGACGACGGTGGCGATGGCCTCGCGCGCGTTCGGCCGCTCAGCCATGGAGCGCGCGCTTCATGATCTTGCCCATGTCATTGCGGGGCAGGGCGTCCAGATACCGTACGGTGCGTGGCCGCTTGTGCGCGGCGAGCTGCGCCGCCACATGATCGGCCAACTCCTGTGCGGACGGCGGCGCTTCGGCATGGGCCGGGACGATCCAGGCGACGATCCGCTCGCCGAGGTCCGCGTCGGGCTCGCCGGTCACCGCGGCCTCCCGTACCCCGGGATGCTCCAGCAGAACGTTCTCGATCTCCCCCGCGCCGATCTTGTACCCACCGCTCTTGATCAGGTCGGTGGCCTTGCGGCCGACGATACGGACATAGCCGTCGGGGTCGCGGATCGCCATGTCCCCGGTGCGGAACCAGCCGTCGGTGAAGGCGGCTTCGGTGGCGTCGGGCCGGTTCAGATACTCCGTGAAGAGATTCGGGCCGCGTACCTGGATCTCGCCGACCGTCTCGCCGTCGTACGCCTCGAACGCGACACCCGACTCGTCGACGAGCCGCAGTTCGACACCGCCCAGTGGTACCCCGACGGTCCCGGCGCGCGGCTCGCCGTCCGCCCGCACGCTGGTGTTCATCAGGGTCTCCGTCATGCCGTACCGTTCGAGGACCCGCCGGCCGGTCGCCGCGGCGATCCGTTCATGGTCGTGCACGGGCAGCGCGGCGGAGCCCGACACCAGCAGGCGCGCCCCGGCCAGCGCCTTCGCGAGCGCCGGATCGGTGGCGAGCGCCTCGGCGATGCGGTGGTACATCGTCGGTACGCCGAAGAGCATCGTGGCGCCCGAGGACAGTTCGCGCGTGACGCCCTCGGTGTCGAACCTGCCCAGATGGCGGACGAACCCGCCGCGGCGCAGCGGGCCGAGGATACCGAGGATCAGCCCATGGACATGGAAGAGCGGCAGTGCGTGGACGAGTACGTCGTCGGCGGTCCACTGCCAGGCGTCCTCCAGCGCGTCCAGGTTCGTGGCGATGGCGCGGCGCGGTACGACGGCGCCCTTGGGCGGTCCGGTGGTGCCGGAGGTGTACACGATCAGAGCGGGCGCCTCCGGGGAGAGCTCGGGGAAGGCGTCGGTCCGCGGGTGTTCCGTGGCCGCGTCGTCCCCGCCGCCGGCTGTCGCGTCCATGCGTGCCAGCCCGGCCAGCGCGGGCGGAAGGATGGCATCCGGCTCGGCGACGACCAGGGTGGGCGCGCTGTCCGCGACGATGTGCGCCAGCTCGCGCTCGCCGCTCTTGGGGTTGACGGGGACGGCGGGGACCCCGGCCAGCAGCGCGCCCACCACCCCCACGGCCGTGCCGAGCGTGGGGGTGGCCCAGACCGCGATCCGCCGTTCACCGGCGATACGCGCCGCCAGGGCACCGGCCGCGTCCGCCAGTTCGGCATAGGTGAGAGCGTGGTCGCCGAAGCGGAGTGCGGGGCGATCCGAACGCGCGGCGAGGGCCGGGAAGAGAGGGGACACGCGTCGTTCTCCTTGCTGTTGACGAGTTTGGCCGAGCATCGCGGTCGTTGCGGCCGCGGCGCTCACCCGAAGCCTGGCACCACGAGTACCAGCCAGACCACGGCGGGTACCACCGCCACCACCATCCCTCCGTACACCATGAGCTGCCGGAAGAAACGCTCACGGTCCACATCGGGCGCGGCGGCCAGCACCAGCGCGCCATTGGTGGAGAACGGACTGACGTCGACGACCGTCGCCGAGATGGCGAGCGCCGTGATCATGCCGATCGCCCCGATCTCGCCCTGGGCGAGGAACGGCACGGCGAGCGGGATGAGCGCGCCCATGATGCCGACGGACGAGGCGAACGCGGAGACGATCGCGCCGATGTAGCAGAGCAGTACGGCGGCGAGGAGCGGGATCCCGATGTCCCCGACGGCGTTCCCTGCGTAGTCGATCGTGCCCATCTCCTCCATGACACCGACATAGGTGAGGACACCGCAGATCAGCAGGACCGTCGGCCAGGCGATCTCGCCCACGGCCCTGCGGCTGGTGTCCGGCCAGACAGTGCTGAGCAGTACGGCGAGGGTCAGCGAGGACAGCCCGGCGTCGAGGTCGAAGCCGAGGACGGCGACGACGAGCGCGACCAGCGCGGCGAGAGTGGCACCGATGGCGGGGGTGAGCCGGACACTTCCCCGCTGCCCCTCCGGCTCCCGCTCGCCCTCGCGCTCCTCGCCCTCGCGCGCGGACTCCGCACCACCGGGCTCGCCGCGCCTGCCGGAGAGCTTGAGTCCGCCGAAGAGTACGAACACGACCCCGGCGATGACGAGATTGGCCACGAGCGAGCCGAGGAAGAGGGTGAGCTCGCTGCCCGGCAGGTTCTCCCGCTCCACGATGCCGTTGACGATCGAACCGTAGATGCTGATCGGCGAGAAGCCGCCACCCTGGGCACCGTGCACGACCATGGCGCCCATCAGCAGCGGGCTGATCCCGTACTGGGCGGCGAAACTGAGCGCGATCGGCGCGACGATCGCGACGGCGGCCGGGGAGACGGCCCCGATGGCGGTCAGCGCGCCGGTTATCGCGAACATCACCCAGGGGATCAGCGCGATCCGGCCGCGGACCAGCCGTATCGCGGCATGGACCAGCCAGTCGGTGGTGCCGTTGGCGCGGGCGATCGCGAAGAGATAGGTGACGCCGACGAGCACCACGAACAGATCGCCGGGAAAGCCCGCGAAGATACCGTCGGCGTCGAGACCGGCGACCAGTCCTCCGACGCCGAACGCGGCGGCGAAGGCGAGCGCGCCCATATTGATCGAGCGGGTGGTGGCGATCACGAAGACGACCGCGAGTACGAGGATCGAGATCAGTTCGGCGGACATTGCGCGGGCTCCCGTCCCTGGGTCCCTTGAATCAGCGGGGAATTGGCCGACTGGCTGACTGGACGACTGGCCAAGTGGCTGGACCACATTGACGGCCGGCCGGGGCGAGCGTCAAGGGATAGGACAGGAATTGGCTCAGCCACTTGACCGCTCGGTGTTAGGCTGGGCGCGCACAGGATCGCGAGACAGTGGGCAGCGATGGGGGGTCCGGATGTCCGACGCACTGCGGCCGATGGCCCGGCCGCGTTTGTACGAGCAGGTCCTCGACCGACTGCGCAGCTATGTCAGCGAGGGCGACCTCGGAGCGGGCGATCGACTGCCCCCCGAGCGGGAGTTGGCACAGCGGCTGGGGGTGAGCCGCGCCTCCGTCAAGCAGGCGATCGTCGTCCTGGAGGTCCAGGGTCTGGTCGAGGTACGGCACGGCGGCGGCACCTATCTGACCCGGGCAGGCCTCGATCCCGAGCCCGTCGAGCGACTCGTGGAGCGCAAGCGGCGGTTGCCCGATGTGCTGGAGGCGCGCGAGGCGCTGGAGACCAAGCTCGCCGAACTCGCCGCCGAGCGGCGCACCGAACTGGATCTGGCGGCGCTGCACGACGCGCTGCACCAGATGTCCGACGAGATCGAGGCGGGCGGCTACGGAGTGGAGGGCGACCGGCTCTTCCACACCGCGGTGACCGCCGCCGCCCACAGCGCGCTGCTCGCCGAGTTCATGAATTCCATCACGGAGCAGATCGCCGAGAGCCGCAACGAGTCCCTGCGCCAGCCCGGCCGTCCCAAGCGGTCGTTGGCGCAGCACCGCGCGATCCTCGACGCGATCGAGGGCGGGCGGGGCAAGGCCGCCGCGGCCGCGATGCGGCGCCATGTGCGGACCGTGGCGAAGGTCCGCCTGCTGGAGTGGAACCCGGACGAGAACGCCTGACGCCCCCGACACCACCGTCACCCCCGACACCACCGTCATCCCTGACACCACCGTCATCCCTGGCACCACGGGCGGCCGGCCGCTGGTCCATACCAAAGCCTTGACATGGCGTTGCTTCACTTCTTAAATCGACCAGCAAGCGCTTCCTACTGTCATGTGCGCGACATCCCCCACATTCCATGCGCCTCCGTTCAGCGAACGGGCGCGGGAAGGATCGTCACAATGACCATGCTCAAGTCCCCTACGGCGCACGGCTCGTCGCGCCTGCTCGTACTGCTCGCCCTGCTGCTCGGACTGGTCGCGGTGCCCGGCGTCGGACGGGCGCAGTCACCCACCGCGCCCGCCTTCAAGGTGCTCGCCTTCTACAACGGCACCTGGGACGCCGCCCACATCAGCTTCGTCCAGGAAGCGAACGAGTGGTTCCCCAGGACCGCCGCCGCCAACAACTTCTCCTACGAGTCGACCAACAACTGGAATCGCCTGACCAGCACCACCCCGCGGGACTACCAAGTGGTGCTGTTCCTGGACGACTTGCCGCAGACGGCGGCGCAACGCACCGGGTTCGAGCAGTACATGCGGGCCGGTGGAGCCTGGCTGGGCTTCCATGTCTCCGCGTTCACCACAGAGGCCCAGAAGTGGCCCTGGTATCACAACGAGTTCCTGGGCAGCGGTGGGTTCAAGTCCAACACCTGGGGCCCGACCACCGCCGTGCTGCGGACCGAGAACCGTACCCATCCCTCGACCAGCAGGCTGCCCGCGACCTTCACCTCGGCCGTGAGCGAGTGGTACAGCTGGACGAACGACCTCAGGAAGAACCCCGCTATCGACATCCTGGCCTCGGTCGATCCGGTGAGCTTCCCACTGGGCACGGACCCCAACCAGTCCTGGTACAGCGGGTATTACCCGATCGTGTGGTCCAACATGAACTACCGGATGCTGTACACCAACTTCGGCCACAACGCCATGGACTACGGGTCGGGCACCACACTGTCGTGGACGTTCGGCAACGAGGTCCAGAACCGGTTCGTCATCGACGGACTGAAGTGGCTGGGCGGTGTGACGGCCGGGGCTCCCGCACCGGCCCCGCTCAGTTGAGGGTGGTCAGTTGAGGGTGTCGGGATCCGGTCCGGTACGCAGACCGCGGTCGAGCGTGCCGAGCGCGGCCATGTCACCGGCGGAGAGCTCGAAGTCGAAGAGGTCGATGTTCTCGCGGATCCGCGCGGGGGTGACCGACTTGGGGATGACGATGTTCCCGAGCTGAAGATGCCAGCGCAGCACCACCTGCGCGGGCGTCTTCTCGTGCCGCCCCGCGATCTCGGTGACCGCCTCCTCCTGGAGGAGGGCACCCTGTGCCAGCGGGCTCCACGCCTCGGTCACGATGCCGTGCTGGGCGTGGAAGTCCCGCAACTCCTCCTGCTGGAGACCGGGGTGCAGCTCGATCTGGTTCACGGCGGGGACGATCCCGGTCTCGTCCAGCAGACGTTGGAGATGGGCGGGCTGGAAGTTGGACACACCGATGGCGCGGGTCCTGCCGTCGGCGAGCAGCTTCTCCATCGCGCGCCAGGTGTCGAGATAGCGGTCGCGTGCCGGGGTGGGCCAGTGGATGAGATACAGATCCACCCGTTCGAGGCCGAGTTTGGCGAGGCTCGCGTCGAACGCGGCGAGCGTCGAGTCGTACCCCTGGTCGTCGTTTCCGAGCTTGGTGGTGATGAAGAGCTCGTCGCGGGGCAGTCCTGAGGAGGCGATGGCGCGGCCGACACCGTTCTCGTTGCGGTACACGGCGGCGGTGTCGATACTGCGGTAGCCGATCTCCAGCGCGGTGCGGACCGCGCCGGTGGTTTCCTCGTCGCCGATCTGAAAGACACCGAAGCCGAGCCGCGGCATCCTGACGCCGTTGTTGAGTACGGCGTTGGGGACGGAATTCATGGCGTTCCTCTTCTTCGCGGATTCACTGGGGGGGGCACTGCGGGGGTGGGCGATGCGGGGGGGGCGATGCCGGGCATGGGCGGAAAGCGGGGCACACCGACTTCCAACGTAACGACGCCGTCGGCACCGCGCGCTGTGGCGGTCCATGGCGCGCCCGTACGGGAGAGTTCGCTCAGTGCGACGCGGCGGTGGTGACTCGCTCGGGCCGCCGTGGGTCAGCCGCCTCGGTGACCGTCTCCGCTGTGGTCGGTGTACGGCGCTCCAGGGCGCTGGAGACGATCGCCAGGACGAGGGCGGAGCCGGCCAGCGCGGCGCCGACCCAGTTCGGCGCCGTGTAGCCGAGCCCGGCGGCGATGACGATGCCGCCGAGCCAGGCGGCCAGCGCGTTGCCGAGGTTGAAAGCGCCGATATTGACGGCGGAGGCCAGCGTGGGCGCGGCGGACGCCTGGTCGAGGACCCGCTTCTGGAGCGGCGGTACGGTGGCGAAGCCCAGGGCGCCGATCAGTGTGAGGGTGACGGCCGCCGCGATCTTGTTGTGCGCGGTGAAGGTGAAGAGGGCGAGCACCACGGCGAGTGAGCCCAGGGACACATACAGCAGCGGCATCAGTCGGCGGTCGGCGAACCTGCCGCCGATCAGATTCCCGGCGACCATGCCGGCGCCGAAGAGCACCAGCAGCCAGGTGACCGAGGAGTCGGCGAAGCCCGCGGTCTCGGTCATCATCGGTGTGATGTAGGTGATCGCGGCGAAGACCCCGCCGAAGCCGAGGACGGTCATCGCCATGGCGAGCAGCACCTGCGCGTTGCGGAAGGCGGCGAGCTCATGTCGTACTCGCACGCCCTTGGGCCGTGGCTGCTCCGGTACGAGCCTCGCGATGCCCGCGAGGCCGAGGACCCCGAGTCCGGCGACCACGAGGAAGGTGGCCCGCCAGCCGGCGCTCTGGCCGAGGTAGGTGCCGAACGGCACGCCGACGACGTTGGCGACGGTCAGCCCGGTGAACATCATGGCGATGGCGCCGGCCTTCTTCTCCGGGGCGACGAGACCGGCGGCGACGACGGATCCGATGCCGAAGAAGGCTCCATGGGCGAGCGACGCGACAACGCGCCCGGTGAGCATGAGTCCGAAGCTCGGGGCGAGCGCGGAGAGCACATTGCCCACCACGAACAGCCCCATCAGCACCATCAGCATCCGCTTGCGGGGGATCCGGGTGCCGAGGACGGTCATCAGCGGGGCGCCCAGCACGACTCCGAGGGCATAGCCGGTGACCAGCAGTCCGGCGGTGGGGATGGTGGCGCCGTAGTCGGCGGCCACCTCGGGGAGCAGCCCCATGATCACGAATTCGGTGGTGCCGATCCCGAATGCCCCGATGGCCAGGGCGAGGAGGGCGAGTGGCATGGATATGACCTTCCAGAACGTTTGCGTGAGCGCGTTACAAGCGTTGACAATACTTGCAGACGCCGATTAATTGCAAGCGCGCTATATTGCGAATGTGCCCTATCCTGGGGTACGGGAACGCGTCCCGCCGCCACCCGCCCTCATCTCCCGCTGGAGGAAGCCATGACCGCCACGGACACCGCGCTCACCGGGCTCGCCCAGGGCTGGTGCGCCCTCTCGCTGCTGCACGGCAGGATCGAGGGGCATATCGAGCGCGCGTTGCAGGCCGGGCACGGTCTGAGCGTCCGTGAGTACTCCCTGCTCGATGTCCTCAGCCGTCAGCACGACGGCGAGGGCGGCCATCTCCAGATGAAGCAGGTCGCCGACGCGGTCGTCCTCAGCCAGAGCGCCACCACGCGGCTGGTCAACAGGCTGGAGGACCGCGGACTGCTCACCCGCTATCTGTGCCCGACCGACCGCCGCGGGATCTACACCAATGTCAGCGAGGCGGGGCTGCGGCTGCTGGCCGAGGCACGCCCCACCAATGACGCGGCGCTGCGGGAAGCGCTCGACGAGGCGGCGAAGGTCCCCGAGCTGGCCGCCCTGGTCAGGACCGTGAAGACCCCCCGGACCGCCGGCTGACCCGCCCCAGGGACGCCCGCCCCGGCAAACAGAGAGCCGGACGGAAACCCTGGTCGGGTTTTCGTCCGGCTCTTCTCACACAGGTCGTGCACCCGCGCCACATACGCGGACCGGCTCTGGGGCGTCAGCTCTTCTTCGTGCCGCCGGAGGCGCCGTAGCGGCGCTCGAACCGTTCCACCCGGCCGGCGGTGTCGAACACACGGCCGGTCCCGGTGTAGAAGGGGTGACTCGCGGAGGAGACCTCCACATCAATGACGGGGTACGTGTTGCCGTCCTCCCACTCCACTCGCCGCGTCGAGTCCGCGGTCGAGCGCGTCAGGAACGCGGTACCCGCCGCGCGGTCCCGGAAGACGACCGGACGGGAGACGGGGTGGATACGAGGCTTCATAGGAACTCCCTCCTCATGATGGATATCGTTTCCATCAAGTCGCACATCCAGGTAACACGACGAGCCCTCTCGGCATTCCCCGCGATGTCCCGGGCGCCGCGACAGGGGACACTGGGCGTGACGGGCTCCCCGCGGCCCGCCGAGGAATGCGCTCGCGGCCCGCCGAGTTCTCCCCACGGCACGGGCGGGCCGTCCGGGCCGACGACCGCCGGCGACGGCTCCGGTGGCGGAGTGCGGAGAACAGGAAAGTGGGCGGCACCCATGGGTGAGTTGATCCTGGTACGGCACGGAGAGACCGCCTGGTCCCTGTCCGGGCAGCACACCAGTTACACCGACCTGCCGCTGACCGAGCGCGGCGAGAGCGAGGCCCGTTCCCTGGCGCCCCTTCTCGGCGAGCGCCGGATCGGCCTCACACTCGTCAGCCCGATGGCTCGGGCCCGCCGCACCGCACGGCTGGCGGGTCTCGACGCGGTCCGCGCCGCGCCGGATCTGCGCGAGTGGGACTACGGGGGCTACGAGGGCATCACCACGGCCGAGATCCATCGCACGCGCCCCGGCTGGGAGCTGTGGACCGACGGCACCGTCCCCGGTCCCGACGGCCGGCCCGGCGAGAGCCCCGCTGATGTCGGGCAGCGCGCCGACCGGGTGCTCACCGAGGCCCTGGAGGGGCTGCGCTCGGGTGACGATGTCGCCCTGGTCTCGCACGGCCACTTCCTGCGGGTGCTCACCGCGCGCTATCTCGGGCTGCCCCCGGCCTCGGGAGCCCTGTTCCTTCTCGCCACCGGGACCGTCTCCCGCCTCGGCACGGAGCACGACCGGCCGGTGATCACCGCCTGGAATCTCGCGATCCCCGAGAGCGTGCTGCGCGCCGCACGGGAGAAGGAGAACGTGGCCTGACCGCGCCCGGCCCAGCGGTCCTCAGAGCTGTCCGAGGTCGGCCGAGAGCCAGTGCTCGGGCCGCATCCGGACGACGACCTGTTCGCCGTGCTCGGACGAGGCGAAGTCGACATAGGCGTCGACCTTGTCCGCGGCGACATAGCGGGACGCGATCTCGTGGAGCGCCTCGCGGGTGGCCGGCTCCGTCGCGGTCACCGAACCCTCGACCGAGACATAGCGGACCGTGGGTTCGGTGCGTTCGACCATCAGGGTGAAGCGGCCCGCCGCGGCGATGAGCCGGCCCTTGCGCGAGTCCCGTCCGGTCATGATCCAGATGTCCTCGCCCGGCCGGTACTGGTACCAGATCGGCACCGTGAGCGGAGCCCGCCCCTCCGCCGCCGCCACCGCGAGCGCGGCGATACGCGGCTCGGCCAGGAACAGCTCGCGCTCTTGTCGGGTCAGTGCCACCGAAACTCCTCCGTCCCTCGGGCCGGCCCCTCCGCTTCCGTCGCGCGACGGTCGTCCGGCACGGTCAAGCCCTCCCCCGTTTCACCCGCGGAGTAACGACAAAGGCGCCGGTCCGGCGGAAAGAAGCTCCGCCGGGCCGACGCCCTCTTGTTCCGTGCCGACCACCGGGGCTGCTCAGAGCCCTTGGGACAGCGGTGTGTTACGAGGGAAGGATGTTCTCCGCCTGCGGGCCCTTCTGGCCCTGCGTGACGTCGAAGGTGACCTTCTGGCCCTCCTGGAGCTCACGGAAGCCGGACGTGGCGATGTTCGAGTAGTGCGCGAACACGTCGGGGCCACCGCCGTCCTGGGCGATAAAGCCGAAGCCCTTTTCCGAGTTGAACCACTTCACTGTTCCACTGGCCATGCTGAGTCTCCGTTTCAAGGGACGCAAGATTCCCGCACCGTACGGGAACCGGAGGTGATCGCCTTGGTCCGCAGAGACGCTGAACAGCACAAACGCCCGTGACGGCACGTCACGGGCGAGCGGTACTTCGGAACCACGACAGCTGATCAAGACGCTACATGGCGCGAAGCGATACAGCCACAGAAACGACCAACTCTTGCGCCTGTGCCGTGTAATCGGAGCGCGAACGGCCCACGATCACCCGTTCGCCAGCAGGCCCCCGGGGGCATGGGCGCTACCAGCGGGGATGGACCGAGGCGCGCAGCCGGCGGTCGTAGAGCTCCTGGACCGCCGCCAGGGTCGACGGCGACAGCGGCGGGAGGGCCGCCGCCCCGCTGTTGGCGCGCGCCTGCTCGACGGAGCGGGCACCGGGGATGACGCTGCTGACGCCGGGCTGCTGAACGATCCAGCGCAGCGCGGTGGCGGCCGGGGTGGCGCCCTCGGGTGCCAGTCCGGCGAACTCCGCGGCGGCCTCCAGTCCTGTCCCGTACTCGATGCCGGAGAAGGTCTCGCCCTGGTCGAAGGCCTCGCCGTGCCGGTTGTACGAGCGGTGGTCGTCGGCGGCGAAGACCGTGTCCGCGGTGTACTTCCCGGTCAGCAGGCCGGAGGCGAGGGGTACGCGCGCGATGATGCCGACCCCCGCCGCCCGGGCGGCGGGCAGTACCTCCTCCAGCGGCTTGAGCCGGAAGGGGTTGAGGATGATCTGGACACTGGCCACACCGGGGCGCGCGAGGGCCGCGAGCGCCTCGGTACAGGTCTCGACGCTCACGCCGTAGGCGGCGATCCGCTCTTCCGCCACCAGGGTGTCGAGCGCGTCGAAGACCGCGTCGGACGTGTAGACGGGCGTGGGCGGGCAGTGCAGCTGTACGAGATCCAGGGTGTCCACGCCGAGATTGGCCCGTGAGCGGTCGTTCCAGGCGCGGAAGTTGTCCAGAATGTAGTTCTCCGGGACCTGGTCGGCCCGTCGGCCCATCTTCGTCGCGACGAACACCCCGGCGTCCGGGCGGCCCTTCAGATAGCGGCCGATGAGCTGCTCGCTGCGGCCGTCGCCGTACACGTCCGCGGTGTCGAAGAAGGTGACGCCCGATTCCACGGCCGCGTCCAGGACGGCGAAAGCGTCCGATTCGGCCACCTCGCCCCAGTCGGCGCCCAGCTGCCAGGTTCCCAGACCTACGACGGATACGTTTCGTCCTGTTTTACCCAGTGCGCGTTGCTCCATACGGATCATGTTACGAGGCGGGCGCCGAGGAATAAATTTTGCGGATCATGCACTTTTGCATACCCTGCAAGATGTGAGAAGTGAGGGTGCGACGCCGGGTCTCCGCGAGCGCAAGAAGCAGGCCACGCGAGCGGCGCTGGCCGAGGCGGCGGTGCGGCTCGCCGTCGAGCACGGCGCCGAGAATGTCACCGTCGAGGCGATCAGCGAAGCCGCGGGGGTCTCTCCGCGTACATTCTTCAACTACTTCGACAGCCATGACGACGCGTTCGTCATGATCGACCGGGGCATCGGCGAGCGGGTACGGCGCGCGGTGCGCGAAGCACCGGCCTCGGTGACCGCGCTCGACGCCGTCACCGAGGCGCTCGCCACCGAACTGGCCGACGTGGTGGAGGGGCAGCGCGAGATCTGGGACCTGCGGGCCGCGGTGCTGCAACGCTCCCCGCATCTGCTCGTGCGCGGCATGGGCGCCCATATGACCGAGGAACTCGAACTGGCCGAAGCCATCGCGGAACGGCTCGGCGCACCCGCGTTCCGTACGGCGGAGGGCGAGCGGGTATCCCGTCGGCCGGGGCCCTGCGCGCATGTCCCGGACACCTCGGCGCTCGGGCTCTACCCCCGGCTGCTCGCCGCCGTCAGCACGACGGCCGTACGGGTCGCCGTCGAGCACTGGTGCGCGCAGGGCCCGGAAGCCACCTTCCCGGACATCTTCCGGCGCGTCTTCGCCCAGCTGGCCGCCGGTCTGCCCGAACCTCCGGCTGACGGCTGACGGCTCACAGCCGCCCCCCATCGCTTCCACCCACGTATCGACCATGGACTTGAAGAAGGACACCTTGAGTGCAATTGAGGCGCCCGAACAGGCGCCGACCTCCATGACCAACCGCCAGATACTCCAGGCCATGTCGGGGTTGATGGCCGGAATGTTCGTCGCCATCCTGGCCAGCACAGTGGTGGCCAACGCCCTGCCCCGGATCATCGCCGACCTCGACGGAAGTCAGTCGTCGTACACCTGGGTGGTCACCTCCGAACTGCTCGCCATGACGGCGACCGTGCCCCTCTGGGGCAAGCTGTCGGACCTGTACAACAAGAAGCTGCTGCTCCAGTTGTCGCTCGCCATGTTCGTGGTCGGGTCCCTGCTGGCCGGCTTCTCCCAGGGCGTCGGCCTGCTCATCTTCAGCCGTGTCGTCCAGGGCATCGGCGCGGGCGGTCTGACCGCGCTCGCGCAGATCGTCATGGCGGCGGTCATCCCGCCCCGGCGGCTGGGCAAGTACTCCGGGATCTTCGGCGCCGTCTTCGCGGTCGGTACGGTCGCCGGGCCGCTGATCGGCGGCGTGCTCGTGGACACCTCGTGGCTGGGCTGGCGCTGGTGCTTCTTCATCGGTGTGCCGTTCGCGCTGGCCGCGATCCTGATGCTCCAGTCCACGCTGCGACTGCCCACGATCCGGCGCGAGGTGAAGATCGACTACCTGGGCGCGTTCCTGATCGTGGCGGGCGTCTCCGCGCTGCTGATCTGGACCTCCCTGGCGGGCAACCGGTTCGACTGGGCTTCCTGGCAGACCTTCGCCCTGACGGGCACGGGTGTGGTGCTGCTGGTGGCCGCGGTCTTCGTGGAGGCCAGGGTCCCCGAGCCGGTCATTCCGCTGGACATCTTCCGCAACCGCACGGTCACCCTGACCACGGTCGCGAGCCTGCTGGTCGGTGTGGCCATGTTCGGCGGCACCGTCTTCCTCTCGCAGTACTTCCAGATCTCGCTCGGCAAGTCCCCGACCGTCGCCGGGCTGATGGGCCTGCCGATGATCCTCGGTCTGCTGGTGTCCTCCACCGTCGCCGGCCAGATCATCAGCGCCACCGGCAAGTGGAAGGTCTATCTGATCGCGGGCGGCGTGATCATGACGGCCGGTCTGGGCATGCTCGCGACCATCGACGCCGACACCGGCTTCGGTCTGCTCAGCCTCTACATGGCGGTGCTCGGTATCGGCGTCGGGCTGCTGATGCAGAACCTGGTACTGGTGGCGCAGAACGACGTACCGGCCGCCGAACTGGGCGCGGCCACGTCCGTCCTGTCGTTCTTCCGCAGCATGGGCGGAACGATCGGTACGAGCGTCCTCGGCGCGGTGCTCGCCAACCGGGTGGCGGCCGAGATGACCAAGAGCCTGGGCGAGTCCGGCCAGGGGGCGTCCGGCGGCGCGGGCCACGGCGCCGTCCCCGACCTGTCGAAGCTTCCCGACGCGATGCGGGAGATCGTGCAGCACGCCTACGGTGTGGCCACGGCGGAACTCTTCCTGGTCGCCGCGCCGTTCGCCGCGCTGGCGCTCGTCGCGGTGCTCTTCATCAAGGAGAAGCCGCTCAAGACCACGAGCGGGATGGAGCGGCTCGCGGAGGAGAGCAAGCAGGCGGAGGGGGTCTCCAAGCCCACTCCGCCCGCCCCGGTGGGCTGACCGCCCCGGTGGGCCGAGCCCCACGTATCACCGCATGACGCCACGGCCCCGGCCGCGCCCTCTCAGGTGCGTCCGGGGCCGTACGCGTAGGGGTCAGTGGTCGTCCCAGTGCCCTTCGTGCTCGGCATGACGGTGTCCGTCGTGCACATAGTCCACATGGCCGTCATGAGGCACCGCCACATGACCGCAGCCCTCCCCGTGCTGATGCGTATGACCACTGTGCGGGGCGTGGGCTCCGGGCTCGCATTCGTCCACATGATCGCCGTGGACCGCGTGCACATGTCCGTCGTGCGCGTAGTCCACATGCCCTTCGTGCGGGAAGGCCACATGGCCGCAGCCCGCGCCGTGCTGGTGCGTGTGGTTCGGATGGGGAGCGTGTGCGGTCGTCATGGCTCTCTCCAATCACTCGTGGGCGCGAGGCGACGCGCGTGGACGAGAGGCGGTTTTGGTAACGGTGTTCATTTGCATGTAGCGTTCGACGGCATCACGATCCGTGCTCCGCACCCTGGAGGTTCGCCATGGCCGTACCCAAACGGAAGATGTCCCGCAGCAATACCCGTCACCGCCGGGCCCAGTGGAAGGGCGTCACGCCGACCCTGGTGCCTGTCACGATCGACGGTACGTCTCATCTCGTACCGCAGCGACTCGTCGCGGCGTACCAGCGCGGCCTGCTGACCCCGGAGGGCTGAACGGTGCGCGTAGCGTTCGTCGGCAAGGGCGGCAGCGGCAAGACCACGCTGTCGGCCCTCTTCGCCCGGTCGTTAGCCGCCGAGGGGGCGCCCGTGGTCGCCATCGACGCGGACATCAACCAGCATCTGGCCGAGGCACTCTCCCCCGGGGAGGGCGAGAGCCACACCGCGCCACCGCTCAGCGCGCGCACCGGCGAGATCAAGGACTGGCTGCGCGGGGACAATCCGCTGATCGCCTCACGCGAGGAGATGATCAAGACCACTCCGCCGGGGCGCGGTTCGCGGCTGCTGCGGGTGCTCGGCGACGACCCGGTGCATAGCCACCACGCCCGTCCGGTGGGCGGCGTGCCGCTGATGGTGACCGGGGTGTTCGACGACAGCGATCTCGGAGTGGCCTGCTACCACTCCAAGCTCGGGGCGGTCGAGCTGTATCTGAACCATCTGGTCGACGGGCCGGGCGAATATGTCGTCGTGGATATGACCGCCGGGGCCGACGCGTTCGCCTCCGGTCTGTTCACCCGCTTCGATCTGACGTTCCTGGTCGCCGAGCCCACACGCAAGGGCGTCTCGGTCTACCGCCAGTACCGCGATCACGCCCGGGAGTTCGGGATCGCGCTCGCCGTGGTCGGCAACAAGGTGACGGGGGAGGACGATCTCCTCTTCCTCAAGGAGCATGTCGGGGACGATCTGATCGCGTACTGCGAGCAGTCCCCCTGGGTAAGGGCACAGGAGCAGGGCCGTACGGGAGGCGGGCTCGAACCGCACAACGCGCACACCCTGCGCCAGTTGCGCGCCGCCGTCGACGCGCGGCCGAAGGACTGGGACACCTTCCAGCGCCACGCCGTCGAGTTCCATCTGCGCAACGCGCACGCGTGGGCCGACCGGGCCACCGGAAGCCAGCTCGCGCTTCAGGTCGACCCAGGTTTCCGGCACGGTCCTGACGCTCTGGCGCGGTGAGTCGCGCCGCGCCCTCGCACCGTCTCCTCCCCCACCGGGCCGCTGTGCCCCCCAAACCGACAGGACAGGCACTCATGTCACTCGATGTCTCCCCCAAGCTGCTCGCCGACGCCGAGAGCGGCCAGGTCCGCGAAGAGGACTTCGTGGACACCGTCCGGACCTCCCTGCCGTACGCGTACACCCTCATCGCCGATCTGGTCGGTGAACTGCGGCGCGGCGACGCCGTGTTCGCCGACAACCAGACACCGCCGCCCTCCGAGCACGAACGCGGTCAGCTGCTGCGCGCGCTCGCCAGCGATGCCATCCGCTCCAGTCTGGAGCGGCACTTCGGGGTCAGCCTGGCGTTCCAGAACTGCCACCGGGTGGCCGTGTTCCGTCCGGAGGACCGAGGCGGTGCGACACACACCCGGTTCACCTCGACGCGCTCGCAGATCCTCAACCAGTCGCCCGAATTCCGGGACTGCTGAACTCGGGGCTGCTGAACGGTCGATGAAGCGGGGCGATGGGGCCGGAGCCCCGTCGCCCCGCTGGTCGCGACCCCGGTTCAGACGCCGTGCGGACGCGCCGTGGCACTGCCGGCGCCGGTGCCACGGCCGTGCAGCACCAGTGCGCGGGCGAGGAAGCCGAGCGCCGCCGTGCAGACCAGGGTCCGTACGATGTTGCTCGTCTCCCAGGTGGTCTTGAACTTCTCGACGATCGAGAAGTCCGTGATCCTGGCCGGGTCACCGGCGGCGGCCAGTTCGTTGTTGAGCGGAATATTGACGCTGAACGTGATCATCAGGGCCACCAGATAGAGCGCTGCCGCCGCCCCGATCCAGAGCGCGGCGCCCCGCCCGCCCTGGCGGTGCTCAAGGAACGCGGCGACCGCCGCGGCGAGCAGCGCCCCGATGAAGATCATGCCGAAGAGACCGTTGCCGTCGATCAGGGCGTTGAAGTTCTGCATCGCGTCGACATAGGTACGGTCGTCCGTCCTGGCCAGCCCCGGCATCACCGAGATGTCGTACGCGAAGAAGAGACCGGCCATCAGCCCCATGGTGATGGTGGCGATCATCAGCAGCGGCCCCACCGCCTTGCTCCGGCGCACGGGCGCCGCAGCGGGGGCGGGCGGATAGGCGGCGTAGGGGTTCGGGGTACCGGTCGGGTTGAAGCTCATGGGACTTCCTTGTCTGGTGGTCGAAGCCGTCCGTTACGAGGTGATCCGGCGACCGCCACGGTGTCGTCGCCAACGCCGCCGCCGACATGTGACACGGCTTTCTCACGTACTGCGTCAGGGGACCAGTCAAGTACAGCGCGGTGAGACGGAACATAGCCATGAAGCTCAGGTCCATATTCCAGCGTCCAAGCGGGGGGACAGCTCACCGGCTCCGGCCGGCCATCGGATCAGGGACGGGTGGCGGCGAGCGGCCGGTCCCGTCGTACCCCCACGCCCAGGTTCTGGTGGATCTCCATCGTGGCCGTGGAGCGGTTGAGGGTGATGTAGTGCAGTCCGGGGGCGCCTTCGGCGAGCAGTCGTTCGGCCATGGCCGTGGCGTACTCGACACCGATGCGATGTCCGTCGGCCGGCCGGTCGCGAGCCTCTTCGAGCCGCCCGGCCAGCGCGTCGGGGAAGCGGGCGTCGCTGAGTTCGGCGAAGCGGCGGATCTGCCGTACGTCGGTGGCCGGCATGATCTCGGGGACGATCGGGGTCGTACAGCCCGCGGCCTCGATCCGGTCGCGGAGCCGCAGATAGTCCTCGACGTCGAAGAACATCTGCGTGATCGCGTAGTCGGCGCCCGCCCGGCACTTGGCGACGAAGTGACGGATGTCGCTGTCCCAGTCGGGCGAGCGCGGATGGCGCTCGGGGAAGGCCGCCACCCCGACGGTGAAATCGCCCAGTTCCCTGATGAGGGAGACGAGTTCGCCGGCCTGGGCGAAGCCCTCGGGATGGCGGACCCACTCGCCGCGCGGGTCGCCGGGCGGATCGCCACGCAGCGCGAGCACGTCGCGGATCCCGGCGTCCGCGTACTGCCCGATGATGTGCCGCAGTTCGGCTACGGAGTGGCCGACCGCCGTGAGATGGGCGACCGGGCGCAGGGTGGTCTCGGCGGCGATGCGCTTGGTGACCTCGATCGTCCGGTCGCGCGAGGAGCCGCCGGCGCCATAGGTCACGGAGACGAAGGACGGCGCGAGCGCCTCGATCCGGCGGATCGCGTTCCAGAGCGTGCGTTCCCCCGCGGGCGTCTTGGGCGGGAAGAACTCGAAGGAGTACGAGCGCTGCCCGTCGGCCATCAGGGCACGCGGGCCCGGCCTGGGATGCTGCGGGAGGTCCGCGGTCTCTGCCGCCATGGGGAGGGGTCCTTCCTGGAGCCGCTCGGTGCGTGGATGGATACGGTGCGCACACAGTAGCCGCGATGCGCTCCGCTCCCCCGCCATGACCACGGATTGATCACGTACTGATCACCGGGACGACGCTCGCGCACAACAGTCCTTCTTCCGCGTGGAGTTCAGCATGCGTCGGGGGCGCCACCGGCACGTCGCAGACATTCCTCCAGGAAGGCCAGCGCCCGCAGATGGTAGGCGCGGGCGGCGCGGCCGATGCTGATGTTGTGCCCGGCGGCGGGCAGCTGCTCCACCATGACGAGCGGCGCCGCGGTCAGCTGACCCGTCATCGCCGCCAGCGCCTGGTCGTCGAGCTCCCACCAGAGTTCATGTTCCGCGAAGGTCAGTCTGACCGGGCTGGTGATCCGGCCGGCGAGCCGCGGGTACTGGACGGGCCAGGTCGCCGTCTGGGCCGCCTCGCGCGCCGGAACGGCCCTCAGCAGGGCGCGGCTCGCCCGGAACGTACCGGGTGAATACAGATGCAGCGGACCCCAGTTGAGCCGGGACGCGCCACCGCCGAGGGTGTCGGGGAAGTGCCGCGCCTCGGGCGCGTACCGCCAGCCGCATCCATTGATGTCGAGCCCGATCAGCCCGCCGCCCGCGTCCTGCGCGGCCATGTGCAGCGCCACCTTGCCGCCGTCGGAGTGAGCCACCACGAAGAAGCCCGAGCCGGTGGGGTGGTGCCGGGCGAAGCTCGCGAGCGCCTGGTGCAGTGTGGTCGCCTGCTCGCCGAGGGGCTGTCCGTCCGGCAGTGGGCCGGCGGAGGCGCCGTACCCTGGCCGGTCCAGGGCCAGCACCGTATGACCGAGCCGGGCACCCAGGGTGAGCAGTGAGTCGGCCGGGTCGGTCAGTCCGTTGAAGTAGTCGGCGCACATGCCACGGCCGTGGATGGCGACGATCATGGAGCGGGGCTTCGCGCCGCCGTCCGGCTCGGCGAGCAGACCCGACAGCGGGATGTCACCCGCGTGCAGGGTCACGGCGCGGACGGCGGGCGCCGGAGAGGCCGCGGTGGCGGGAAGGGTTACGGGTGCGGTCATGGCAGGCGGTTCTCCTGAGCGGCGGGGCGGGTCCTGGCGCGGTCCAGGCGGTCGGCCCAGCCGGCCGCGCTGTCGGCGCGCAGCAGCGAGGTGCCCACCAGCAGGCCGGCGTACCCCGCGTCGAGCAGTGTCGCGGCGGCGAGCGGGCCGTCGATGGCGCTGGCGCTGACCGGGCAGCGGGTGCCCGAGGCCCGGACCGCGGGCAGCAGGGCGAGGCTGCGGTCGAGGTCGCCGCGGTCGCGTTCCCTGGCCTTGATGTCCTTGTTGTTGACGGCGACGACGCACTCGTCGGCGTGCGGCAGACCATCGAGTTCGGACTCTTCCGTCACCTCGACGAAGGGGGTGAGGCCGAGGGGCAGAGCGGCGGTGATCAGGGTGCGCATACTGGATCGGGGCAGCAGGGCCGCGGTGAGCAGCACGGCCGCGGCGCCGAGTTCCCTGGCGTTCGACAGCTGGTCCTTGCGGGTGATGAAGTCCTTCTGGAGCAGCGGCAGATCGGTGAGCGCGGCGACCTCGCGCAGCAGATCGGTGGTGCCACCGAACCAGCGTCCCGTCACCACCGAGACACAGGGCGCGCCCGCCGCTTCGTAGGACGCCACGATCGCGGCGGGCGTCCGGCCGCCGAGCAGGTCGTGGCCGTGTGCGTCGCGCCGTTTGATCTCCATGACCAGCGGGCGATCGGCGGCCAGCAGGGTTTCCAGGAATCGGGTGGTCATCGGGGCTCCTCAGGGGACGTGCCGGTCCGCCAGGCGCGGGCCAGAGCGGTGACGGCGGGCGCCGAGAAACGTCCGTGTGCGTCACGGGCCGCGGTGTCGACATCGATACCGCGGAAGCCGGGGTGGGCGACGACGGACCCGTAGGCGGGACGGTTGTCCGGGGAGATGCCCCCGGCGAGCAGGAACGGCCGGGTGAGCCGGGGCAGCAGGCCCAGCACATCACGCTCGGGGAGTTGATGTCCCGTACTGCCGACCCGGCCGTCCTCGGTGGCCGTGTCGAGCAGGAACAGGTCGGTGCCCGCCCGCTCGTACGCGCCGATCAGCGGACGTTCAGGACAGCCGCCGCCGCGCAGATGAAGGACCTTGACCAGGATCGCGTCGGGCAGGGCGGCGCGCAGCGCCCGTACCACCGCGGGTGGCTGGTAGGCGTGCAGTTGCAGCCAGCGCAGACCGGTGCGGCGGGCAAGCCCGGCAAGTGCTTCGGGGTCGCCGAGGAAGGTGACAAGGACCGGTTCGAGCCGGCCGGTGGCGCGGGCGGCCGTGACGAGTTCGGTCAGACGTCGCGCGGGAAGTTCGGCGTGGCCGCCGGGTATGCCGTGCCACAGGCCGACACAGTCCGCGCCCGCGGCGGCGAGCGTGGTGATGTCGTCGACGGAGGTGGCACCGCAGACCTTCAGAACCCGGCGGGCCTCGGGTGCGGCCGAGTCTCCCGCCGGGTGCCCGGAGGCGGGCTCCGGGCTCATGTGCCCAGACCCAGCATCGAGGCGATGCGGTTGTACTGGATTTCCGTGGTGCCGGAGTAGATCGTGCCCGCGACGGCGTTGCGCACGTCCTTCTCCAGGCCGTACTCGGTCATATAGCCGTGCCCGCCGAAGAGTTGCACGGCCATCAGACTGGTCGCCACATTGCTCTCGCTCGTGACCAGTTTGGCGATGGCCAGATCCACCGTGACGTTCTCGCCGGCCGCGAGACGTTCACCGGTGTCGTACAGCCACTTGCCCGCCGTCTCCAGCCGGATCCTCATGTCGACGATCTTGTTGGCGACGGACTGGTACGAGCCGATCGGCCTGCCGAAGGAACGGCGGGTCTTCGCGTGGTCGAGGCAGCGGTCGAGCCGGTACCGCATCTCTCCCACGTTCACGATGAAGGAGAAGAGGATCTCCCGCTTCATCACATGGTCGAGCACGATGAATCCGCCGCCGACCCGGCCGAGGACCTGGGTCCTCGGAACACGGCACTCGTCGAAGAACAACTCGCTGAGCGGCGAGGTGCGCAGTCCCATCTTCTTGGTCGGTGTGCCGATCGTGAGCCCCGGGGTGTCCCGGTCCACGAGGAACGCGGTGACCCCGAGTGGGCCGCCGTCCGGATGCGTACGCGCGTAGACGACGAACACATCGGCGACCGGGCCGTTGCTGACGAAGATCTTCGAGCCGTGCAGGACGAAATGGTCGCCGTCCCGTACCGCTCTGGTGGTCATCGCCATGGCGTCCGAGCCGCCCTCGGCCTCGGTGATGGCATGGGCGCCGATCACCTCGCCCGAGCAGATCCGGGTCAGATACCGCTCCTTCTGCGCGTCCGTGCCGAATCGCGCGAGTGGCACACCGGTACTGGCCATGGTGGTGGTGACCGAGAAGCTCAGCCCGGAATCGCGGCAGTGCTCGCCCAGCCCTTCGAGCAGATACATGGTGGTGAGCAGGGACTGGCCGAGGCCGCCCCAGCGCTCTTCGAAGGGCAGTCCGAGGATGCCGGTCTCCCGGATCAGTTTCCACTTGTCCCAGGAGAACGTGGCCTGTTCGTCCTGTTCTATGTGGCCGACGCTGAGCGCCTCACCCCACCGGGCCAGACCTTCGCGCAGTTCGGCCTGGTCGGCGTTCCAGCGGATCACGGCGAGCCTTTCCACGAGGGTTGGTTGACGGGCGGTCGGGGGACCGCGGTGTGCGGTCAGTACGCCGAGGAGACCTGCTCGTCGAGCTGGTGCACCTCGTCGCCCCGGAGTGCCGGGGAGAAGACGCACACCAGGCGCAGATCCTCGTGCGGGCTGGCCACGAGGTAGTGGGCGTCGTTCTCGTTGAGCGAGTAGAGACGGCCGGGCACGATCGGGTGCGAGGTGCCGTCCAGCTCGATCACCTCTCCCGAACCCTCGATGCAGTAGCAGGATTCGATGTGATTGCGGTATTCCAGACGGGACTTGGTGCCCGCGCGCACGGTAGTGTCGGTGATGCTGTAGTCGAGGCCGTCGGCGGCCACGATGAAGCGACGGCTCAGGCCGTTGCCCCACTCGACCGTCTTCACGCTCTCCAGGTCACGGACGAACATGTTCAACTCCCGGTTCTCTCAGGTGTGATGGAACGGTTGGGCGATACGGACCTGACGAAGGCGCGAAAGCCGTCGACGACGTCGCTCTCCTGGGCGAGCGACCGCTCGATCCGGGCGACACCCGCGGAGCCGATGATGACCGCATCGGCTCCGCAGGCGCCCACGGTCTCCACGTCCTGTCTGGTCCTGACCCCGAAGCCGATGGCGATCGGGGATTCCGTGTGCGCCCGGAGCGCGGCGACGGTGGTCGCCAGCGCGGCGTGTCCGCCGGCGGGGGCGGTGCCGCTGCGTCCGTAGTGGGCGACGAGATAGAGATAGGCGCTCGCCCCGGCCGCGGCCTCGGCCATGGTCGACGGCGGGCTCTGCTGGTAACAGGTGGTGACGACGGGCAGTTGGGCCTCGCGGGCCGCCGCGTGGTGTGCGGTGCGCAGCCGGGGCGGCAGCGCGTGGACGAGCAGTCCGTCCGCGCCGGAACCGGCGATCGCACGGAGTGTGCGCGCGGGGCCGCCGTGCTCGCGCTCCCGGTGCTTGAGTGTGTGGCTCCAGTCGGCGAGCAGTGCGATCCGCAGTCGGCGCAGGCGCGGGCGTACGGCGGCGATGAAGGCGAGGACATCGTCGAGCCCGACCCCCTGATCGAGGGCTCGGCGGGCGGAGCGGCGGATCACGGGCCCGTCGGTGACGGAGTCGGGGAAGGGCACGGCGAGTTCGAGGCAGTCGACGCCCTCCTCGTCCAGCATGAGAACGAGGTCGGCGAGGACATCGAGCGGCGGGTCCCCGGCGTTGAGGAAGAGGGCCAGTCCCGGTCCTTCGCCGGGTCCGACGCGGGAGAAGAAGTCAGCCATGGGTCATCTCCTCCGTGCGGCCGGGCGGGCGCGACGCCCCGGTCCTCACGCGCTCGGCGAGTTCGCGGGCGGCTCCGCCGCGTACCGCCTCCAGGGCGGCGGCGACGGCCCCCGTCCAGTCACTGGTGTGACCGCTCGCGACGGCCAGCGCCGCCGCGTTGAGGCAGACCGTACGGGTGGCCACCTCTCCCCCGGTGCCCGCGAGGACGGACAGGAAGTGCGCGGGTGCCGAGGCGGGGTCGGGGGCGGGTCCGAGATCGTCGAAGCCTCCGTCGGGCGGGACCAACTCGCCTGCGGTCAGACGCAGTTCATGGCCGCCGGGGGTGTGGATGGTGTTGTCGGCGAAGCCGAGCAGTTCGTCGGCGCCGCGGTCGTTGGTGGTCAGCCAGAAGGTGCGGCCGGGCCTGTTCCCGCTCTTCGCCTCGCTCTCGGCGAGCGCGCGGAGTTCGGCCAGGGGCGCGCCCGCCGAGACCCCGGTGACCTGCGCCGTGACGGGCAGGTCCGCGAGGAACGGACCGAGGGCGTTGAGGAAGCGGCCGAAGGGTTTCATGCTCGTCGGCGCGATGGTCCTGGCCAGCCGGGTCAGCTGCGCCGGGTAGACGAACGGTCCGGCGAAGGCGATGCCGTACCGGTCCAGGGTGTCGGCGGTCTGGTCGTAGGAGGAGGTCAGCCGGACGCCGAGACGTTCCAGCAGATCGACGGAGCCGAGCGAGCTGGTGTACGCGCGCGAGCCCGTCTTGACGACCCGCACCCCGGTCGCGGCGGCGACGAACGCCGACGCGGTGGAGATGTTGAAGGTCTTCGGTCCGCCGCCGGTGCCCACCACGTTGACCGTTCCCGGCCAGCGGCCCGCCGGCCGGGCGGGCCGCCGCTCGGCGAGCGAGTCGAGCAGCGGACGCAGCGTCTCGTGGCCGGGCAGCGTGGTGGCCAGGCAGGCCAGCAGGGCGAGGGCCTCCGCCCGGTCGACGCCGCCGTCGCCGAGCTGGTCCCAGAACGAGCGCCAGGTATCGCGCCCGACGGGCGCGCGCCGCTCCAGCAGGCCGGTGAGTGCGTCATGCACCGTTATCCGCCCGCCACCTCGGGACGGCGCGCGCCGGCGATGAACGCGTCGATGGCCGCCACACTACGGAAGTTGTCGGGGTCGAGATCGGTGTCGCCGATGGGCAGCTCGAAGCGGTCCTCGACCCAGGCGATCAGCTTCAGCACACCGAGGCTGTCGATGACACCGTCCGAGAGCAGATCGTGGTCGTCCGCCAGCTCCTGGGCGGTGATGTCCGGCAGGAACTCCTCGATGACGAACTGCTTGATGGTGCCGGTGTGGCTCATGACGTCCTTCCCTGGGCGGTTGTGGCTGATGTGACGGTGGAGACGGTGGACAGCCCGTCGAGTCGGTCGAGCGCCTTGCGGTCGACCTTTCCCGTGGCGGTCTTCGGCAGCGGCGCGTCGACGATCCGCAGCGTGGCGGGAACGGCCGCCCTGGGCAGCCGTCTCGCGCAGTGCTGACGCAACGTCAGGGAGTTGAGTCCGCTGCCCGGTTCGCTCTGTACGGCGGCGATGAGCCGGCGGCCCTCGACCGGGTCGGGTACGGCGGCCACCCCCGCTTCGCGTACGGCGGGGTGGTCGAGCAGTATCCGTTCGATCTCCGCGGTGTTCACGGCGACCCCGCGGACCTTGACCTGGTGGTCGGAGCGGCCGGTGAGATGGAGCCTGCCGTCGGCGTCGCGACGTACCAGATCGCCGGTGCGGAACCAGCGCCGGTCGTCGCGTCCCAGCGGGTGGCCGGTGAACTTGTCGGCGTGCCGGGTCCGGTCGAGATAGCCGGCCGACTGGAAGGGGGTGGAGACATACAGTTCGCCGGAGCCCGGTCCCTCGACGGCCGCGCCGTCCGGGGTGAGGATCAGGGCCTCGACTCCCGGCAGCGGGCGGCCGATCGGCACCGGCGGGAATTCGGTGGCGCCGGTGTCGACCTCATGGACGAAGCTGTCGTTGGTCTCGGTGCAGCCGTAGATGTTGTGGATCCGCGCCCCGGGAAACAGCCGGGGCAGGGCGGCGAAGGTGCGGTCGGGTATGACATCGCCGCTGAACATCACCTGGCCGACCCCGGGGAGCGTCACCCCGCGCCGCTCGGCCTCGTCGAGCACCAGCCCGTAGAACATCGGCACCGCCTGGACCACCCGTACGTCATGGCGGACGAGAAGGTCGAGCAGATGCGCGCCCCGGGCGGCGAGTGCGGGATCCACCAGGACCACCCGGCCGCCGTGCGCGAGGGTCGTCCAGATGTCCAGGAGGCACAGGTCGAAGTTGAGCGGCGCGTAGTTGAGTACGGTGACGCCGGGCCCGATGCCGAAGGCGGGGGCGGCCCAGGCGACGAACCGGTTCACGGCGCCCCGGCCCAGGGGGACGATCTTGGGCAGGCTGGTGGAGCCGGAGGTGGTGAGCATGAACGACACCTCGGCGGCCTCGCGGGGTGCCAGCGGCTGCGCGGTGACCTCGGGGTTCGGCGTCACCGCGGCGTCCGTGCCGTCGGCCGTGATCACCCGGCGGCAGCCCGCCTGCGCGAAGAGATCCGCGAGCAGGGAGTCGGCGAGCGCGGGCGACGGCAGCAGGAAGGGGCGTCTGGCCAGCAGACAGGCCAGCACCAGCGCGATGGCCGCGGGCGATTTGGTGGCCAGGACACCGACGGGCTCGCCGGGGGTGAGCCCCAGCCGGGGCAGCCGGTCGCGCTCGCGTCCGGCCCATTCGTACAGCTCGCGGTAGGTGGTCTCCTCGCCGTTCCACACCAGGGCGGTGGCGTCGGGCCGTGCACGGACCTGGGAGAGGAATCCGCCCACCAGGCCGAGGCCGTCAGTCGTCATGTCCGCCTCCCGCTCTTCCCGGGTGTTCGGTCAGTTCGACCCAGCCGCTCTTGACGGCGGGTCCCGCGGGGGTGCGGCAGCCGAAGCGCACCACGCGGCGGGCCGTGTCCGGCTGAAGGTCGAACCGGAGCGGCTCTCCGGGTGTGACGGGCGCCGAGAAGCGTCCGCCGATCCCCCGTATCCGGGCGGCGTCTCCGTCCGCGTACCGGTCGGTGATCTCCTCCACGGCCAGGGCCAGCACGCTCATCCCGTGTGCGATGACGGAGGTGAAACCGGCGGCGCGGGCCGCGTCGGCGTCGAGATGGATGGGGTTCTCGTCGCCGGAGGCCAGCGCGTAGCGGCGGATCCACTCCACGGTCGGCTCGTGGATGACGGTGGCGGGCTCGGCCGCTCCGGCGGGCGCGGGGACGGCGGCGCCGCCGGAGATCTCCCCGAAGGGTTCGAGGGCGGTCGCGCCCACGAGCAGGGCGCTGGTGACCAGTTCGGCGAACGGCTCGGCACCACCACCCGGGTCCGTGGAGCCCGTGGAATCCATGGAGCTCATGGGATCCGTGGAGCCCATGTGGTCCGTGAGGTTCGCGCCGTCGCCGGTCAGCCGGGAGCGCAGCGCGACCCGTGTCCCGCGCGGTTCACGGCGGGCGCCGAGCACATCCAGCCGTACGGTGACCTGTTCACCGGGGCGTACGAGCCGCCGGCAGCGGATGTCCTGACCGAGGTGGACGACCGACACGGGGCCGGGCTCGTCGGCGGTCAGCGCGGCCACCGTACGTTCGGCGACGGCGTGGGCGAGGACGAACGCGTGGACGGGCGAGGCGAGTTGGTCACGCGCGGCGGGCAGCGCGGCGCGGACGGCGCCCCGGTAGGCCGCGATCTCTTCCGCGGTGACGGTACGCGTCGCCGTCGGGGCGGGGGCGGTGGTCATATCGGGGCCACCACCAGGCTGGAGTTGTGGCCGCCGAAGCCGAAGGAGTTGGAGAGCGCGGGACCGGACGCGACGGCTCGCGGGGCGCCATGGACCACATCGATTTCCATACCTGGCTCCAGTTGTTCGTGGTTGGCGGTGGGAGGGACCTCGCACCGGCCCATCGCCTGCACGGTGGCGATCAGTTCGACGGCGCCCGCGGCCCCGATGAGATGGCCGATGACGCTCTTGCTCGCGGTCACCGGCGGCCCGTCCGTGCCGAACACCTTGGCCAGCGCGAGTGCTTCGGCCCGGTCGTTGTGCGGGGTCGAGGTGCCGTGCGCGTTGACATGGACGATGTCGGAGGGGGTCAGACCCGCGTCGGCGATGGCTCCCGACATGGCGCCGACGGCGGCGCCGCCGTCCGGCAACGGCATGGCCAGGTGGTACGCGTCGGAGGTGGCGGCGTAACCGGCCACGGTCGCGTACGTACGGGCGCCGCGCGCCCGCGCGTCGTCGAGGCGTTCGAGGACGACGAACCCGGCGCCCTCCCCCATCACGAAGCCGTCGCGGTCGGCGTCGAACGGCCTGGACGCGTGCTCCGGGTCGTCGTTGCGCAGCGATACGGCGTTGAGGTTGCCGAATCCGGCGAGGGTGACGGGGGTGAGGGTCGACTCGCAGCCGCCGGCCAGGACGACATCCGCCCGGTGGGTTCGCAGCAGTGTGAGCGCGTGGCCGACGGCGTCGGCGCCGCTGGCGCAGGTGGTGGCGATGGTCAGGGCGGGGCCCTGCCAGCCGAGCCGCATCGAGATCTGGGCCGCCGCCGCGTTGGGCATCGTCATCAGTGGCATCAACGGGTTGACCCGGTGCGGTCCCGACTCGGTGAAGTGCCGGGACTCCTGGTCGCTGGTGGCCCGGCCGCCGACGGCGTTGCCGACGACGATCGCCGTACGGCCGGGATCGGCGGTGGGCCCGCCCGCGTCCTGGTGCGCGGCGAGGGCGGCGGTCGTCCCGTACAGCGCGAACGGGTCCATCCTGCGGGCGTCCTTGGCGGGCACGAAACCGAGGGAGTCGAGCCCGGTGACCCGGCAGCCGATGCGCACCCGGTGGCGCGCCAGGTCGAGATGGGTCAGCGCGGCGGCGGTGGACCTGCCCGCTCGCAGCGCGGTCCACAGATCGTCAGGGGTGCAGCCGGCCGGGGTGACGACACCCATGCCGGTGATCGCGACAGGCTCTTGTGGCGGTGCGTGCCTCGGTGAGGTTGGCATCTCGGATCCCGTATCCCGTACGAACGTCGGAGGGCGGAGGGCAAAGGGCGGAGGGGCGAAAGCGGCGGGCGGAGGGGCGAAGGACGGCGGTGAGGGGGCGGGCTGACCGGCCGTCAGTCCGGGATGAGCCCGCACACCCGGGCCGCCTTGAGGAAGGCCTCCGCGGCGAAGTCGATGTCGCTCTTGGTGTGGCGTGCGGTGATGGCGATCCGCAGCCTGGCCAGGTCGTTGGGGACGGCCGGGGTGACCACCGGCAGTCCGATGACCCCCGCCGCGCGGCAGGCCGTGGCGTAGTCGTACGCGGCGTCGTCGGAGCCGGCGATGACGGGGACGACGGCGGTCTCGCTGTCGCCGGTGCGCATCCCGCCGTCGTTCAGCATCTGGCGGAAGCGCGCGGACTCCTGCTGGATATGGCGGACCCGCTCGGGCTCGCGCTCCAGGATCCGCAGCGATTCGAGCGCCGCGCCCGACTGGGCAGGGCCGAGGGCCGCGGAGAAGAGGAACGGCCGTGCCGCGTACTTGAGATGGCCGATCAGCTCGCTCGGTCCCGCCACCCAGCCGCCCATCGAGGGGATGGCCTTGGAGAGCGTGCCCAGCTTGACGTCGACCCGCGCGGTGTAGTCGAAGTGCTCCTCGATGCCCTTGCCGGTGGCGCCGATGACACCGAGCGCGTGGGCCTCGTCCACCATCAGCAGCGCGTTGTGGGCGTCGCACACCCGGCGCAGCTCCGGCAGCGGCGCGATGTCGCCGTCCATGGAGTAGACGCTGTCGACGATGACGAGCCGGATCCCGTCCGGGCTCGCGGCGGCGAGCCTGCGGTCGAGATGGCCGACGTCGTTGTGCCGGAAGCGGGTGACGGTGGCGCCGCTGAGCCGGCAGCCGTCCACGATGCTGGCGTGGTCGTACTTGTCGATCAGTACGGTGTCCCCGGCGCCGACCAGCGCGCCGACCGTGCCGACGTTGGCGGCGTACCCGGAGCCGAACACCAGTGCCTCCTGGCGGCCGGCGAACCGGGCGACCTCCGCCTCCAGTTCCTCGTGCAGCGGGATCGAGCCCGCCAGCGCCCGCACTCCGTGGTTGCCGGTGCCGTACAGATCGACGGCTGCCTTGGCGGCGGCGACCACGCGCTCGTCGCCCGCCAGGCCCAGATAGCTGTAGCCCGACATCATCAGGAGGCGCTCGCCGTCGAGGTCGGCGTAGGCGGTGTCGCGCTCGACCGTGTACGTCACAAAGCTGTTGCGGCGGGCGGGCTCCCACTCCAGGGCCCGCACGCGGCGGTGTGTCGCGGCCAGTTTCGGCGCGAGACGATCCCAGCCCCCGGATGTGTTCACGTACGTCTCCTCACCACGTTTCGGACAATTACCGGAGTCCGCTCAACCTGGACTCAGAGTGCCGACGCAATTCAACGACAGCCGCGCAAGCCGCGCGCAACACGGCACTGAAATGGGAAAAGGAGGGAGCGCAAGAACATCGCGTCAGCTTTACGCAAGCGGAATGAAGGTCTCCAGAGAAATCCAGGGGAATGATCCCCGGCCACTATTGACACACCGAGATGGCCGATTGATATCGTCCAATTTCTGTGCAGGGGGCATGCACAGAGTGTCCCGGACTCCTTCACAAGGACCACTGTGGCGGGGCCCCCTGGCGTGATGTCGACACCCTCGCCGGCGGCAGCCGCCGTCGGTGCAACCGGCCCAGGGCCGACCGCATCGGGGAGTACAGCTTGCTCATCAGACTCGCTGGCCTTGTCACGATCGAACCCGAAGGGGTTCCGCCACAGCATCTGTCCAGCGCTCAGGCTCAAGTCGCGTTCGCCAGGCTGATCCTCGAACGGTCCGGCGGCACCAGTCGCGATCAACTCGCCGACACCGTCTGGCCCGACGGACTGCCGGACACCTGGGCCTCGGCCCTGCGCAGTGTTGTCAGCCGGGTCCGTACGTTCGTCACGTTCCCCCAGCAGCGGCCCGGGGTCACACCACTGGTCGCCCAGGGCGGCCGCTATCTGCTGCGGCTGCCGGACGACGCGGCCGTCGACGTCGAGTGCGCGGAGGCGGCGGCGAGGGAGGCGGCCGAGGCGTACGCCACGGGCTCGTTCGCCGTCGCCCAGCAGCTCGCCGCCGCGGCCGTGTCGAATCTACGCGGGTCGTTCCTGCCCGCCCACGAGGGCGAGTGGGTCAACGGCGTACGGGAATGGCTCGACGAGCTGCGGCTGTCGGCGCTGGAGACCGCGAGTCTCGCCTCGGCGGCCCTGGGCGACGAGCATCACGCGCTGCGGTACGCCGAGGAGGCCGTACGGCGGGCGCCGTTCCGGGAGAGCGCCTACCGGTGCCGGATGGCCGCGCACCGTACGGCCGGCAACCGGGCCGAGGCGCTGCGCACGTATCAGCAGCTGAGGGAGGTGCTCGCCGAGGAGCTGGGGATCGACCCGGCGCCGGAGAGCCAGGCCGCCTATCTGGAGCTGCTGCGGGGCCCCGACACCCCCCGAAGACCGACGCCCGACAACGGCGCCGCGCCGCGTCTCGACCCGCTGCTGATGGGGATGTTCGAGGCGCCGTGCCCGCGGCCGGCGCCGCCGGGACCCTGCTTATTGGCGGCGGGCGGCTGCCTCACCCACCCCGCGCCCCCGGTACCCGACCGGCGTGTGGCCTGACGGCGGGGGAACATACGCGGGCGGCCCGGCGAGATACGCCGGGCCGCCTCTCTGTGCGTACAAGCCGTTCTCAGGTGATCGAGACGCCGCTGTCGATGCTGATGACCTGGCCCGTCATACAGTCCTGGTCAAGGAACAGGGCGGCGCTGCGCGCCACCTCCTCGACCGTGACGAAGCGCGGAATGGGTGCCTTGCCCTCCATCCCCTCGATGACGTGTCCCGGCAGGTTCTCCGTCATTCCCGTGATCATGAACCCCGGGGAGAGCGCGTTCACCGTCACCCCGCGTCTGCCGCACTCAGCGGCCAGGGTGCGGGTGAGGCCGATAAGACCAGCCTTCGAGGCGGAGTAGGCCGTCTGACCCGCCGTCGCGATCAGCCCGGAGGGCGACACCACATTGATGATCCGGCCCCACCGCTGCCTGAGCATGTACGGAACGGACACCCGCGCGGTGTGGAACGAACCGATCAGATTGGTCTGGATGACCTGCTGCCAGTCCGTCGGCGACTGCATCGCCATCAGCGCGTCCTTGCGGATGGCGCCGTTGTTGACGAGCACGTCGACCGGGCCGAGCCGCTCACCGATCTCGGCGTACATCGCGGTGACGGCGTCCCAGGAGCCGACATCGCCGGTGACGACGGCCGAGTCGTTGCTCAGCTTCTCCCGTACGGCGTGGGCCGCCGCCTCCGAGCTGTTGTAGTGGACGGCGACCCGGCAGCCGAGCGCGTCGAGTTCGAGTGCCAGCGCCTGCCCGAGCCCGCCGGACGCCCCTGTGACGAGGGCGACCGGCCGCTCGGGACGGGTGCCCGGCTCGCTGTTACGGCTCATTTCCTCTCCCCGCCCCACTCAAGGAGCATCGATCCCCAGGTCATTCCCGCGCCGAAGCCGGCCAGCAGCACCTGGTCGCCGGGGCGGATCCGGCCGTCCTCCAACGCCTCGGTGAGCGCGATCGGGATGGACGCCGACGCGGTGTTGCCGTACCGCTCCAGGTTGGTGACCAGCGCCTCCGGCCGCAGACCGGTGTGGCTGAGGATGGAGTTGATGATCCGGATATTGGCCTGGTGCGGGATGATGTGGTCGACATCGGCGGCGTCGACCTTGGCGCTCTCCAGCGTCTCCCGGACCGTACGGACCGTGTAGCGCACGGCGTTGAGATAGATCTCGTTGCCGTTGATCTTGGCGAAGTGCAGCCCCTCGCGGACCGTCTCCTCGGTGGTCGGCATCCTGCTGCCGCCCGCCAGCACCTTCAGACTGCCGGTGCACGAGCCGTCCGCGCCGAGGTTCCATGCCTTCACCCGGTTCTCCGGGCCAGGCTGGAGCACGACCGCACCGGCCCCGTCGCCGACCAGGATCGACAGATCGCGGTCGGCGGGGTTGGCCGTCAGGGTATGGGTGTCGGAGCCGATCAGCAGGATGGGCCGGGGATCGATGGCGATCAGCGCCATCGCCGACACCAGACCGTAGACAAAGCCCGCGCACTCCGAGTTGACGTCGTGCGCGCTGCCCGCGATGCCCAGATCGTGGTGGACGAAAGCGGACGTGGCCGGTGAGGGCTGCTCGGGCGTGGCGGTGGCGACGATCAGATGGGCGATGTCGCCACCGCTCAGGCCCGCCTTCTCCAGCGCGCGCCGGCCGGCCTCGACAGCCAGCGAGGCGGTCGTCTGTCCCGGCCCCACGGCGCGGCGCTCCCGGATGCCACAGCGGCTGACGATCCAGTTCTCGTCGACACCGAACCGCTCCGCGAGCTCCACGCTGGTGACCTTGCGCTCGGGTACGGCCATGCCCCACCCGGTGATGTCGAAGCCGTTCACGGGCGCTCTCGCTACGCCTGCGCCGGCTGCGGGACGAGCGCGACGATCCGCTCGTACACATGCCGCAGCGTGGTCGTGTCATCGAGATCCGCGAACAGCGACTCGTCGGCGGGGATGTGCGGGTACTGGTTCTGGAACCCGTACAGCCACTCCATCAGGTCCAGCGAGTCGACGTCCGCGATGTGCTGGAGCGGTGCGTCGGGGCTGACCTCCTGCGCGCCCGACACGGCCTCCAGCTGGCTCGCCAGTTCTTCGATGGTGGGGAGCGTCATGAGCTTCGGTCCTCTCTCGCGGTGCATCCGGTGTCGAGAGGCATGGAAGCGCGGCGCGCGCAATCCGGACGCAACACCGGTGACGCGTGGCCGTCTTGCACATCTGTTGCGAGCCACGCGGTTATCTCGTGACCGCATCACACGGTCGGTACGAGCGGCGCAGCGACAGGATCAGGAAAGAGGTCGAGGATGACAACGGTCGCACCCAGGTCGGTGGACCCCGAGGTCGACGCGGTCAGACACCACTACGAGGTCAGCAACGATTTCTACCGGCTCCTGCTGGGCCCGACCATGATGTACTCCGGCGGCTACTGGGAGCAGGACGAGGATCTCGTCGCGACACTGGACGAGGCACAGGAGCGCAAGCTCGACATGTTCGCCGAGCTGGCCGGGGCGCAGGGCGCCCGCCGGGTGCTGGACATCGGCTGCGGCTGGGGCACCATGCTCAACCGGCTCACCACCGTGCACGGGGTGGAGGAGGCGGTCGGACTCACGCTGAGCCGCACCCAGGAGGCGTTCATCGCCGGCCTGGACAACCCGCGGATCACCACGCGGGTGGAGAGCTGGGCGGACCACGCGACGGACGAGAAGTACGACGCGGCGTTCTGCATCAACGCGCTGGAGCACTTCGTCTCCTCCAACCTGCCGCCGCGTGAGCGCACCAAGCGCTACCGCTTCTTCTTCTCCCAGGTGTACAAGGCGCTGAACCCGGGCGCGAAGTTCGTCCTGCACACGATGACGGCCGAGGCCCAGCCCATGAACCGGGAGCTGCTCGCCGATCTGAAGTTCCTCCAGCGCTCCGAGTTCGAGGGGATGCACATCCCGCATCTCCACGAGCTGACCGCCGCGGCCGAGGGCCAGTTCGAGGTCGTGGAGATCGTCAACGAGCGGGAGTCCTTCGCGATGGCGTGCCGCGCCTGGCTGAAGCGGCTGGCCGAGGACCGTGCGACGGCGGTCGCCCTGGAGGGCGAGGAGGTCGTGGCCCGCTTCGAGCGCTACCTCGACATCTTCGCCTACACGCTCGAAGACAAGTTCTTCAACAACTTCCGCGTCACCATCGCGCGCAGGGGCTGAGGAGGCCGCCGTGACGAGCATTCTCGAACCCGCCCGCGAAGACGGGGTGAGCAACGGTACGGAGCCGGAGCGCCCGGCGGGCCGGGGACCGACCCGTCATCTGCGGGTCGCGGTCATCGGCACCGGTTTCTCCGGCCTGGGAACGGCCATCCGGCTGCTCCAGCGGGGCATCGACGACTTCCTGGTCTTCGAACGGGCCGAGGAGGTGGGCGGTACCTGGCGCGACAACGACTACCCCGGGTGCGCCTGTGACGTCCAGGCCCATCTCTACTCCTTCTCCTTCGCCCGCAACCCGGAGTGGAAGAGCACCTTCGCCAAGCGCGACGAGGTGTTCGCGTATCTGCGGGACTGCGCCGACCGCTTCGGGGTGCGCCCGCACATCCGCTTCAACCACGAGCTGATCGCGGCCCGCTGGGACGAGAACACCCGGTGCTGGCACATCGAGACCTCGGGCGGCGAGTACACCGCCCAGGTCCTGGTCACGGGCGCCGGCTATCTCAGTGAGCCGGCCGTCCCCGATCTGCCGGGGCTCGGTGACTTCGAGGGGAAGGTCTTCCACTCGGCGCGCTGGGACCACGACCACGATCTGACCGGCAGGCGCGTCGCCGTGATCGGTACGGGAGCCTCGGCCATCCAGTTCGTGCCGAAGATCCAGCCCGAGGTCGGGCACCTCGACCTCTACCAGCGCACGCCTCCGTGGGTGGGCCCCAAGAACGACAAGGAGAACAGCGCCTTCCACACGAAGATGCTGCGCGGCTTCCCCGGCTACCAGGGCTTCCGGCGCAACTTCAACATGTGGGGCCGGGAGGTCCTGGCCTTCGCCTTCGCCCGGCCCAAGGTCGCCGAGAAGGTCCAGAAGATGGCCTCGGACCATCTCAAGAAGAGCGTCGAGGACCCGGCGCTGCGGGAGCGGCTCACCCCCGACTATGTCGTGGCCTGCAAGCGGCTGCTGTTCTCGAACACCTGGTACCCGGCGATCCAGCAGCCGAACGTCGACATCGTCAGCGACTCCATCGACCAGATCCGGGCCACGTCCATCGTCACCAAGGACGGCCGGGAGCGCGAGGTGGACACCATCATCATGGGTACCGGCTTCCTCGCCACGGACCGTCCGATCGCACGGCGGATCTGGGGCCGGGACGGGGTCCAGCTCCGGGATGCCTGGAGCGAGGGGATGTCCGCGCACCGCGGCACCACCATCGCCGGTTTCCCCAATCTCTTCATGCTGCTCGGCCCGAACACGACGCTGGGGCACTCCTCGCAGACCGTGATGATCGAGTCCCAGATCGCCTACGTCATGGACGCGCTCAAGCAGATGGACAAGCGCGGGCTGTCCAGCGTCGAGGTACGGCCGGAGGCGCAGCGGGCGTACAACGCCACGCTCGACAAGCGCCAGGCGCGCGCGGTCTGGAGCGCCGGCGGCTGCAAGAGCTGGTACCTGGACAGCGCCGGGCGCAACCCGTCGATCTGGCCCACGTACACCTGGCGGTTCCGCAACGGCACCAAGCACTTCGACCTGGGTGAGTACCAGCTCGCCACCACCGTGGGCGCCGGGCGACCGGCCGTCAACCACGCATGACGAACGGGAGAACGGACCAGATGAGCACCAACACCCCTTCCCGGCGCAGAGTCCTGGGCTCCATGGCCGCGACCGCCGCGACCGTCGTGGGCTGGAACGTGGCCACGCAGACGTGGGCCACCGCGGCCGAGGCGAGCCGCGGTCAGGGCGGCGGCAAGGTGTCGCCCGTACCGGCGCTGGACGGCACGCTCACGACCTCGGCGGCCGACCTTGTGCAGTTCAGCAAGGATTTCGGCAATCTGGTGTCGGACATCACTCCCTGGGCCGTGCTGGTGCCCGGCTCCATCAATGACATCGTCAAGATGGTCAACTTCGCCCGGTCCAACAATCTGAAGATCGCCGCGAACGGGCGCAGCGGCACCGGTGACGATCTGGAGTCACACTCCAACTACGGCCAGGCGGCGGTCCCGGGCGGTATCTCGATCGACTCGCGCGGTCTGTCGAAGATCGTCGGCATCGGTGCGAACACGGCCGTGGTCGAGGCGGGTGTCACCTGGCACCAGCTCACCGAAGCGGCCCTGACCAAGGGCAAGATGCCGCCGGCCATGCCCGACTACATGCATCTGTCGATCGGCGGCACGATCAGTGTCGGTGGCATCGGCGGCACGGTCGGCAAGTACGGCCTGGCGGTCGACACCATCGAGTCGATCGACATCGTCACGGGTGCCGGGCAGCTCCTCACCGCCTCCCCCTCGGTCCGCCCCGACCTGTTCAACGCCGCGCTGGCCGGCGGCGGCCAGGTGGGCATCATCGTCCGCGCCACGGTGAAGATCGTCCCGCCCAAGGAGCGGGTGGTCGTCTTCAACCTCGTCTACAACGACGCGGCGACCTACCTCGCCGACGCGGAGAAGGTCCTGGCGGAGGGCCGGTTCGAGGTCCAGGCCGGGGAGCTCCAGCGCAGGCCGGACGACTCGGGCTGGCGTTACAAGATGGAGCTGGGTGCGACCTACACCGGCACCGCTCCCGCCCGGGATCCGCTGATCGCGGGGCTGCGGGACGTCCGCGCCGAGGCCGTCATCGACGACATGGCGTTCCTCGACTACGTCTACCGGTTCGACGCCTATGTCGAGTACTACAAGGAGGCGGACTACTGGGACCAGCCCAAGCCCTGGCTGAGCCTGTTCCTGCCGGCCGCCAAGGTGAAGCAGTTCCTCCAGATCGTCGAGGCCGACCTGACCGCGAACGACCTGGGCATCGGCTTCGTGCTGACGTACCCGTACCGCACCTCGAAGCTCAAGCGTCCGATGGCGGTGCAGCCGAACGACTCGGTGGGCTACCTCTTCGACCTGCTGCGCTTCCCGCACCCCGGTGAGCCGGACATCGCGGGGATGCTGGAGCAGAACCGGCGGCTGTACGACAAGGCCGTGGCGCTCGGCGCCAAGCGCTATCTGGTCGGTGCCATCCCGCGGATGACGCCCGCGGACTGGAAGAAGCACTTCGGCAACCGCTACTCCGACCTCTGCAACGCCAAGCGGCGTTACGACCCGGCCGGCATCCTCACGCCCGGTCAGGGCTTCTTCGCCTGATCCGGCCCGGCCGCCCCGGAGCGGGGCCCCTCCCCGGGCCCCGCTTCCCGGCCTTCCCATCCGCCGCCCCACACAGGGAGACTGGCATGAACGGCTACGACATCATCGACGAGGCGGTGGTCGACGCCCCCGCGGACGTCGTCTGGGACGCGCTCATCGCCGAGTTCCGCGGCGCCGCCCGCTGGTGGGTGCCCGCCAACACCTTCGCGACCGTCTCCGGCACGCCCGACGAGGTGGGCGGCGAGGTCGGCGTGACGGTTCACACCAAGGGCGTCGACAAGGGCGGGCTCAAGCTCCGCTTCACCGCCCGTACGGTGGCCGTCGTGCCGGGCCGCCGACTGACCGTCGAGTATGTCGACGGAGTCTTCCGCGGCCCGGCCGACTTCCGCCTGGAGCCGCTGGACGACGGCCACCGCACTCGCGTCACCATGCACTTCCAGGGGCGCCCGCACGGCAAACTGAAGCTCCTGTCCAAGGTCGCCGACATCGGCGCCGAGCACTCGAAGGCGACGCTGGCGGCCTTCGTCGCGCTCAACACGCTGCTGACCCGACCGCTGGCCGGGAGGACGCGGTGAACCCCACGGTGTCCCTCTCCCGCACCGAGGAGACGACAGTACGCACGGATGACGGCGCCGCGCTCGCCGTCACCGTCCTCGCCCCGCTGCGGGCACCGACCGGCGCGACCGTCGTACTCTCGCACGGCTGGGCCGCGGGCCGCCGGGTCTGGGGTACGGTCGCCGACCGGCTGATCCGCTCCGGCCACCGGGTGGTGCTGTACGACCAGCGCGGGCACGGCGCGTCGGGCCTGGGCAAGGAGCCGGTCGCCATCCGCCGGTTCGGCGCGGACCTGGCGGCGGTGCTGGGCGAGACCGGTTCGCGCGACGCGCTCCTGGTCGGACACTCCGGCGGCGGCTTCGCGGCCCTGTCGTACGTCACCGCCGACCCGGCCGCCGCGCACCGGCTGCGCGGTCTCGTCCTGCTGGGCACCGCCGCGCACGACCAGGACACCCCGGACAGCGAGGTGCGCATGATGGGCAGCGCGCTGTTCTCCCGGGCCCTGCGGCGGCCGGCCCTCGGCCGACGGCTGCTGGCCCAGACGATGGGCAGAGGGGTCGACCCGTACGCCCTCGAAGTCAACCGCCAGATGTTCGCGGCGGCTTCCCCGCGGGTACGCGCCGACTGCTTCGCCTCATCCCGCGGCATGGATCTGCGCGCCGCCCTGGCCACCGTCGAGGTGCCCGCCGTGGTACTCGCGGGCGAGCACGACCGGGTCGTGAAGCCGGAGCTCGGCGACGCGCTGGCCAAGGCGCTGCCCGACGCGCGGTTCGAACGCCTCCCCGGCGCCGGTCATATGCTGCCGCTGGAGCGGCCGGCGGAGATCGTACGCGCGGTGTCGGGCCTCATCGACCGCCCTCGCTGAGACCGTGATCGAGGAGATTCTGCCCCCGGGCGTCAGATCGGCCGAAGCGTTCGACGATCTGGCGCCCGCGCCGCTGTTCCCCGAGGAGGCGGCGCTGATGGCGGGCCGACGGCAGCGCAGGCGCGCGCAGTTCGCCACGGCCCGCGCCTGCGCGCGCCGCGCCCTGGCCGAACTGGGCCTGCCGCCCGCGCCCATCCTGCCGGGCGCGGGCGGTGCGCCCCGGTGGCCCGACGGGGTGGTCGGCAGCATCACCCACTGCGACGGCTATCGAGCGGCGGTGGCGGCCAGAGCGAGCGACGTGTCCGCGCTGGGCATCGACGCGGAGCCGGCGGGGCCGCTGCCGCGCGGGGTACTGGGCCTGATCTCCTCCGCCACGGAACGCGCCGCGCTGGAACGGCTGGGCGCGCAGGCGCCCGGGGTGTGCTGGGACCGCCTGCTGTTCTCCGCGAAGGAGTCGGTCTACAAGGCGTGGTTCCCGGCCACGGGGATGTGGCTCGGCTTCGGGGATGCGGAGGTCCGCCTCGCCCCGACAGGCACGTTCACGGCAACGCTGCGCCCGGCGACGGCTTTGCGGTTCGAGGGGCGCTGGCTACAGCGAGCGGATCTCGTCCTGACGATGGTGGGTGTCCTGGCGGGGTGCGGGTGCGGTACGCCTCCGGTGGAGCACGGGGGCGTGGCCGGGAGCGGGTTGTCGCCGGGGGGCGCTCCGGGGCTCGCACCCGGGATCGCGTGATTGACGGCGCGGTTCTGGCCGTTCGTTGGTTCGGGCGTTCGCGCGCCACACATCACGCTCTACGTCCCGGACGCGCCCCCCTGCACGCCCCCCGCCGGACGGCGCCACCGGCTCAACGGTCCAGGACCACCGTCTGCCTCACCGCCCCCTGACGCTCCACCGGCTCTCCCCGCCCGCCCTTCCGGAACTCCTGCGGACTCAGCCCCCGCACCCGCTTGAAGGCCGCGCTCAGCGCGAACGCCCCGCTGTACCCCACCCGTCGCGCCACCGTCGCCACCGTCGCGTCCGGCTCGCGCAGCAGGTCCGCCGCGAGGGTGAGCCGCCACTCCGTGAGGTACGCCATCGGCGGCTCGCCGACGAGCGTCGTGAAGTGCCGGGCCAGACCCGCGCGGGAGACGCCGACGTTGTCCGCGAGCGAGGCCACCGTCCACGCCTTGCCCGGCTGTTCGTGCAGCAGCCGCAGCGCCGGGCCGACCACCGGGTCGCTCTGCGCGCGGTACCAGGCGGGCGCGCCGGACTCGGGGATCGCGAGCCAGGTGCGCAGGACACTGACGAGGAGCAGGTCGAGCAGCCGGTCGAGGACCAGCTCCTGGCCGATTTCGTCCTTGCCGATCTCGTCCGCGAGGATGCGTACCAGCGGGTTGTCGCCCACTTCCGCCGGGCGCACGAGCAGTACGGGAAGCGCCGCCAGCAGTCGGCGGCCGATCTCGCTGGGGGCCTGGTACGTACCGCTGAGCATGACCGAGGAGCCGGCCCGGCTGTCGTCGCCCCAGGTCCGTACGCCCAGGGCCATCGTGTCGGTGACGTCCTCGCCCTCCGTGGTGTTGCAGCGTTGTTCGGGGCCCACGACGATCTGGACGGGGGTGTCGGGCCGGTCCGCGATGGTGTACGCGTCGGGACCGCGCATCACGGCGACGTCTCCGGGGCAGAGCCGCGCCGGTCGACCGTAGTCGGGGAGTACCCAGGCGTCGCCGCGGACCATCGTGACGACGGAGATGGGCGCCCGGTCCTCGACCCGCAGGGACCACGGCGGGCTGAAGACCGACTTGAGCAGGAACGCGCCGCGGGCCTTCGGACCTTCGAGCAGACCGGTCAGTGTGTCCATGTCATCACCTTAGACGATGCCGTATGCCGGATCACCGTTTCCTGTGAATCCGTCTCAGGGTGAGGCGCGCCCGCCCTCCCCGCGGGGGAACGAGTTGAGAGGGCGGGCGCGGTTCCGGGTGGGCCGGGGGACGTCAGAGCGGCTGGGCCCCTCCCCTGCCGTGCAGGACCAGGGCGCGGCCGAGGGCGCCGAGGGCCGCCGTGCAGGCCAGGGTCCTGACGATGTTGGCCGAGGTCCACGGCCGTTCGAAGCGGCCGCGTACCACGCCCAGGTCGGTGGTGCCGCCCATTGATACGGCGCGGGCCAGCATCCTGTTCAGCGGAACGTTGACGCACACGGTGATCCCGACGGACAGGGCGTAGAGGGCGAAGGCGGTCCGGGTCCAGCGTGCGGCGTCCGACCTGCCCAGGCGACGTTGGAGTACGGCGGCGACGCCCGTGGCGAGAAACACCCCGACGAAGAGCAGGCCGAACAGGGCGCTGTTGTCGATGATCTGGTTGATGGTGCTCATCACGGTGACGAACGTACGGTCGTCGGCGTCGGCGAGTCCCGGCATGACCGAGACGTCGAAGGCGTAGTAGAGCCCCGCCATCAGCCCGGTGCCGATGGTGGCGGCGGTGAGCACGGGGCCGGCGACTGCTTGAGCGGTCCGCATCGGGGCTTCCTCATCCGGTCGGGCGGTCACAGGGCGGGCGGGGCAACAGGGGCGTTGCAACGGCGGCGGGTCAGCGGGGGCGGGTCACGCCGGTGAGGGTCCGTTCGTACCGTCGGCGCAGCACCGTAGCGCCGATCAGCCGCACGGGCGGCGGGATGGTGGCGGCGACATGCGCCACCGACCGCTTGTCCGCGCCGTCGAACATCCAGGGCTGGAGACGCGTCATGACGGTGAACGGGGCACTGGCGATCACCTTCCGTTCGACGGCGAGGTATTCGTCCGGGGAGAGCCGGGCGAAGACGGGGAACGAGACGGCTTCCTCGTCCCGCAGATGATCGCGGAGCACGGACTCGAAGCGGGTGGCCGCGGGGGCGACGGCGGCGGGGTTCGCGCCGGGCCGCAGTGCGGCCGTGACCGCTTCCATGGCACGGTCGAGCACCGCGTGGTCGTCACCGAGCCGCCGCGCCTCGTCGGTGAACTGCGGTGCCCTGCTCAGCAGTCCCGGCCAGAGCACCTCGTCCTCGCTGTGGTGGTGCCAGTCGATGATGCCGCGCAACTGCCGCCACCACGCGGCGGCGGCGCCGAGCCCCGCCGGAGTCAGGGCGGGCGCGGCGGCGAGCAGCCGGCGGGCGTCCCGGCGCATCGCGATGTGCATCAGCGCGAATCCATGGAAGTGACCGGGCAGGGACGCGAGTCCGTACTCGCTGGACATGGGGGTACTCATGGCGGCCTCCTCGCCGATGGTGCGCCGGGCGCCATCGGCGCGGAGTCGTCCGCGTACCGGTGACGCCCGGCCGTTCGCCGTGCGGGATCAGACGTTCCAGACGCCGCTGGCGGCGGCCTCCCGGGCGAAGTCGGAGAAGTCACGGGGCTTGCGGCCGAGGGCTTCCTCCACTCCGTGCACCAGGAACGCGTTGCGGCCGTCGAGGATCAGCCCGAACAGGTCGGCGAACTCGACCGGCTGCCCGTGCTCCGCCAGCGCGGCGCGGTAGTCGTCGATCGAGACCGGGATGTAGCTGATGTCCCGGCCGGTGGCCTTGGACAGCTCGGCGGCGACGTCCTGGAAGCTGAGCAGCCGGGGGCCGGACAGTTCATAGGTCTTGCCGATGTGCTGGTCCCCGGTCAGCGCGGCGACGGCCACATCGGCGATGTCGTCGGTGTCCACGAAGGGCTCGACGGCGTCACCGGTCGGCAGCGCCAGCTCCCCGGCGAGTACGGGGTCGAGGAAGAAGCTCTCGTTGAAGTTCTGGTTGAACCAGCTGGCCCGGACCACGGTCCAGTCGGCGCCGGACTCCTTCATCTTCTCCTCGGCGACCTGGGCGCCCTCCTCGCCGCGGCCGGAGAGCAGCACCAGACGGCGGGCGCCGTGGGCGACGGCGAACGCGGAGAACTCGCCGACGACCTCGGCGGCCCCGGGGAAACCGAGGTCGGGGTAGTAGGTGATGTAGACGGCCGAGATGCCCTCCAGCGCGCCCTCCCAGGTCGCCCGGTCCTCCCACACGAAGGGACGTTCGGCGGTGCGCGAACCGATGCGTACCGGAAGGCCCTTGCCGGCGAGTCGCTCGGCGACCTTCCGTCCGGTCTTGCCGGTGCCACCGATGACGAGCGTCGTCTTCGTCTCTGCCTGGGCGTTCTGCGTGGTCTGTGTCATGCGTACAGTCAAGTCCACTCCGGTGAGACGGAACATAGCCACGAAGCTCAGTTCCATACGCGTACGTCTACGGTCGCCTCGCGGAAACGCTCAGGAGTAGCCCATGCCGCCGCAGACGTTGATCGCCTGCGCGGTGATCGAGGCGGCGCTGACCGTCGTGAGATAGCCGACCAGACCCGCCACCTCCTCCGGGGTGGAGTAGCGGCCGAGCGGGATCTTCGCCTCGAACTGCTCCTGGACGAAGTCCTCGGTGGTACCCCAGGCCGCGGCGTATCCCTGGCGGACCCGCTCGGCCGTCGGGGTCTCCACGTACCCCGGGCAGACCGCGTTCACGGTGATGCCGAGGGGCGCCAGCTCCTTGCCGAGGGACCTGGTGAAGCCGACGACGCCATGCTTGGAGGCGGAGTAGGGGGCGCCCATCAGGACACCCTGCTTCCCGGCGGTCGAGGCGATGTTGATGATGCGTCCGTAGCCCGACTCCAGCAGGCCGCCGTTGGCCAGTGCCTCGCGGGTCAGCAGGAACACTCCGTTGAGGTTGGTGTCCATCACGTCGTACCAGAGCTCGTCGGCTATCTCCGCGGTGGGCCCGCCGCCGCCCCTGCCCGCGTTGTTGACCAGGATGTTGAGCGGGCCGAACTGCCCGACGACGCTCGCCACCAGCGCGGACACCGACGCGCGGTCCCGGACGTCGGCGACCGCGCCCTCGGCCTCCATCCCCTCCGCGCGTAGATCCTCGACCGTCTGCTTGACCTCCTGCGCCGTGCGCGCGCAGATGAAGACCCGGTGCCCCCGGCCACCGAGCTCCCGTGCCACCCCGAGCCCGATCCCCCGTGTCGCGCCCGTGATCAGGGCCACCGGATTTCTCGGGGCCTTCATCGGTCTTTCCTGGTTCGCAGTGACCCCAGAACCTGAATCTCCACGGCTTTCCTCCACACCTCGTCGAATCCCCGCCGAATGACTCTTCGACGCCAGGAATGTTAGTCCCGCGCGGGCCGCGCTTCTTGAATTCTTGAGTAACCGTCGAGCACATCTCCCACGCCTCCCTTTACCGGGCACGGCGGAGGAATTGGGGTGCACGACAACCGTCGAAAAGCGCGGTGGAGCAACGCCGTGCGAACAATGGGGAAACTCCGTGCCCCGATCGTCGGGTGCGCACGGCGCACGCTCCCTCAGGACTCGGGAGCCGCTGGGACTCAGGAGCCGCTTGACGACCGAAGAGCGCGGACGGCCTCGACGCGCGCGCCACGGTCGGGTGCCACGTCCAGTTCGAGCAGCAGGCGCGGGATCACCACGCTGGGCAGCAGATGCGCCCACATCACCGACATCCGGCGTTCCACATCACGGCCGCCTGCCACGGCGCGGGCGCGGAGCTCGATCCCCGCCCAGGCGCTGACCACCAGTTCGGCCGTCTCCCGGGGCACGACATGCGGCAGCAGTTCGCCCCGCTCATCCGCCCGCAGCAGCAGGTCCTCGCTCAGCCCCGCCCACGCCGGGAAGGGGCTGACCTCGGAGAAGTCGACCGACCCCGGCTCCAGGGCCAGCCGGAGACCGGCCCTGACGATCGGGTCGTGCAGCGAGCGGTACGCGACGGCCATCGTCATGTCGACCAGTTCCTGGACGGGGGAGTCCGCCGGTTCCACGGCGAGATCCCCGGTCAGCTCGCGCAGCACACCCCGGGCCAACTCCTCCTTGGACGAGAAGTGGGAGTGCAGGGCGCCCTTGGTCGTCCCGGAGCGTGCCATGATCTCCGTGACCGTCGCGGCGTCGTAGCCGTACCGCTCGAAGACGGAGGCCGCCGCTTCCAGGATCGCCGCGCGTGTTCCGGCTGTCACCGGCTTCCCCTTCGTTCGCTGTCGAGGGCACCTGCCGAACCGGCCGGTCCGTGTGTTCCGGCCGCGTACTCCTCGACCACCGCGAGATGGCGGGCGGCCCGCAGGCCCGCGACCGGGCGGCGTGCCAGGGGTAGCCGGCGCAGGGCTCGCCTGCGCGAGCCGCGCGTGAGCAGATCGATGGAGAACGGGGACTCGGGCGAGAGCAGGAAGGCGCGGGCCCGGCGCCGCGCGCGGCGCCGCAGGACGACATAGAACCCCACGGCGACAAAGAAGTTGACGGCCACCTTGACGGCGAGTCCCGCGGTGGAGCCGAGCAGGGGGGAGTCGAAGAACCAGTGCATCGCCATGGCGGTCAGCAGACAGAGTGCCGCCGGTACGAGCCGTCGGCGCACCGGCCGCTCGGTGTGGGCGAGCAGGATGCCGACGCCCGTCCCCGCGACGGCGGTCATCGCCCAGTGCGAGCCGAGACCCGTCAGCCCGACCCGGGTGACGAAGGACTGGAAGACGTCGTTGTCGGCGTTCACTCCCCCACCGCTGAGGATGGAGTTCATCGCGTAGGTCCAGTTCTCCATGACCTGGAAGCCGAGTCCGGTGAAGGCGCCGAGGAAGAAGCCGTCGAGCGGGCCGCGCACCAACTGCCGTGCTCCGAGGGCGATCAGCGCGACGCCGGACACCTTGAGCAGTTCCTCGTTGAGCGGCGCGGTGAGGGCGGCGCCCCACCGCGAGCCGAAGTCGATACCGGCCGCCTTGAACCAGATCCCCTGGAGCCCGCCGTTGGCCACGATCGCGCAGCCCGTCGCCGCGGTGGCCCCCCAGGCGACCCCGCTCCAGGCCCAGCCGCGCGGCGGCGCCTGGAACGGTCGTACGCGCCCCAGGACGGCCACCCCGATCCCCAGCGTGACCAGCAGCAGCACGAAGGCCAGCAGCGCCGAGCCGGGGAACACCCGGATGGCCGGGGCGAATTCGAGGACGAGCAGCGCGAGACCGAGAGCGCACAGGACACCGCACAGCCAGCCCACCGGCCGTCGTCGGACGGAGCCGCGCAGTCCGGTGTACGCGGAGGCGACGGCCGCCGTCATGGCGCCTCCCGGGGAAAGGCGATGGAACGGACCGTCGCCGCGGCGTCCGCCGAGACGCGCGGCTCCGCGTCCGGCCCGGCCAGTACGGTGATCTCGACCGCGTAGGACTTGTCGGGCGCCAGCCACACGGAGGCCGTGCCCGTACGCCCGCCACGGGTCAGTGTGCCCGTCTCGCCCGCCGCGCCCCCGGCGCTGGTGACCGGGCGCGGAGCGCCGAGCCGGGCGTTCTCGTCACCGACCGACTGGACCTTGCGCAGGCCCTCCCACAGCTCCTCGACCTCACGGGGCGCGGTGAGGGCGACATACCCGGCGACCAGATCGACGCCGTCACGGGTCAGTACGTACATCGAGTCCGGATCGCTCTCCGCCTTGCTGAGCGCCCAGCCCGCACCGGTCACCCGCAGCACCGCGATGTCGTCATCGGGCCCCAGCTCCAGCAGCGTCCCGTCCGGCAGCCGCTCGTGATCGTTCAGCGCCCGGCCGATCAGTGGCCAGCCCGCGGTCAGAGCGGCCATGACGAGCAGGACGCCGATGACCGACGACCGGGCCCGCCGGGAGGTTCGCCGCGATGGGCGCCTGATGTCCGTTGCGGAGTCCATCTCCCTACGGTCAGTCAGCTGCCGCGTTCACGCAGCGTCAGTGACTCATACGAGTGGCCCCGGAACCGGCGCCCACGTCCCCGCCGGGACGGCCCTGGGCATCGTGGCGCAGCGGGGTGAGCTGCTCGATGTCATAGCGCAGCCGGAGATCGGCGATGGCGGCGGGATCGGGCGTCCCGCCGTCCTTGAGGATGTCGAGCAGTTCCTCGAAGTATCGCTCGTGGTCGGCGGGCGGGGACGACTGGAAGAACATCTTGGCCGGGCCGTCGCCCCGGTTGGCGAACGCGTGCGGGCAGCCGGGCGGCACGACGATGACCGTACCCGGTGTGGCGCGTACCGACTTCAGCCCCGACGCGGACTCCCAGTGCCGCCAGTCCTCGCTGAGCACCCGCGGTTCGAAGGCCAGCACGTCCAGCTCACCGTCGAGGATGTAGAACAGCTCCTCGCTGTGGGTGTGGCGGTGGGCGCCGACGTCGAAGCCGGGCGGTACGACGACCTCGAAGCTGGAGGAGACCCGGGAGTGCTCGCCGGTGACCTTGAAGGTCACCTGCTGCGCCTCGGTGAGGATGGTGGTGCCCCCGCCCGGAGGGACGATGAGCCCCTCGGCCTGGGTCAGCTGGGTCATGCGGCGCTCCGTGACGGTGGGGGTGGTGGTCGTGCGGCGGTGCGGTGGCGCGGGGCGGTCGTACGGCGGTGCGGGGGCCCGGGGCCGTTCGGGTGACGCCGGTCCGCGCGCCCGTGGGGTCGGCGCTCGCCGCCGTCGTCATCTCACCGGTTCGCTCACGGGCGACGGCCCGCTTTCGCGCTCCAGTCTTTCCAGCAGCCCGCCTCCGGTCATCGCGGTGTCGAAGGAGGCGCCGGTGGTCGTCCAGCGCCCCAGTGCCATCTCGGCGGTGATGCCGGGCCCGAAGCCGGCGACGATACCGCGCGCGCCGTCGGCCACGCCGCCCTCGTCGAAGAGCCGGCGCACCGCGTCGAGGACGACGGCGCTGGCGATGTTGCCGTACTCGGTGAGCGTGCCCCGGCTGAACCGGAATGCTTCCGGCGGCACTTCGAGGAAGTGGCTGAGGTCGTCCAGGATGCGCGGGCCGCCCGCGTGGATGATGTAGAAGTCGAGTCCGGTGGCGTCCCAGCCGTGCTGGTCGGCGATGGTCCGCAGGGCGGGCGCCAGCGGCTCCATGGTGGTGGGTACCCGCTTGTCCAGCAGGAAGTGGAAGCCGGTGGCCCGGACGCTGTAGGCGATCCAGTCGATGGTGTCGGGCACGAGGTGGGAGCCGTTGCGCTCCAGCGCGATCCCGGTGCCGCCCTCCCCGCGTACGACGGCGGCGGCGACCGCGTCGCCGAACAGCCCGTTGGACAGCAGCGATCCGACCCCGAGGTCGGTCGGCTGGTAGCAGAGCGAGCAGAACTCGCAGGCGACGATGAGTACGTTGGCGCCGGGGTACGAGCGGCAGAAGTCGTGCGCCCTGTTGATGGCCGCGCCACCGGCGGCGCAGCCGAGTTGGGCGATCGGGAGCTGCCTGGTGTGGCCGGGGAAACCCATGGTGTTGATCAGCCAGGCGGTCAGCGACGGCATCATGAAGCCGGTGCAGGAAACATAGACGATCATGTCGATGTCCGCGGGGCGCAGCTCGGCGTGGTCGAGGGCGCGCTCGACCACCTCGGGGACGCGTGCCTTCGCCTCCGCCTCGTACAGCATGTTCCGGTCTTCGAAGCCGGGATGCCGGAGCGTGTCCTCGATCGGCTGGACGATATGCCGTTTGGCCACTCCGGTGTTCCGGATCAGCCGCAGTGCCAGGGGCAGTTGAGGATGGTCCGCGTGCAGCGAGCGCGCGAGAGCGAGTGTGTCCTCCATGGTGATCACATACTGGGGAACCGAGACCGCGGGTTTACACAGAGTCGCCACGACGCTCTCTCTCCTTCATCCGTGTTCGCTGTGAACTGCGGCCCACACTCACCGGTGGTCCCCCGCCCCGCAACCCGGGAGGGGGAGGCGGAAGGAGGCGGCGACGGCTGCCCTGAAGGGTAAGGCGCGGGATCCGAAGAACCTTCGGGGCTCGCGCGGTGACTACGGAACGTGACCCGGGGGGCCGGGCCGCCTCGTCCATCCGGGTGACACCCGCCCGATGCGGGGCACCCCCGGCGGCCCACCTGATCGGTGACTCACTGTGCTCCCGGGGTGGCCGCGACATGCCCCGACACGTCACTGATTGTCAGTCCTGTCGTCGTGGTCGTCGGCCGCCACGAGCGTGGGTTCGGGCGGCGCCCTCGCGTCCGGCGAACCCTGTCCAGGAAGCCGTCGAGCGTACGCCCGTTCGGGTCGTGCGAAGAGCGGAGTCCGCCGTCCCGTCGTAGGAGCGCCTGAGCACGTACCGCGGGGGCCGGGACGTGCCGCGGGGGCGGGGACGTGCCACGGCCGTTCGTCCACCGCGGATCCGCAAGTTCCCTCGCGGGCCGGGGAATCCGGCGGACGGCTCTCGCGAACACCGTCGGACGTGTGGCTCCTCACGCCCCTGTCCTGACGGTTGTGTGGCGGGCGTAACCGGGCGCGATCACCCGGCGTGACATCCGGGTAACGAGCGCTACGTACAGTCAGGGCCCGACCGTCCGACCACGAAGGGGCACGCACGTGACCGCACCGGATCAGCGGGCCGACGCCGTCGCCAAGGTGCGCACCGTCTGCTCGTACTGCGGTGTCGGCTGCGGGCTCGTCCTCGATGTCGCGACGGACGCCCACGGCCGCAGATCCGTGGTCAGGGCGGCCGGTGACACCGCGCACCCCGCCAACGCGGGCCGGCTCTGCACCAAGGGCGCGACGAGCGCCGACATGCTCGCCGCCCCCGGGCGGCTGACGAGTGCGCTGGTACGGCAGGACCGCGGCGGCGAACTCGCGCCGTCGGCGATGGATACGGCGATCAAGGAGACCGCGCGCGGGTTGCGCGCGATCGTCGACGAACACGGCCCGGACGCGCTGGCCCTCTATGTCTCCGGGCAAATGACCCTGGAGGCCCAGTATCTGGCCAACAAGCTGGCGAAGGGGTTCGTGCGTACCCGTTGGATCGAGTCCAACTCCCGGCTGTGCATGGCGAGCGCGGGCAGCGGCTACAAACTGTCGCTCGGCGCGGACGGACCCCCCGGTTCCTATCAGGACTTCGACCACGCCGATGTCTTCCTCGTCATCGGCTCCAACATGGCCGACTGCCACCCGGTCCTCTTCCTGCGGCTCATGGAGCGGGTCAGGGCGGGCGCGAAGCTGATCGTGGTCGACCCGCGCCGCACCGCCACCGCGGCCAAGGCCGATCTGTTCCTGCCGGTCAGACCGGGGACGGATCTGGCGCTGCTCAATGGGCTGCTGCGGCTGCTGGTCGACAACGGCCACACCGACCCGGGGTTCATCGCCGAGCACACCGAGGGCTGGGAGGCGATGCCCGCCTTCCTCCAGGACTATCCGCCCGCCACGGTCGCGGAGATCACCGGTGTGCCGGAGGAGGACCTGCGCCGGGCCGCCGAGTGGATCGGCGGCGCGAGCGAGTGGATGAGCTGCTGGACCATGGGCCTGAACCAGAGCACACACGGCACCTGGAACACCAACGCGCTGGTCAATCTGCATCTGGCGACCGGCGCCATCTGCCGCCCGGGGAGCGGTCCGTTCTCTCTGACGGGTCAGCCCAACGCCATGGGCGGCCGGGAGATGGGCTATCTGGGTCCGGGACTGCCGGGGCAGCGTTCGCTTCTCGTGGCCGAGGAGCGGACCTTCGTCGAGAAGCTGTGGGGCATCGAGCCCGGCGCCCTGCGGGCGGACGTGTCGGGCGCGCGACGGCCGGGCGAGGACGGGTCCGGCGCGGACCGGTCCGCCGAGGGCACCGTGGAGATGTTCCGGCGGATGGCCGACGGGGACATCAAGGCGTGCTGGATCATCTGCACCAACCCCGTCGCGTCCGTGGCCAACCGCACGACCGTCGTCCAGGGGCTGGCGGCCGCGGAACTCGTCGTCACCCAGGACGTCTTCACCCACACCGAGACCAACGCGCACGCCGATGTCGTCCTCCCGGCCGCGCTGTGGTCGGAGGCCGACGGTGTATTCGTCAACTCGGAGCGCACGCTGACGCTCGGCGCGCGAGCGGCCGACCCGCCGGGCGACGCCTGGCCGGACTGGCGGATCATCGCCCGGATCGCCTGCGAAATGGGGTACGAGGACGCGTTCGGCTACAGCTGCGCCGAGGAGATCTTCGACGAGATCACCCGCGCCTGGAACCCGAGGACCGGCTACGACCTGCGCGGGGTGACCTATGAGCGGCTGCGCCGTACCCCTGTGCAGTGGCCCAGCGCGTCCCCGGCCGGACCTGACCGCAACCCGGTCCGTTATCTCAACGACGGTGTCAGCCAGACGCTGATCGAACGGGCGGACGGCACCAGGCCCCGGCTGGCCTTCCCCACGGCCTCCGGCCGCGCCGTGTTCTTCCCGCGCCCGCATCTTCCGGCGGCCGAGCTGCCGGACACCGCGTTTCCGTTCATCCTCAACACCGGCCGTCTCCAGCACCAGTGGCACACGCTCACCAAGACCGGGAAGGTCGCCAAGCTCAACCGGCTCGCGCCCGGCCCCTTCGTGGAGATCCATCCTCAGGACGCGCGGGTGCTGGGGGTCGAGGAAGGCGACTCGGTCGAGGTGGCGTCCCGGCGGGGCCGGGCGGTGCTGCCCGCCGTCGTGACCGACCGGGTCCGGCAGGGGGAGTGCTTCGCGCCCTTCCACTGGAACGATCTGTTCGGCGCGGATCTGAGCGTCAACGCGGTCACCAACGACGCGGTCGATCCGGTCTCGTTCCAGCCCGAGTTCAAAGTGAGCGCGGTATCCCTCGTCAGGCTCGCGGCGCGGTCCTCGCACCGGGACGACAGGCCCGCGCCCGTACCCCTGTCGTCGCCCGCGCCCGCGTCCGTACCCCTGCCCGCGTCCACGTCCGCGTCCGGCGTGCTCGCGGACCCCGGCGCCGCGCTCGGAGACATGACGCCCGGACACTCCGGGCCCGGCCGCGAGATCGTCGTCCTGTGGGCCTCACAGACCGGCAACGCCGAGGAGATCGCCGCGTCCGCCGCACGGCGACTGACCGACGACGGCCGGGCCCCGAGACTCCTCGCCATGGACGACATCACACCCGAGGCGCTGCCGCGCGCCGCCGATCTGCTCCTCGTCACCAGCACCTTCGGTGATGGCGAGGCGCCCGACAACGGCGCCCGGTTCTGGCAGACCCTCGGCGCGCCCGGCCTGCCGCGGCTGGACGGTGTGCGCTACGCCGTCCTCGCCCTCGGCGACTCCTCGTACGCCGATTTCTGCGGCCACGGCCGACGACTCGACGAGCGGTTCTACGAGTTGGGCGCGGTCCGGCTGGCCCCGCGCACCGACTGCGAGCCGGAGTACGAGCGATCCGCGGGTCAGTGGCTCGATCAGATGGCCGCCGCTCTGCGTGCCCCGGCGGAAGGGGAACCGGCCACCGCGCCGGACGGCGCGCCCGCCGTACGCGCCACCGCCCCGGTCCCCGGTCCCCTTCCCGCCGACAGCCGCCCCCGCGAGGCGTCCCCGGCTCTCGCGCGGTTGACCGGCAACCGCCTGCTGAGCCTTCCCGGTTCAGCGAAGGAGGTACGCGAGTTCACCTTCGACACATATGACTCCTGCGACCGCGCCACCCCTCTCCTCCCCTACGAGGCCGGGGACGCCCTCGGTGTGCGACCGCTGAACTGCCCCGGTCTGGTGGCGGAATGGCTGGATGTCACCGGTCTCGATCCCACGGTCACCGTGGAGGTGCCCGGAGCCGGTCCGGTGCCGCTGCACGACGCCCTGCACCGCCATCTGGACATCACGTCGATCACCCCCGCTCTGCTCCGCCTCGTCGCCGAGCGCGGTCGCGACCGGACCCTCAGAAAGCTCCTGCGCCCGGACAACAAGGGTGAGCTGGCGCAGTGGACTTGGGGCAGACAGGCGGTCGATGTCCTCGCCGAACACCCTGTCCGGGCCACCGCGGCGGAGTGGACGACGGTCCTCGGGCGCCTTCGGCCGCGTCTCTACTCCATCTCGTCCAGCCCGTTGACCGACCCCGGACACCTCCGGCTGACGGTCTCCGTGGTCCGGTACGAGAACCGTCAGGGCCGCGCGCGCAAGGGCGTCGCCTCCGGGTTCCTGGCGGACGCCCCGGCCGGCAGCGCCGTACCGGTGTATGTGCGACGCGCCGCCCGCTTCCGCCCGCCCGCCGACCCCGCCACCCCCATGGTGATGGTGGGACCCGGCACCGGCGTCGCGCCCTTCCTCGGTTTCCTCGAAGAACGGCGGGCCCGTGGTCATCGGGCCCCCAACTGGCTCTTCTTCGGCGAGCAGCGCCGCGCCACCGACTTCTACTACCGGGACGAACTCGACGCGTTGCGCACGGACGGCACACTGACCCGGCTGGACACCGCCTTCTCCCGCGACCAGCGCGTCAAGGTCTACGTGCAGGACCGTATGCGCGAGCACGGCGCCCGGCTCTGGGCCTGGCTCCAGGAGGGCGCCCATTTCTATGTCTGCGGCGACGCCTCCCGTATGGCCAAGGATGTCGACCGCGCGCTGCGCGACATCGCCGCCGCCCATGGCGGGCTGGACGAGGAGACGGCCGGGGCGTACGTCCAGCAGCTCGCCGCCGACCGGCGCTACGTCCGCGACGTGTACTGACACCCGGTTCGCCGCCGCGGGCGGACATCGAGCGCCCGCGCGCCGGCCGATGCCCGTGTCCTCCTTGCCGAGTGGGTCGTTTGCCCAGCGGAGGAAACGACTTTGGTGATGCCTCACATGCGTGGACATGCTCCGTCGGTGGACGCCCTGATCAGCCTTGTCGAATGCGCGCCGCACGCCGGCGCGGTGCGTGCCAAGGAGACCGCCTCATGAACCATCCCTCCCCGCTCTCCCCGCAGCCGGAGTGTCCGGCCCACTCTCCGGGTGCGGAAGTGCTTCCCCTGTCGGCCGCGACCGGCGCGTCCGAACCCCGCGAGGTCTACCGCAGACTGCGCGAACAGTGGGGCAATGTCGCCCGCGTCGAGCTGGAACCGGGCGTACCGGCCTGGCTCGTCATGGGATACCGGGAGTTGCTGACGATCACCCGGCAGGAACAGGTCTTCTCCCGCGACGCGCGCAACTGGCGCGATCTCAACGAGGGGGTGGTTCCGCCGCATTCGGGGCTGCTGCCGATGATGGCCTGGCGTGCCAATGTCATCGGCGCGGACGGCCCCGAGCACCGTCGGCTGCGCCAGCCGCTGGACGACGGTGTGGCGCGGATCGACCAGCGCCGGGCGCGCCGCCAGGTCCAGTCGGTGTGTACGGAGTTGATCGCGCGCTTCTCCCAGCGGGGCCGGGCGGATCTGGTGAACGACTACGCCACGATCGTGCCGTTGCTCTCCATCGCGTCCCTGTTCGGCCTGGACAGCGCGGAGGGCCAGGAGCTGCTGCGGGCGCTCATCGCGCTGTTCGGCAGCGCCGACGACTCACAGGACGGCAACCGCCACTTCGAGGAGATCCTGGTCGACGCGTTGCGCCGTCGCCAGGAGTGCCCGACCGACGATCTGACGACGGCGTTCATCAACCACCCCAATCTGCGCAACGAGTCGGAACGCATCCAGTCGATGGCGGTGATGATCTCTTCGGGTACCGAGGGCGTCAACGCCTGGACATCGCTGACGCTGCGGCTGATGCTCACCGATCCGCGTTTCGCCGCCCGTATGCACGGCGGCCGGCTCGGTGTGGACGACGCCCTCGACGAAGCCCTCTGGCGCGACCCGCCCATGAACAACATGCCCGCCCGCTACGCACTGCG
>NZ_JBEOUD010000019.1:0-153311 GCF_040303865.1 Streptomyces sp. NPDC094034 | reverse complement strand
ACACCCCCCGGAAAACGACACCCCATACCCACCACCGCCACCGGCTCATGCACACGCCCCTCAACCTCAACAAGCCGCCGCTCAGCCCGATGAAGGTCGACTGTCCCCGTCAGCAGGGAGTGGAGATGCGCGACGACGGCCTCGGGGGTCGGATGGTCGAATGCGAGGGTCGGCGAGAGACGTATGTCCAACTCGGTGCCGAGCCGGTCGCGGAACTCCACCGCGCTCAGCGAGTCGAAGCCCAGTTCCTTGAAGCTGCGCGTGGCGACAACGGTGTCATCGGTCCCGTAGCCCAGGACCATGGCGACCGTGTCCCGCACAAGGCTCATCAGGCCGCGGCGGTCCCGGACTCCCCGCGTGCGGCTCGAAGTGACGGTAGCCGGGGCCTCGGTCGCCGGCCCGGCGGTCCTCGGCCCGGCGGTCGCCGGATCGGCCGGACCGTCGACGGGCCAGTGGCTGCGACGCCGGAAGGCGTAGCCGGGCAGCGCGATCCGTCGGCCGCCCGGGAACACGGCCGCCCAGTCCACATCACAGCCTTGGGAGTGCGCGGTGGCCAACGCGCCGACGACGGAGGCGGGTTCCGGTCTGCCGTCGCGCAGGGTGGGCACGAAGGCCGCGCCGCGCAGATCGGAGAGGGCGTCACGCGCCAGGGGCGCGAGCACCGCGTCCGGCCCGAGTTCGAGATAGGTGGTGCAGCCCGTGTCGCGGAGCGTGCGCAGTCCGTCGTGGAAGCGCACGGTCCCGCGTATCTGCCGGACCCAGTGGTCCGGGGTGTCGATGCCGTCGGCCACCCGGCCGGTCACGTTCGAGATCACCGGGATCGCGGGGGCGTGGAAGGTCAGCCCCTCGGCGACCGCCCTGAAGGCGTTCAGCATCGGCTCCATCCGTGCCGAGTGGAACGCGTGGCTCACCGTGAGCCGGCTGGTCTTGCGGCCCTGTGCGGCCCAGTGCGCCACGACGGCGGCGACGGCCTCCCCGTCGCCGGAGACGACCGCGGAACCCGGTCCGTTGACAGCGGCGATCGAGACCCCGGTCCCTCGCAGCAGCGGCTCGACCTCGTCGGCCCCCGCCTGGACGGCCGCCATCGCGCCGCCATCGGGCAGCTCGTCCATCAGCGCTCCGCGTGCCGCCACCAGCGCGCAGGCGTCGGGCAGGCAGAGCACACCGGCGGCGTGTGCGGCGGCGAGTTCCCCGATGGAGTGGCCGATCAGGTGACCGGGGGCCACGCCCCAGTGCGCGAACAGCCGGAACAGCGCCACCGATACGGCGAAGAGCGCCGGCTGGGTGTAGGCGGTCCGGTCGAGCAGGGCGGCCTCCGCGGTGCCGGGCGCGGCCCACAGCACGTCCCGCAGCGGCCGGTCGAGCAGGCCCTCGAAGTGGGCGTGGATCTCGTCGAAGGCCTCCGCGAACGCCGGGTAGGTCTCGTACAGTTCGCGTCCGGCGCCGAGCCGTTGCGCACCCTGGCCCGAGAACATGAAGGCGGTCTTCGCTGTTCCGGCCGCCGGGCCGACGGCCTGCCCCAGTACCGTACGGGCGGACCGGGCGCCCCGGGCGAGGGCGTCGAGACCCGCGAGGAAGTCGTCTCGGCCGGAGGCGACGACGACCGCTCTGTGCGCCCGGCTCGACCGAGTGGTGGCGAGCGAGAAACCGGTGTCGACCGGGCTCAGTCCGGGGTTGCCGCTCACGAACTCCTTGAGCCGGCCGGCCTGTTCGCCGATGTCCGAGGCATCACGTCCGGAGATGACCCAGGGCAGCGGTCCTCGGGGGCTGTCCGACGAGGATGCGTCGCGCGGTGCGACGGCGTCGGCGCGGCCGGACACCGGTGCCTCCGCGAGGACGACATGGGCATTGGTGCCGCCCATACCGAAGGAGCTGACACCCGCGTACAGCGGGTGCTCGTCGCGCGGCCAGGAGGACAGACCGGTGGCGACGCTCAGGCGCAGGGTGTCGAGGGGAATGCGCGGGTGGGGGGTCTCGAAGTTCAGACTGGCGGGCACCTGGCGGTGCTCGATACAGAGCCCCGCCTTCAGCAGACCGGCGATGCCCGCCGCGCCTTCCAGGTGGCCGATGTTGGTCTTGGCCGAGCCCACCAGCAGCGGGCTCCCCTGGTCCCTCGTGCTGCCGTAGGCGGCGCCCAGGGCCGCCGCCTCGATCGGGTCGCCCACCGCGGTGCCGGTGCCGTGCAGTTCGACGTACTGCACGGTGTCCGGGGCGACACCGGCGTGCTCGCACGCGCGCCGCAGCACCGCCTCCTGACCCGCGGCGCTCGGTACGGCCAGGCTGCCGTCGGTGTCGCCGTCGTTGTTCGTCGCACTGCCCCGGATGACACAGTGCACCGGGTCGCCGTCCGCCAGCGCGCGGGACAGCGGCTTCAGCAGAACCACCACCCCGCCCTCACCGCGGACGTACCCGTTGGCGCGCGCGTCGAAGGTGAAGCAGCGGCCGTCCGGGGAGAGCGCGCCGAACTTCTCGACGCGGGCGGTGCTGTCCGGATCGACGATGAGGTGGACACCGGCCGCGAGGGCCAGGTCCGACTCGCCCCTGCGCAGGCTCTCGCACGCCAGGTGCACGGCGACGAGGGAAGAGGACTGGCCGGTGTCGACGGCGAGGCTGGGACCGCGCAGTCCCAAGGTATGGGAGACGCGGTTCGCCAGGAGGCCGCGCTGTGTCCCGCCGAGGGTGTGCCGGGTCATCCGGTCCGCCCCCAGGCGGCCCCGCAGTGTGGCGAAGTCGTCCGCCATGGCGCCCACGAAGACGCCCGTGCCGCTGCCTTCGAGCGCGGCGGGAGAGATCCGGGCGTCCTCGACACACTCCCAGGCGAGCTCCAGCATCAACCGTTGTTGCGGATCGGTTGCCGCTGCCTCCGCCGGAGAAATGCCAAAGAAATCCGCGTCAAATCTGTCGACATGCTCGATAAAGCCCCCGATGGGGGTTGCGTGCCCCCGGTCCGAAGAGGAGCCATCCGCTGAAAGGGTCGGCAGAATCCGCCCCTCCGGCATTTCGGAGACGGCGCTCGCGCCATCGGAGAGCAGCCGCCAGAAAGCTTCTGGATCCGCCGCTCCAGGAAGTCGGCACGCCCATCCGATGACCGCGATCGAATCATCTGGAACGTCGCGCTCCACGCCTTTTACGATCGGGGTTTCCCCGTCGGCAAGGTGCGTGGAATCCGTTGGCCGTCCTGCCCCACCGCGCATGGCGAATCCCCCTGTCCACGAGCACCTGACCTGGTGGAAACTTTCGCAGAGGCCGCCTGGATACGCACCTCCGATATTGCTCTACTCGGCTTTGCGCGTGGGGGTTTTGTCAATACCGCGATACGGAGATCGCCGGCATGCGGCCGCTCCGACCAACTCCGGTTCCAGATAGGGCAGTATCGAGGACCGCGATAAATTCGAGGTGAGTTGTCCGGCGTCCAGCAATCGCGCCCTGGCCGCCGACCGCTGATGCGCGGGCTCCTGTTCCGCGCACTCGGCCGCGTAAATGCCCAGCAGATTGTGGAAGCGGTGGACGCCCTCGCCGGCCTCCTCCAGCAGATGGCTGTCGGCGAGCACGCCCAGCATCTGCTCCGCGTGCGCGAGGTCGCGGCCCAGCAGTGCGGCACCGACGACGGGGGTGATCAACTCGCCGTGGTAGAGCCCGAGAAGACGGAAGAGCCGTGCCGCGTCCGCCGGGAGAGCGTCGTACGCCACGGCGTAGGCGGCCCGGAGGCTCGCCGCCACATCGTCCTCGACGGCGAGACGGTCGAGGCGGCCTTCCTCCGCCGCGTGCTGCTGTGCCATGTCGGCCAAGGTCAGCCGGGGATGCTCGGCCAGCCCCTCGGCGGCGATCCGCAGCGCGAGCGGCAGACGCCCGCACATCTCGGCGAGCCGGGCGGCGGCCTCCCACTGCCCCTCGACCCGCCCCGCACCGATCAGATAGGTGATCAGCCGTACGGACTCGGCCGACGACAGGGGCTTGAGCGCGATGCGGTACGCACCGTCCCGCACCACCAGTCCGCGTTGCACCCGCCGGCTGGTGACCAGGACACACGCCTGCCCGCTCGGAATGAGCGGTCGTACCTGCTCCGCGTTGACGGCGTCGTCCAGCACCACGAGCACCCGTTTGCCGTGGAGCAGGCTGCGGTACAGCGTCGCGCGTCCCGCGAGGTCGTCGGGGAGACGTGACTTCGCCACGCCCAGACTGCCCAGCAGTTGCGCCAGGGCGTCCATGGCGCTCAGCGTTCTCTGCCGCGAGGCCGCACCGTACATGTCCACATAGAGCTGGCCGTCCGGGAACCGGTCGCCGAGCTGTCGCGCCGCGTGCAGCGCGAGTGTCGACTTACCGACGCCCGGGGCTCCTTCGATGACCACCAGCGTCGGGCGCATCTCGGGCCGCCCGCCGCCCTGGGCGGTGAGCGCCTCCAGCTGCGCCAGCTCCTCGGCACGACCGACGAACCCGCGTGCGCTGTAGGGAAGTTGAGCTGGACGCACGGCCGGTACCGGGTCGACGGGCGCGGCCTTGGCGGGGGCGGCGGTCCCCCGGCCCTCGCGTATGGCCGCGATGTCCGTCACCCGCGAGACGAGGTCCGGGTGTCCGGCGAGGATCTTGGCGTGCAGGGCCTGGAGTTCGGTCCCCGGCTCCAGGCCCAGTTCCTCATTGAGCAGACGTCGGGTCTCCCGGTACACCCCCAGTGCGTGCGCCCGGCGCCCGCCGCGGTACAGGCTCAGCATCAGGAACCAGCGCAGGCGTTCCCGCAGCGGTTCCCTGGCGACCAGGTTGGAGAGCATGGGGACGGCCTCGGCGTGCCGGCCCACGGCGAGCATGTCGGCGGCCCACTCCTCGACGGCGGTCAGGCGCAGCTCCGCGAGCCGGGTGCGCTCCATCTCGGCGAACGGCCCGGGGACGTTGGCGTACGCGTTGGCGTCGCCCCGCCATAAGCCCAGCGCCGCGTCGAACTCCCCTAACGCCTCCTGGGGTTGACCCAGGCCGTGCAGGCGCCTGGCCGCCGCGTGGTGCCGCTCGAACAGCGCGACGTCGACGTGATCGGGGTCGAGGCACAGGGCGTAACCACCCCCGGAGGAGGTGAGCACACCGCCGGACGCACGGCGTCCGCGCCCGGGTTCGAGCGCTCTGCGCAGACCGGCGACGTAGGTGTGCACACCGTTGACCGCGGTCTGCGGAACAGCGCTGCCCCACACCGCGTCGACGATCTCCTCGACGCCCACGATCTCGTTGACGCGGCTCGCGAGGACTCCGACCACCGCGCGCTGCTTTGGTGGCCCGAGCAGGACTTCCGCTCCGTCGCACCAAGCCCGCACCGACCCCAACAGTTCCAGCCGCATGTTCCCCCTCGTCGAACACGGCCGCCGGTCTCCCGACAACCCTTTGCAGCGCTCTGGCTCACGGGGTGAGGAACCGTGTCCCGCCCCGCCGATCTTCCGCCTTCGATGGAGCCCCGTTTCCGTCCACAACCGTCACGATGAGACACCGTTACCACTGGCGTCCCGCAGATTAGAACAACGTATCCATCGCTCGAACAGCTGTCACCGCTGACATTGCTCAACGCACACCTCCGTGCGCAAGGGGGCGGACCACACCGCGAGGGGCCGGGACCGGATGCGTCCTGGCGCGGGGCACGACAACGGCGGGGCACGACAACGGCGCGGAACGACAACGGCGGGGAACGACAGCGGGCACGGTCCCCCGGTGACCAAGTGGCGTCTGCGCTCACCTGATCACCGGGGGCCCGTGCCCTCCGCCCGTTCCTTCGCGGGCCCGCGTCGGCCGCGTGAGGGGCCGGGACGCGACGGCCGCGGCCGCTACCCGATCAGCCGCGACATCGCGTCGAGGCTGCGCAGTGTGTCCGCCTCCGGAGCGGTGTCCAAGGTGAAGAGGATCCGGTCCGCTCCCGCCGCCACGATCGACTCGACCACCCGGGCGTCCGCCGGCACCTGATACGCCGTCACCGGGATGTATCCACGGCCCCGCTCCCGCGCACGCCGTCGGAAGTCGGCCACGAGATCCCCGAGACCGCCTTCCCCCTCAAGCATCATCGGCAGCCAGATGAGCCCCCAGTCGTCACCGAAGTCCAGGACTCGTTCGACGGCCGCGGGATGGTTGCCCCCGACCATGACCGGCGGATGCGGCCGCTGCACCGGCTTGGGCCAGGAGAACACCGGGTCGAAGGAGACGAAGTCGCCGTGGAACTCCGCCTCCTCCTGGGTCCACAGGGCCTTCATGGCGAGTACGCGCTCCCGCAGCAGCGCCATGCGCGTCCTCGGGTCGGTACCGTGATTGCGGATCTCCTCGCGGTTCCAGCCCGCGCCGACACCCACGGCCGCGCGGCCACCCGACACAAGGTCGAGCGAGGCGATCTCCTTGGCCAAGGTGATCGGATCGCGCTGGGTGACCTGGAACACCCCGCCGCCCACGATCAGCCGCTCCGTGGCCACCGCCGCCGCGGTGAGCGACACGACGGGGTCCAGGGTGCGGTAGAGATCCCGGCCCAGTTCCCCACCGCCCGGCCACGGGGTCTCCCGCTTCACCGGAATGTGGGTGTGCTCGCCGACGAACAGCGACTCGAATCCGCGCTCCTCCAGGGCTCGGCCCAATTCCGCGGGCCCGATTCCCTCGTCGGTCACGAGGGCCGACACACCGAACTTCACACGCTCTCCCCACATCGAGTCGTACTGGTCAACACGGCCATGCGCCCGGTCAGCCGGCGGCGGGTACGAGCGTTCCGCCGGCGGTCGCGATCGGTACCGTGTCGGAAATTCCCTCGGCGCGGACGATCTTCTCGTCACGGACGATCCAGAAGTGCACGAAGCGCACGTTGAATTCGTTGCCCGACTCCTTGAACCGCCCGCTCCACCAACCGAGTGCGGCGACCCAGTCACCGGACGGAAGGTACTGCTCCACATCGAACTTGGCCTGGTCCAAGTGGCCCAGCGCGCTGGCGAAGTACGCGGCGGCTCCGTCGAGCCCCTTGTATTCGCCGTGCGACCACGGCAGCGACTTCGGGGCGATCATCTCGACCTCGGGATCACAGGTCCCGAGAACCATCTCGATATCGAAAGCGGTCAGGCCCGCGTAAACGCGCTTCACCGTGTCGACAGGCTGCTCCGGCATTTCTTCCTCCATTGTTTCCGGTGATACATGGGTTTCTCTGGTGGCCGGCGGTCCCGGGCTAAGGGCTGTCCCGTAATCCCTGGTGGATCAGCGCGCGGCGTCAGATGCGGTGCATCGCAAGGCGGAGGGGCGCTCGCATACTGGACGTATTCGGGCGTTCCGACAACGCGGCGAGGTGCCGTAGCTGTCGTCGCGCGCCCGCCAGGGATTACGGGACAGCCCTTAGGGCACGGCGCTCCCGACGCGGGAGGCCGCCGCGCCCACGGCAGGCGATCTACGGGCGGCGCGCAGCGAACGGGCGATCACGGTCGGCCGCATGAGTGCGGACGGCGGAGCCAGCATCTGCTGGACCTCCAGCATCACGCGGTGCACATCCACCGACGTGTGACTGGCGCGGGTGACCTGACCCACGTACCAGTTGGCGAGGTCGGTGCCGAACGCCTTCGGTCCCACCGTCTCCGGAAAGATGAAGTCGCCCGCGGTCGCGATCCGCCACGGCATGTCGACCAGTTTGCCCACCGCCCGGAAGTACGTGCGCGTCATCATGGCGGTCGGCCCGCCGACGCGGTCGAGGCACTCCCCGAGTGCGAGCGCCTCCAGGATGGCCACGGTCATCCCCTGGCCGTACAGCGGATTGAAGCTGCACACGGCGTCGCCGATCGCCACGTAGCCCGCCGGCGGCCGGCCCAGCCGCTCGAAGAAGCGCCGCCGGGAATGGGGGTACGTGTAACGCACCGCGTCGCCGTCGTCCACCGGCTTGGACCGGGCCAGCAGATCGGACATGTGGGAGACGGGCAGACCGGCGGCGAACTCCGCGAAGCCCGCGGGGTCGGTGGGCGCGTAGGTGCGGTGCCAGCCCCCCAGCGTGACCAGCCAGCGGTCTCCCTCCACGGCGAAGGCCGCGGCGGCCCGCTTGTCGTTCGGTGAGATCGAGGCCATCAGATAGATCAGCCCGCCCTGCTCGGTCAGTTGGTCACCGGGCAGACGGTGCAGCAGCCGGCTGCTGTAACCGACGTCGATCTTCACGGTGTCGACCTCGGGTGCGGGGCAGCCGACATGTTCGAGCCAGCGGTCCCCGCGGTCGCTCCGCCCGGTGGCGTCGACGACCAGATCGGCCGAGATCACCTCGCCCGTGTCGAGCTCCACGCCGGTGACCTGACCGGTGACGCCGGTGACGCCGGTGACCGACGTACCGCCGCGCAGTTCGGCGTTGGGCAGCGCTGTCACCCGCCGTCGCAGCGAGAACTCCAGAAAGGCACGGGTCAGACTGACACCGAGCATTCCGGTGGGGTACGGGATACGGAAGGCGCCCATCTGATGGAACATGAGGTCGTTGCCGGGGTCCCACGGGAGCGCGCCGCCCGCGGTCAACTCGGCGGTGAGGCCGGGAAACACCTTCTCAAGCGCCAGCCGGCCGCCGATGAGCAGGGCATGGCCATGACGGGCCTGCGGCACGCCCTTCCGGTTCCGCGCGTCGGAGGGCAGCTCGTCCCGGTCGAGGACGGTCACTCTCTCGAACCTGCTGGCCAGCGTGCCAGCGGCGGTGAGGCCGGCTATGGAGCCTCCGATGACGACCGCATGCCTAGCAAGCACACCTACGCACCCACCTTCATGAGAAGTCCGTGATCTCCGGGATCACCGGGTCTCCTGGTGAGTCTGCGTCGAGGCGTCGGGGACTTCGCCTCCGTGATTGCTCAATCCCACCGGCGAACGACCGCTCGCCGACTCAGCCGAGGAAGCTCAGCCGGACCTGACGGTGCGGATTGTCCCTGTTCGTGTCGACCAGACAGACGGACTGCCAGGTGCCCAGCTCCAGTCGGCCGCCGAGCACCGGCAGCGTCGCGTGCGGTGGTACGAGGGCGGGGAGGACATGGTCCCTGCCGTGCCCCGGCGTGCCGTGGCGGTGCTGCCAGCGGTCGTCGGCGGGAAGCAGGGTGTGCAGCGCGGCGAGCAGGTCGTCGTCGCTGCCGGCGCCCGTCTCGATGATCGCCACACCGGCGGTGGCATGCGGTACGAAGATGTTCAGCAGGCCGTCCCGGCCCGCCGCGCTGTCCCGGAGGAATTCCTCGCAGACATGGGTCAGATCGGTCACCGCCTCATGGGTACCGGTCGTGACGTTCAGGGTCCTGGTGGTGAATGCGTCGGGCATGCTCCCCATCTTCCCGCCCGCCCGGCGGGATCGCGCGTCCGCGTGCCGAGACACCATTGACCTGATCCGGAAACGCTCGCTACGTTCTGCGGCATGTTGCGTTCAGCTCTGCTCACCACGCGCGGTCACATCGACCTGCTGCGGGTGGCTTCCGCCGCGTGTCGTCGCGGCTGCTGACCTCTTTCTCCGCCCGGGGCGCCTTCCTTCCGCTTCGCCCCGGTTCTCCCGTCGCCCCGGTCGGCGTGTCCCGCTGACCGTCCGCCGTCGTCGTATCGCCGCGCGCCGACGCTGAGGGCTGTCCTTCACGCACGTGTCCTTCGCGCACGTGCCTTTCCGCACATGTCCTTCCCGCACATGTCCTTCCCCCACATATCCCTCCCGCACATGTCCCTCCCGCACGCTCCTTCCCTCTCCCCTCCCCCGCCCGAGGAGCCGCCATGACCATCGATCACGCACCACCGGACCTATCCGCACCGCCGAAGAATGAGCCCCCCGCGCTGGAGCCTGTGACGCCCGCGGCCGGCTCCCGGCGCCGGGCCGTGCCGCGCTGGCTGCGGCGTACCGTCGGGCCGCTGCTGCTCCTGATCGGCTGGCAGGTGCTCAGCACGACCGGGGTGCTGCACCCTGACATCCTCGCCTCCCCCGGCACCATCGCCCGCGCCGCCGGTGAGCTGATCAGTGACGGCACCCTGCCCGCGGCCATGGGGATCTCGCTCCAGCGGGTCGCCGTGGGACTGCTGCTCGGCGGGGCGATCGGGATCTCCCTCGCGCTGGTCTCCGGACTCTCCCGGCTCGGCGAGGACCTGGTCGACGCGACCGTACAGATGCTGCGGACCGTGCCCTGGGTCGGACTGATCCCGCTCTTCATCATCTGGCTGGGCATCGGTGAGGCCCCGAAGATCGCGCTGATCGCCCTCGGGGTGGCCTTCCATCTCTATCTCAATGTGTACGCGGGCATTCGGGGCGTCGACGAGCAACTGATCGAGGCGGGGCAGTCGTTGGGGCTCGGCCGCTGGGGTCTCGTACGGCATGTCGTCCTGCCGGGCGCGCTGCCCGGTGCGATGACCGGGCTGCGGTACTCACTCGCCACCGCCTGGCTCGCGCTGGTCTTCGGCGAGTCCATCAACGCCGACGCCGGTATCGGCTTTCTGATGAACCAGGCCAGGGAGTTCTTCCGTACGGACGTCATCGTCGTCTGCCTGGTCGTCTACGCCTTTCTGGGCCTGCTCGCCGATGCCGTCGTCCGCACTCTCGAAAGGCTGCTGCTGCAATGGCGACCGACGTTCCAGGGCAAGTGAGCCCGCTGAGCAGGGCCCCGGGGTCCGACGACGGCGCGGTGGCGGTACGGGTCGAGGGGCTGACCCGCGCCTTCGACGGGCGTCCGGTCATCGACCGGCTCGATCTGACGCTGCGCCCCGGGGAGTTCACCGCGCTGCTCGGCCGCAGCGGCTGCGGGAAGTCGACCCTGCTGCGGGTGCTCGCGGGGCTCGACCGCGATATCGAGGGGACCGTACTCGTACCGAAGCGGCGCGCGGTCGCGTTCCAGGCGCCGCGGCTGATGCCCTGGAAGCGGGTCTGGCGCAATGTGCTGCTCGGCCTCGACGGCAAACCCCAACGATCCGTCGCCGAGAGCGCGTTGGCGGAGGTCGGGCTCGGCCACCGGTCCGGGGCCTGGCCCAAGACGCTCTCGGGCGGCGAGGCCCAGCGCGCCTCGCTGGCCAGGGCCCTCGTACGGGAACCGGATCTGCTGCTGCTCGACGAACCGTTCGGCGCGCTCGACGCGCTGACCCGGATCAGGGCACAGCGGCTGGTGGCCGAGTTGTGGCAGCGGCGCGGCTGTGCGGTGCTGCTGGTCACCCATGACGTGGAGGAGGCACTGCTGCTCGCGGACCGGGCGCTGGTGATGCGGGACGGAGTGATCGCCTACGAGACGCCGGTCGCGCTGGACCGGCCGCGCGCCGTCGGCGATCCCGGTTTCACCGCTCTCCGCTCCCGGCTCCTCACCGAGCTGGGCGTCGACGAGCCCGTCGCCGCGAGCACCGCGGCCTAGTGCTGTGACCGGAAACGTTCACCGGCTCGCGACGCCCGGCACGGCACCTCGCCGCGTTGTCGGAGTCGCGCGAGTACGCCCAGTACGAGCGCGATCCTCCGCCTTGCGATGCACCGCACCGGACGCCGCGAGCCCCCGGCAAACCTTTCCGGCCACAGCACTAGGTCCTGTCGCGCCCCCTCCCCGCATCAGAGAACAGAAGGACGAAGCATGAAGCGCCTCCTCCCCGCCGTCCTGCTCCCCCTCGCCCTCCTTCTCACCGCCTGCTCCGGCAGCTCGTCCGCCGACGACTCCGGCGGCGCGGGCCGCGCCGTCGACGGCCAGGGCTCCCTGACCCTCAACATCGGTGACCAGAAGGGCGGTTCGGAAGCGGTTCTGCGCGCCGCCGGTGAACTCGACGATCTCCCCTACCAAGTCAAGTGGTCCACCTTCACCTCGGGACCGCCGCTGCTCGAAGCCGTCAACGCCGGGGCCGTGGACCTCGGTTCCGTCGGCAACACCCCGCCGGTCTTCGCCGCCGGAGCCGGGTCCAAGATCACGGTCGTCGCGGCGACCCACGGCGACTCCCGGGGCGAGGCCGTTCTCGTACCGAAGGACTCGCCGCTGAAGGAGACCGCCGACCTGAAGGGCAGGTCCGTCGCGGTCGCCCAGGGCAGCTCCGCCCACTACCAGTTGATCGCCTCGCTCGGAAAGGCCGGCCTGACCCTCGACGACATCAAGGTCACACTGTTGCAGCCGGCCGACGCGCTGGCCGCGTTCACCACCGGCAAGGTGGACGCCTGGGCCGTCTGGGATCCGTACACCTCTCAGGTACTGCGCGGTGGGCAGGGTCGGGTACTGACCGATGGCCGGGGCGTCGTCAATGGGCTGAACTTCCAGGTCGCCGCGCCCGCCGCGCTCAAGGACAAGGAGAAGGCGGCGGCCATCGGTGACTTCATCGAACGGCTGCGCCGGGCGCAGGACTGGGTCTTCGGCCATCCCGAGCAGTGGGCGGAGGTCTGGGCCAAGGACACCGGGCTGCCGTACGAGGTCGCCCTCGACGCGGTGAGACTGACCCATGGCACGCGCGTACCGGTGGCCCTCGACCAGGCCGCGATCTCCTCGGAGCAGCGGATCGCCGACACCTTCACCGAACTGAAGCTCATCCCGCACGCGTTCGACTTCGCCGACTACGTGGACGACCGATTCAACAAGGACCTCCCGCCGTCGACCTCGCCGGCGCGCAGCTATGGAAAGGCCACTTCCCGATGAGCATTCATCTGCACTGGTTCCTGCCGACCGGGGGCGACGGACGTACGCTCGTGGACCGGCACGCGTACACCGACGGCGGGATCAAGCGCTCCCGGATCACACCGGTGAGCGGCGTCAGGGCCCCGGACATCGAGTATCTGGCGCAGATCGCCAAGGCCGCCGAGCAGTTGGGCTTCGAGGCGGTACTGACGCCGACGGGCACCTGGTGCGAGGACGCCTGGCTGACGACGGTGGCGCTCGCGCAGCAGACCGAGCGGCTGAAGTTCCTGGTGGCCTTCCGCCCCGGGCTGATCTCGCCGGTGCTCGCGGCGCAGATGGCGGCCACGTACCAGCGCGTCACCCGGGGCAGGCTGCTGCTGAATGTGGTGACCGGTGGTGACTCAACCGAGCAGCGCCGCTTCGGCGACCATCTCGACCACGACCGCCGGTACGCCAGGACGGCGGAGTTCCTCTCGGTGATCCGGGGTGTCTGGGGCGGGCGGCCGTACGACTTCGACGGTGAGCACTTCCAGGTGGAGGGCGGGCTGACCGCGCTGCCGCCCGATCCGCTGCCGGAGATCTTCTTCGGTGGTTCGTCCGCGGCGGCGGGGCCGGTCGCGGCCGAGCACACGGATGTCTATCTGACCTGGGGCGAGCCGCCGGCCCAGGTGAAGGAGAAGATCGAGTGGATCCGCGGTCTCGCGGCGGAGCGGGGCCGTACGGTCCGCTTCGGCATCCGGATGCACACCATCTCGCGGGACACCGCCAAGGAAGCCTGGGCCACCGCGAACCGGCTGCTGGACGATCTCGATCCCGAGACGGTCGCGGCGGCCCAGCAGGCGCTGGGCAGGAGCGAGTCGGTGGGCCAGCAGCGGATGATCGCGCTGCACGGCGGGTCGCGCGACCGGCTGGAGATCGCGCCCAATCTGTGGGCGGGGGTGGGGCTGGTACGGGGCGGGGCGGGCACCGCGCTGGTGGGCAGTCACGCGGATGTGGCCGACCGAATCGAGGAGTACCACGACCTGGGGATCGAGCACTTCGTCCTGTCCGGCTATCCGCATCTGGAGGAGGCGTACTGGTTCGGGGAGGGTGTGACGCCGCGACTGGCCGCGCGCGGGCTCCTGGCGCGGGTCCCTGCCTCGCCGCTGGAGGGTGTGCCCGCGGCGAACGGCCGCCCGGCGTCCGCGCCCGGCGGCGCCCCGCTGCTGCTGTCCGGCGGCCGGTGACGGAGCACCCCGGTCCCGACCGGTCCGCCCTGGTCCCGCCCGGTCCGCCCCGGGCCGGACCTGAGTGCTCTCGGGGCTCGGGGGAAGATTCCCGCCCCGGAGGCTGTTGGTAGAAACGTGAACGATTCTGGGGTGCGGGACATCGATGTGGTGGTCGTCGGCGCCGGGCAGGCGGGCCTGTCCGGCGCCTACCATCTGCGGCGGTCGGGGCTGGACCCCGACCGTGACTTCGTCGTACTGGACCATGCCCCGCGCCCCGGTGGCGCCTGGCAGTTCCGCTGGCCGTCACTGACGTACGGCAAGGTGCACGGCATGCACGCGCTCCCCGGCATGGAGCTGATCAGCACGGAGAGCGACAACGCCAGGCCGTCCTCCGAGGTCATCGGGGCGTACTTCACCGCGTACGAGCGGCGCTTCGGCCTCCGGGTCCATCGGCCCGTGGACGTACGGGCGGTACGCGAGGGCGACGGCGGGCGGCTGCTGGTGGAGACGTCGGAGGGGAACTGGTCGGCCCGGGCGCTGATCAGCGCCACGGGGACCTGGGACCGGCCGTTCTGGCCGCGCTACCCCGGCCAGGAGACCTTCCGGGGACGGCAGTTGCACACCGCGGACTATCCGGGGCCCGGCGAGTTCTCCGGGCTGCGGGTGGTCGTGGTGGGCGGCGGGGCCTCCGGCACCCAGCATCTGATGGAGATCGCGGAGGTGGCGGCGGACACCACGTGGGTGACACGACGCCCGCCCGTCTGGCGCGAGGGTCCGTTCGGCGAGGAACAGGGGCGGGCGGCCGTCGCGCTCGTCGACGAGCGGGTCCGGCGGGGCCTGCCGCCGCGCAGTGTGGTGTCGGTGACCGGTCTGCCGGTCACCGAGGCGACCTCACGGGCCCGCGAGGCGGGGGTACTCGACCGACTGCCGATGTTCGACCGGATCATCCCCGACGGCGTGGCCTGGGACGACGGCCGGACGGTGGAGGCCGATGTGATCCTCTGGGCGACCGGGTTCCGGCCGGCGGTCGGCCATCTGGCGCCCCTCGGACTGCGGGAGCCCGGCGGTGGTATCCGGGTCGAAGGGACACGGGCCGTACGGGACGAACGGGTCCATCTCGTGGGGTACGGGCCGTCGGCCTCGACGATCGGCGCGAACCGGGCCGGGCGGGCGGCCGTACGGGAGATCAGAGAGCTGCTGGCGCGCGAGCCGGCCATGGCCTGACCGGCGGGGGCTCCGGGAGCGGGCGGCGACGCGATCAGTTCGAGCCGGTCGCGGCTTTGCGGTTCTGGTTGAACTCCTCGACGTTCTGGCGCTGTTCGGCGTATTTGTTGGTGAAGCGGGTGTCCCCGGGCTTCACCGTGACGAAGTACAGCCAGTCCCCGCTGGCGGGGTTGAGCGCCGCGTTCATCGCCTCCTCCCCCGGGTTGCCGATCGGCGTGGGCGGCAGGCCCTTGCGCTCATAGGTGTTGTACGGACTGTTGATCTTCGTGTCCGAATGACTGGTGTCCAGCGTCGAACGGTTCAGCGCGTAGTTCAGCGTCGAGTCCATCTGGAGCGGCATGCCCAGTGACAGCCGGTTGTGCACGACTCTGGCGACCTTCGCCATGTCGGCCACCGACTCCGCTTCCGCCTGCACGATGCTGGCGATGGTGACGGCCTGATAGGTCGTCATCCCGGCGTTCTGCGCCCCGGCGCTGACCCGGCCCGCCCCGAACCGCTGGTTGGCGGTGTTGACCATATAGCTCAGCAGATTGGCCGGGGTCGTCGCGGAGCCGACCGGATAGGTGGCCGGAAAGAGGAAGCCCTCGGGATTGCCCTTGGCGGGCTCGGGCAGCCGCAGCCGCGCGGTGGACGCCGCCTTGCGGGTGGTGCCCTCGGGCAGCCCCAGTGCCTGATCGACGGAGACATAGACATCGGCGGCGCGCCGGCCCTCCGGGACGACCAGCGTCGTCCGCTTCTTGCCGTCTTCGTCGCCGGTCAGCAGCAGCACGGGAACCAGCACCGCGGCGGCCACGACCAGGACCACGGTCAGCAGCAGGACCAGTCGGCCCCGGCGGGTCAGACGGGGTCTGTGCCCGAAGCTCGCCTCCGGATGCTCGTTCATCATATGGGCACGCTAACCCGGAGTGATCAGCGAACCCGGCACTTCAGGCGCGCCGACACGGGCAACGCGGCAATACCATACGAACGGCATACGAACGGCATGTGAGCCACCTGCCGACGGCGCCCGGACCGGTCACGGGGAGACCGACGCCAGCGCCTCGGTCTGCTGATGCGGCGGCTCCTGCTGGGGCGGCCGGCTGTCCCCGCGCACCAGGGCGGCATAGCGGCCGTCCCGCTCGATCAGCTCGTCGTGCGTGCCCCGCTCCGCGATGGTGCCCGCGTCGAGGACCACGATCTCGTCCGCGTCCCGGACGGTCGAGAGCCGGTGCGCGATGGTGAGGGTGGTGCGGCCCTCGGAGAGCGCGTCGATGGCCTGCTGCACCGCCTGTTCGGTACGGGTGTCCAGCGCGCTGGTGGCCTCGTCGAGGATCAGCACCGGCGGGTCACGCAGGATGGTGCGGGCGATCGCGAGCCGCTGCTTCTCACCGCCGGAGAACCGGTATCCGCGCTCACCGACCAGCGTTCCGTAGCCGTCCGGGAGCGAGGCGATGTGGTCATGGATCTGGGCGGCCCTGGCGGCCGTCTCGATCTCCTCGTCGGTGGCTTCCGGCTTGGCGAAGCGCAGATTCTCCGCCACCGAGGCATGGAACAGATAGGTCTCCTGCGAGACGACGCCGACGGCCCGCGCGAGCGTGTCGAAGTCCAGGTCGCGCACGTCGACGCCGTCGATCAGGACCCGGCCACCCGTCACGTCGTACAGGCGGGGTACGAGATAGCTCAAGGTGGACTTGCCGGAGCCCGTGGGGCCGACGACCGCGAGGCTGCCACCGGACGGAACCGTCAGATCGATCCCCCGCAGCGTCTGGCGCCCCTTGTCGTCATAGCTGAAGTCGACGTCCTCGAACCGCACTTCACCGCGGATCGTGTCGAGCCTGACCGGCCGCTCGGGCTCGGTGATGTCGACGGGCAGATCGAGGTATTCGAAGATGCGCTGGAAGAGGGCGAGCGAGGTCTGCATGTCGACGCCGGTGGAGAGCAGGCTCACGGCGGGCCGGAACAGGCCCTGCTGAAGCGAGACGAAGGCGACGAGCGTACCGATGGAGACGGCCGTACCACCGGCGCCCAGCGCGATCCCGGCGGCCCAGTAGATCAGGGCGGGCATCGCGGCCATGACGATGCCGATGGTCGACATCCGCCACCGGCCTGCCATGTTGGAGCGCACCTCCAGCCCGACCAGCCGTTCGGACTCGTCGGCGAAGGACTTGGTGAGGGAGTCGGCTCGCCCCATCGTGCGGCCGAGGAGGATGCCGCTCACGGAGAGCGATTCGGTGACAGTGGCGGCCATGGTGGCCATCTGGCGCTGACGGTCCGTGGTGATCTTCTTGCGCTCGCGGCCGACACGGCGGCTGATCCAGACGAACACCGGCAGCAGAGTCATCGAGACGGCGGTGAGCCGCCAGTCCAGGGCGAGCATCGCGACGACCGAGGCGACGACGGCCGTGAGATTGGAGACCAGGGAGGTCGCGGTGGAGGTGACGGTCGCCTGCATGCCGCCGATGTCATTGGCGATACGGGACTGGACCTCGCCGGTCCTGGTCCTGGTGAAGAAGGCGAGCGGCATGCGCTGGAGCCGGCTGTAGACGCCGGTGCGCAGATCGTGCATGACCCGCTGGCCGACGGTGGTCGAGATCAGGGTCTGGAGCACGCCGAAGACGCTGTTGACGACGGCCGTGAGGATCATGCCGAGGGCGAGCAGACTGAGCAGTCCGGTACGGCCCTGCGGAATGGCGGTGTCGAGGATCTCGCGCAGCATGAACGGCGAGGCGACCGTGACCAGCGATGACGCGCCGACGAGCAGCCCGACGATCGCGAGCCGGCCGCGGTAGGGACGGAAGAGGCCGAAGATGCGCCGCAGCTGGGCGGGCGGCTCCGGCTGCCCCGGATCACCGGGGCGGGACGACGGGGTCCACGTCGAGTGTTCGGGTTTCATGGGCTCCTTCGATGGCTGAGGCGACGGCCGAGGTCTCGTCGCACAAGGTCTCTTCGGACATACGACGGGCGAGACTCGCCGAGCATAGCTCACTGTTACCTATGTTCACAATGACAATGGTCCTGATATTATTCCGCCATGGACACCCCCGACTCCGACGGCCTGCTGGCGGAGCAGCTGCTGCGGCTGACCCGCAGGCTCCACCGCGTCCAGAAGCGGCAGCTGGAGCCGATCGGTATCACTCCCGCCCAGGCCCGGCTGCTGCGCACCGTCGCGTCCTACGACAAGCCGCCGCGCATGGCCGACCTGGCCCAGCGTCTCGAAGTGGTGCCCCGGGCCGTGACCTCCCTGGTCGACGGGTTGGAGGCGAGCGGCTCGGTGCGCCGCGCCCCCGATCCGACCAACCGGCGCGTGATCCGTATCGAGCTGACCGACACCGGCCGGGCCACGCTGCGGGCCCTGCGTGTCGCCCGTCGGTCGGCCGCCGAGGATGTCCTGGCCCCGCTGACCGCGGAGCAGCGCGAGGTCCTTGGCGGACTGCTGTCGACGCTGGTGGACGGCTGCCCCGAGCGTCACCACTGACCCGGGGGCGCGCGGACTCACGCGCCCCAGGCGCCCGCAGAAGCCTGCGGACTATGTGTCCCAGGCGCCCGGAGGACGCCCGGAGAAGCCCAGAAGAGTCCAACAGCCCGTTCCCAAGAGTCCAATCGGACCCTCGCGCATCACCTTGCGCATCGCCCGCGTCGGCGGCCAGGGTCCTTTCCGAGGTTCACGCACCAGCCGCGCACGTCAACTCCCCCTTGGAGGGTCGATGCACGACGCAGCACCGGAGAACCCCGGTCGGGACGACGCATTCGTCGGTGAGGACAGAGAAGGCGGTGCCCAAGGAGAGATGAGCCGCCGCTCGGTCCTGCGGACCACGGCGGGCGTGGCGGGCGCCGGGCTCGGCCTCTCCGCTCTCGGCGGCGGCACCGCCGCCGCGGCCGGGCCGGCCACGACAGCCGCGGACTCGGCCGCGCTCGCCGACTCCGCCGACTCCGCCGGCTCCTCGGCACCCCCGCGCAAGGGCCGCACCATGGCCGGGGTCCCGTTCGAACGCCGTACGACGGTACGGGTCGGCATCATCGGCCTCGGCAACCGCGGCGGCAGCATGATCGATCTCTTCCTCGCCGTCCCGGGCGTCCGGGTCGTCGCGCTCTGCGACCCGGTGAAGGCGAAGACGGAGAGCGCCGCCGCGAAGGTGGTACGGGCCGGTCAGCCCGCGCCCGCCGTCTACACCAACGGCGAGGACGACTACGAGAATCTCTGCGCCCGCGGTGATCTCGACTTCGTCTATGTGGCCACGCCCTGGGACTTCCACTTCGAGATGGCCAAGTCGGCGATGCTGAACGGCAAGCACGTCGGGGTGGAGTGTCCGGTCGCCATGCGCCTCGACGAGCTGTGGCAACTCGTCGATCTCTCCGAACGCACCCGGCGGCACTGCATGCAGCTGGAGAACTGCTGCTACGGGAAGAACGAGATGCGGGTCCTCCGGATGGCCCACGCGGGCAAGTTCGGGGAGCTCCTGCACGGCGCGGGCGCCTACAACCACGACCTGCGCGGTCTGATGTTCGACCCCGACTACTACGAGGGACCCTGGCGCCGGCTCTGGCACACACGGCTGCGCGGCGATCTCTACCCCAACCACGGCTTCGGCCCGGTCGCCAACTACATGGACGTCAACCGTGGCGACCGCGCGGTCTCCATCACCAGCGTCGGCACGCCCGCGCTCGGGCTCGCCGAGTACCGCGCCGCCCATATGCCGCCCGGCGACCCGAGCTGGAAGGAGACCTACATCGAGAGCGACCGGACGATCAGTCTGGTCAGGACGGCGAAGGGCCGGGTCATCCGGCTGGAGCACGATGTGTCGACGCCACACCCGTACAGCAGGATCAACAGTCTCGGCGGTACCAAAGGCGTGTTCGAGGACTATCCCGAGCGCATCTATATCGAACCGGACCACACCGATGACTCCTGGGGTGACTTCGGACAGTACGCGGACTGGGACCACTGGCTCTGGAAGGAGCACGCCAACCCGCCCGGTGGCCATGGCGGGATGGACTACATCATGGTCTTCCGGCTGATGCAGTGCGTCCGGCTGGGCCTCGTGCCAGACTTCGACGTGTACGACGCGGCGACCTGGACCGCGCCAGTGCCACTCAGTCACGCGTCGCTCAAGGCGAACGGATCCCCGCAGCAGATCCCCGACTTCACGCGCGGTGAATGGCGCAAGGCCCGTGCGGGGGTGGACTCCGACAGACCGGAGGAGTGACCGCGGTGCGGGGGGCCGTACGGCGCGCACCGTACAGCCCCCGCACCGGCCGGCCCACCCGGCTCCCGGCGTCCCTCCTCGTACCCCGCCCCCTGGCTCGTTCTGGCTCTTTCCGTGGAAAACCCATTGCCCGGGCACTTCAAAAAGGCGAACCTTGCACGGTTTGGGCCACTCCACGAGTCATGGGACATCATGCAGATTCGCGACCTTCCGTATCCCGATCCAGGGGTTCCCGACGCCAGGTCGGGCCCTCGGTTCCTGCTGTGGCTCGGGCGTAACCAGCTGGGCGGACAGATCAAGGCCGTGTGCTGGGGCCTGCTGCACTTCGCGGGCATCGGCGGGCTCTCGGTGGGCGCCGGGCTCGCCGTCCAGGCGGTGATCGACCGCTCCGGCGGCCGGCTCGCCCTCGCCGGCGGCTTCATCGCGCTGTGCGGCGCCGCCATCTCGGTCGGCGACACCATGCTGCACCGCACCGCCGTCACCAACTGGATCGCCGTCGCCGCGCGAGTGCAGCAGTTGCTGGCGCGCAAGACCGCCCATCTCGGCTCGGCGCTGACCCGCCGGGTCGCCGCAGGAGAAGTGGTCGCCGTTTCGACCGGCGACGTCGAGAAAATCGGCTGGTTCGTGGAGGCACTTTCGCGCTTCCTGTCCGCTTTCATCGCGATCATCCTGATCTGTCTCGGACTGGTGCTGTATCTGCCGGAGCTGGGAACGCTGGTCGCGGTCGGCGTGCCGGTGCTCGCCGTCGCCGTACTGCCGCTGCTGCCCCGCGCCGCCCAACGCGCCGACATCCAGCGCGAGAAGGCCGGCAGGGCCACCGAGCTGGCCTCGGACACCGTCGCCGGACTGCGGGTGCTGCGCGGCATCGGCGGCGAGGAGCTGTTCCTGGGCCGCTATCGCGCCGCCTCGCAGGAGGTGCGCGAGGCCGCCGTGCGCAGCGCCCGCATGTGGTCACTGATCTCGGCGATCCAGGTGCTGCTGCCGGGCATCATGCTGATCTCGGTCATCTGGTACGGAGCCCAGCTCGTCCTGGACGGCAGGATCGAGGTCGGCGGTCTGGTGACCGTCTACAGCGCGGTGACGCTGCTGCTCTTCCCGCTGCGGCACTTCGAGGAGATCGCGATGGCGTACTCCTTCTCCCGGCCCTCCGCCAAGCGCGCGGCCCGGGTGCTCTCGCTGGAGCGGACCGCGTTCGAGGACGAGCGCGGCCATCTGGACGACGCCCGGCCGTCAGGGGACCTGTACGACCCCGCCACCGGTCTTCGCGCCCCGTCCGGGCTGCTGACCGCCGTGGTGTGCGGGGACCCGGACGTCGCGGGGCGGCTCGCCGAGCGCCTCGGGGGCCATGCCGCCGGCGAGGAGAAGGGCGCGTCCGTGCTGCTCGGCGGGGTGGCGCTGGACGATCTCCCGCTGGACGCGGCGCGCGCCTGCGTTCTCGTACAGGACAAGGACCCGGTCCTGCTGTCCGGGACGCTCGCCGAGCTGCTGGACATCCCGGCCTCCGGCGCGGTCGATCCGGAGAAGGCCCTGGCCGCGGCCCAGTGCGGCGACGTACTCGACGCGCTGATCCAGGCGTCCGTGGACGGCAGCGGCGACCCGATGCGATCCAGGATCACCGAGCGCGGCCGGTCGCTCTCCGGCGGCCAGCGCCAACGGCTCGCGCTGGCCCGTTCGCTGGTGACCGACCCGGAGGTGCTGGTGCTCGACGAGCCGACCTCCGCCGTGGACTCGCATACGGAGGCCCGGATCGCGCAGAGCGTGAAGGAGCTGCGGGCCGGCCGTACGACAGTGGTGTTCGCGTCCTCACCGCTGCTGCTCGACCACGCGGACCGCGTGGTGTTCGTCCATGAGGGCCAGGTAGGCGCGGTCGGTCTGCACCGCGAGCTGCTGCGGAGCGACCCCGGCTACCGCGAGGTCGTCACCCGCGAAACCGAGGACGAGCGCGGCGAACAGAAACAGATCATGACGCCGGCGTCAGCGCGGGCACGGGAAGAGATCGAGGAATCAGCATGATCGGCGTGGCCCCACCGGCGTACGACCCGGCGGCGCCGGAGTCGGCGACGACCCTGCCCGTCGGGACGCCCGCGACCGTACGCGCCTATGTGGGCGAGTTGCTGCGTCGGCACCGCACCCCGTTCATCCTGCTGATCTCGGTCAACACGGTCTCCGTGATCGCCTCGATGGTCGGCCCCTATCTGCTCGGCGACATCGTCGAGAAGCTCTCCGACGGCGCGCGCGAGCTGCATCTTGAGCGCACCGCAGCGCTGTTCGCGATCGCGTTGATCGTCCAGACCGTCTTCGTACGGATGATGCGGCTGCGCGCGGCGATGCTCGGTGAGGAGATGCTCGCGGATCTGCGGGAGGACTTCCTCGTCAGATCGGTCGGGCTGCCGCCCGGTGTGCTGGAACGGGCGGGGACCGGGGATCTGCTGTCCCGGATCACCACCGACATCGACCGGCTGGCGAACGCGATGCGCGAGGCCGTGCCCCAGCTCGCGATCGGCCTCGTCTGGGTGGCGCTGCTGCTCGGCGCGCTGACCGTGACCGCGCCGCCGCTGGCGCTCGCGGTGCTGCTCGCGGTGCCGCTGCTGGTCGTCGGCTGCCGCTGGTACTTCAAGCGCGCGCCGTCCGCGTACCGCTCGGAGGCCGCCGGCTACGCGGCCGTCGCGGCCGTGCTCGCCGAGACGGTGGACGCGGGCCGGACCGTGGAGGCGCATCGCCTCGGCAGGCGCCGGGTGGAGCTGTCGGAACGGCGGATCAAGGAGTGGACGGCCTGGGAGAGGTACACGCTCTGGCTGCGGTCGATACTGTTCCCCGTCATCAATGTCACCCACACGACGATCTTCCTGGCCGTGCTGGTGATCGGCGGGTCCTTCGCCCTCCAGGGCTGGATCACCGTCGGGCAGCTGACCACGGGCGCGCTGCTCGCCCAGATGCTGGTGGAGCCGGTCGGCATCATCCTGCGCTGGTACGACGAGCTCCAGGTCGCCCAGGTCTCCATCGCCCGGCTGGTGGGGGTACGGGACATGGAGCCGGACGCGGGCGACGCGTCGGTCGTCCCCGACGGGCGCGCCGTCAACGCCGACAAGGTGCACTTCGGCTACCGCGAGGGCGTCGACGTGCTGCACCGGGTGACGCTGGACATCAGTCCGGGCACGCGGCTCGCACTGGTCGGTCCGTCCGGCGCCGGCAAGTCGACACTGGGCCGGCTGCTCGCGGGCATCTACGGTCCGCGTACGGGCCGGATCACGCTGGGCAGCGCGGAGCTGTCCAAGATGCCCGCCGAGCGGGTACGGGAGCATGTCGCCCTGGTCAACCAGGAGCACCATGTATTCGTGGGCGCGCTGCGCGACAATCTGCTGCTGGCGCGCACGGGCGCGGGGGACGCCGAGCTGTGGGCGGCGCTGGCGGCGGTCGACGCGGAGGGCTGGGCGCGGGCGCTGGACAAGGGCCTGGACACCGAGGTCGGTTCCGGCGGCACGGCGCTGACACCGGCCCAGGCACAGCAGATCGCGCTGGCCCGGCTGGTGCTCGCGGACCCGCACACGCTGGTGCTCGACGAGGCGACCTCGCTGCTCGACCCGCGCGCCGCCCGGCATCTGGAACGTTCACTGGCCCGCGTTCTGGACGGCCGTACGGTCGTGGCGATCGCCCACCGGCTGCACACCGCGCATGACGCGGATGTGATCGCGGTGGTCGAGGACGGCCGGATCAGCGAACTGGGCAGCCATGACGAGCTGGTGGCCGTGAACGGCGCGTACGCCGCGCTGTGGCGTTCCTGGCACGGCTGACAGAGCGCGGGGGCGCTCCCGTACAGGCCCGTACGTGCCTGTACGGGAGCGCCCCCGCCGAGGGAATCGCCCCGTCAGATCAGATTGAGGGCGGACGCGCCGCCGACCCCGCCCAGCACCATGAACGCCGGCATCAGCACCTTCAGCTCCACCCAGCTGCCGGCCCGGAACCGCATCCCCTTCGGCGGGCCTATCGGGTACCAGCGCTTGCGGCCCAGCGGGATGGGCCAGAGGATCGGGCAGCCCGAGACCGTCAGCGCGTCCCCGATGTCGTGCACCAGCGCGCCGAGGACGATCGGCAGACCGAGCCAGAGGTATTCCTGTCCCGGCGCGCTGAAGAGCCAGTCCGCGCCGTTGCCCGGCTTGTCCAGGACGCCCGCCAGGAGCCAGGCGCTGGTCGCGCCGAGCAGCCAGACCAGGACATCGCTGGAGACCCGGGCGGCCCGCCACAGCAGGCCCTCCACCGCGAGCACGAGATGGACGAAGAGGATCGCCAGCACACCCCAGCGCCCGGCGGTGATCGCCAGCAGCGAGGCACCGCCGCCGATCAGGACCGCCCACAGCCAGGTGTGGGTCAGGGTGCGGTGGCCGCCGGTCCTGCGGGGATCGCCGGGCTTCCTGGTCGCCTTGTAGACGGCGAACGACAGCTTGTCGACGATCTCGCAGAGCGCCTTGGACACCGGTCCGAACGCGCGGGAGATCGTCGCGGCCTTGTGGTCGAGGTCGGGGGCGAGCGCGGCGCCCGCGGTGATCAGCGCGCCGACCACCAGGACGGGCCATGGCATGGTGTGGCCGGCGGCGGCCGCGGCGGCGCCCACCCCCAGCCAGGCCGCTGCCCCTGACAGAGAGTGTGCCGGTCCCATCATGGTCGTACCCGCCCCGTGCGATTGTGGTGAAGGCCATTGTGGCCAAGCCCAGTTGACGGGCCAGCGTATCGTCCGTGATCTTCGACCCGACGTCCGGTTCCCTGATCGGGACGGAAGGCAGGCAAGATGGGGGTGTGACCCTTATCGATCAGCTGCCGCCGGACGCCGACCCCGATGCCCTCTTCGAGGCTTTCTCCTCCTGGGCCGAGGGCCAGGGCATCACGCTCTATCCGGCTCAGGAAGAGGCGCTGATCGAGGTGGTCTCCGGGGCCAACGTGATTCTGTCCACCCCCACCGGCTCGGGAAAGAGCCTGGTCGCGGCGGGTGCGCACTTCACGGCGCTGGCCCAGGACAAGGTCACCTTCTACACCGCGCCGATCAAGGCGCTGGTCTCGGAGAAGTTCTTCGACCTGTGCAAGCTCTTCGGCACGGAGAACGTCGGCATGCTGACCGGCGACGCCTCCGTCAACGCCGACGCCCCGGTGATCTGCTGTACGGCCGAGGTGCTGGCCTCCATCGCGCTGCGCGACGGGGAGCACGCCGATATCGGCCAGGTGGTGATGGACGAGTTCCACTTCTACGCCGAGGCGGACCGCGGCTGGGCCTGGCAGATCCCGATCCTGGAGCTGCCGCAGGCGCAGTTCATCCTGATGTCGGCGACGCTCGGTGATGTCTCCCGTTTCGAGGAGGACCTGACCCGTCGCACGGGCCGGCCGACCTCCGTCGTACGGTCCGCGACCCGGCCGGTCCCGCTGTCGTACGAGTACCGCCGCACCCCGATCACCGAGACGCTGACCGAGCTGCTGGAGACCAGGCAGGCACCGGTCTATATCGTGCACTTCACGCAGGCCGCCGCCGTCGAGCGGGCGCAGTCGCTGATGAGCATCAATATGTGCACGCGTGAGGAGAAGGACCGGATCGCCGATCTGATCGGCGACTTCCGTTTCACCACCAAGTTCGGCCGCAATCTCTCCCGCTATGTGCGCCATGGCATCGGGGTGCACCACGCGGGCATGCTGCCCAAGTACCGGCGGCTGGTGGAGAAGCTGGCCCAGGCCGGTCTGCTGAAGGTCATCTGCGGTACGGACACGCTCGGGGTCGGCGTCAACGTCCCCATCCGTACGGTGCTGTTCACCGCGCTCACCAAGTACGACGGCAATCGCGTCCGTACCCTGCGCGCCCGGGAGTTCCACCAGATCGCGGGCCGGGCGGGCCGGGCCGGTTTCGATACGGCGGGCTTCGTCGTCGCGCAGGCGCCGGAGCATGTCGTGGAGAACGAGAAGGCGCTCGCGAAGGCCGGCGACGATCCGAAGAAGCGCCGCAAGGTGGTGCGGAAGAAGGCCCCCGAGGGCTTCGTGGCCTGGTCGGACACCACGTTCGAGAAGCTCATCGGCTCCGATCCCGAGCCGCTGACCTCGCGCTTCCGGGTCACCCACACCATGCTGCTGTCGGTCATCGCGCGGCCGGGCAACGCCTTCGAGGCGATGCGCCGTCTGCTGGAGGACAATCACGAGCCGCGCAAGCAGCAGCTGCGGCACATCCGGCGGGCCATCGCCATCTACCGCTCGCTGCTGGACGGCGGGGTGGTGGAGCGGCTGGCGACCCCCGACTCCGAGGGCCGTATCGTCCGGCTCACCGTCGATCTCCAGCAGGACTTCGCGCTCAACCAGCCGCTGTCCACCTTCGCGCTGGCCTCGTTCGAGCTGCTGGACCCCGAATCGCCCTCGTACGCCCTGGACATGGTCTCCGTCGTCGAGTCCACGCTCGACGATCCGCGGCAGATCCTGGCCGCTCAGCAGAACAAGGCGCGCGGCGAGGCGGTCGGCGCGATGAAGGCGGACGGGATCGAGTACGAGGAGCGGATGGAGCGGCTTCAGGAGGTCACCTACCCCAAGCCGCTCGAAGAGCTGCTCGTGCACGCGTACAACACGTACCGCACGAGCCATCCGTGGGTCGGTGACCACCCGGTCTCGCCGAAGTCCGTGATCCGTGACATGTACGAACGAGCGCTGTCCTTCACCGAGTTCACCTCCCACTACGAGCTGGCCCGTACCGAGGGCATTGTGCTGCGCTATCTCGCGGGCGCGTACAAGGCTCTGGAACACACCATTCCGGACGATCTCAAGTCGGAGGATCTGGAGGATCTCACGGCCTGGCTGGGCGAGATGGTCCGACAGGTCGACTCCAGTCTGCTCGACGAGTGGGAGCAGCTGGCCAACCCCGAGGTGGAGACCGCCGAGCAGGCACAGGAGAAGGCCGACCAGGTCAAGCCGGTCACGGCCAATGCCCGCGCCTTCCGCGTCCTCGTACGCAACGCGATGTTCCGCCGGGTCGAGCTGGCCGCGCTGGACCAGGTCCGCGAACTGGGCGAGCTGGACGCCGAGTCGGGCTGGGACGAGGACGCGTGGGGCGAGGCGATGGACGCGTACTGGGACGAGTACGAGGACCTGGGCACCGGTCCCGACGCCCGCGGGCCGAAGCTGCTCTCCATCGAGGAGGACCCGGGGCACGGCCTGTGGCGGGTCCGGCAGACCTTCGCCGACCCGAACGGCGACCACGACTGGGGCATCAGCGCGGAAGTCGACCTCGCGGCCTCCGACGAGGAAGGGCTCGCGGTGGTGCGTGTCACGTCCGTGGGCCAGCTCTGAGACGCATTCCGCAGGCACAGCACCGAGAACGGGAGTACACAGCGCCATGACGAACCCCGCCGAGAGACTGGTCGATCTGCTCGACCTGGAGCGGATCGAGGTCGACATCTTCCGCGGGCGCAGCCCCCAGGAGTCCCTGCAACGGGTCTTCGGCGGGCAGGTGGCGGGCCAGGCGCTGGTCGCGGCCGGCCGCACCACGGACGGCGACCGCCCGGTCAACTCGCTGCACGCGTACTTCCTGCGGCCGGGCCGCCCGGGTGTCCCGATCGTCTATCAGGTCGAACGGGTCAGGGACGGCCGGTCGTTCACCACGCGCCGGGTCACGGCCGTCCAGCAGGGCCGCACGATCTTCAATCTGACGGCCTCCTTCCACCACCCCGAGGAAGGCGGCTTCGAGCACCAGCTGCCACCCCGGCTGGACTTCCCGGACCCCGAGTCGCTGCCCACGGTCTCGGAGGAGGTACGCGCGCATCTGGGCCAACTGCCGGACCAACTCGAACGGATGGCCCGGCGCACCCCCTTCGACATCCGATACGTGGAGCGGCTGCGCTGGACGCGCGAGGAGATCAAGGACGCGGACGCGCGCAGCGCGGTCTGGATGCGCGCGGTGGGCCCGCTGGGCGACGATCCGCTGGTGCACACCTGCGCACTGACGTACGCGAGCGACATGACACTGCTGGACGCGGTGCGCATCCCGGTGGAACCGCTGTGGGGCCCGCGGGGCTTCGACATGGCGTCGCTGGACCACGCGATGTGGTTCCACCGTCCGTTCCGGGCGGACGAGTGGTTCCTGTACGACCAGGAGTCGCCGATCGCGACGGGCGGCCGGGGGCTGGCCCGGGGCCGTATCTACGACCGTGAGGGGCACCTGCTGGTGTCGGTGGTGCAGGAGGGGCTGTTCCGCCGCCACGACGCGCGGTGATAGAGCCCGGGACGGAGAGCCTGGGCAGAGAACTCGGGCAGAGACCTTGGGCAGCGCCGCCCGTCCCAGATCCCCTCAGATCCCTTCAGATCCGCTCAGATCCCCGGGAGCGGGTCCTGGTCGGCCTCGCGCCGACGGGTCCTGATGTCCGGCGCGGGCGGATGGAGTTTGGCGTCACAGGCGGGGCCGAGGCCGGTACGGCGCGAGGCCGTGCCGGTGAGCGGCCTGCCGCACATCCCGCACCGGACCAGCCGGTGCGTGGGGCCGTCCGGTTCCGTGCCGGGCAGCCGGTCGTCGTGGAGCTCTGAGGGTCGTGGTGATTCCCGCATGGTCCCAGCTGTATCAGCCCTGCCCGCCGGGGTGGTCGTCCACGGGTCCACAATGAGCGGAGAACACCGGATACCGAGGAGATCTTGATGACTCTGTACGACATCCCGCTGAACACTCTGGCCGGTGAGCCCACCTCCCTGGCCGCGTACGAGGGCAGGGCCGTGCTGGTGGTGAACGTCGCCTCCCAGTGCGGTCTCACCCCGCAGTACGCGGGTCTGGAGCGGCTTCAGCAGCAGTACGGGGACCGGGGCTTCACGGTCCTCGGCGTCCCCTGCAACCAGTTCGCGGGCCAGGAGCCCGGCACCGCCGAGGAGATCGGGACGTTCTGTTCGGCGACGTACGGGGTCACGTTCCCGCTGCTGGAGAAGACGGATGTGAACGGGGAGACCCGGCACGCGCTGTACACGGAGCTGACGAAGACGGCCGACTCCGAGGGCGAGGCCGGCGATGTGCAGTGGAACTTCGAGAAGTTCCTGATCTCTCCCAAGGGCGAGGTCGTCGGCCGTATCCGGCCGCGTACGGAGCCGGAGGCGCCGGAGGTCGTCGCGGCGATCGAGGCCCAACTGCCCGCCTGAGCCGTCGTCGCCGGGCGGGCCCGCTTCGTCACGCGGGCCCGCCCGGCCGTACTCGCGCCTCAGCGGATCGGCATCCCCGACAGCGCCCGGGCGATCACCAGGCGCTGGATCTCGCTCGTTCCTTCGAAGATCGTGTAGATCGCGGCGTCCCGGTGCATCCGCTCCACCGGGTACTCGCGGGTGAAGCCGTTGCCACCGAGTATCTGTACGGCCTGCGCGGTGACCTTCTTCGCCGTCTCGCTCGCGTACAGCTTGGACATGGACCCCTCGGCCGAGGTGAACGGCTTGTCCGTGGCCGCCATCCAGGAGGCCCGCCACACCAGCAGCCGGGCGGCGTCGATCCGGGTGCGCATATCGGCCAACTGGAAGGCTATGCCCTGGTTGTCGATGATCGGGCGGCCGAACTGGCTACGGGTGCTCGCGTAGTCGAGGGCGACCTCGTACGCGGCGCGCGCGGTGCCCACCGCCATCGCGCCGACCGCCGGGCGGGATGCCTCGAAGGTGGCCATCGCCGCGTTCTTCACCCGGTCGCCGCCGGACGCGGCCCGCTCCCGGGCCCGCGCGAGCCGCTCGTCGAGCTTCTCCTTGCCGCCGAGCAGACAGCGGCCCGGGATTCTGACGTCCTCCAGGACCACCTCGGCGGTGTGGGAGGCGCGGATGCCGTGCTTCTTGAACTTCTGGCCCTGGGAGAGGCCGGGGGTGCCCGGCGGGACGATGAAGGAGGCGTGGCCCTTGGAGCCCAGGTCGCCGTCGACGACGGCGACCACCACATGGACATGGGCGATCCCGCCGTTGGTCGCCCAGGTCTTGGTGCCGTTGAGCACCCACTCGTCCTTCGCCCCGTCGTACACGGCGCGGGTGCGCATCGCGGCCACGTCGGAGCCCGCGTCGGGTTCCGAGGAGCAGAAGGCGGCGACCTTCACATCGTCCGCGTCGCCGTACATCTGCGGAATCCAGGTGCCGATCTGCTCGTCGGTGCCGTTGGCGAGGACGCCGACGGCCGCCAGGCCCGTCCCGACGATCGACAGGGCGATACCCGCGTCACCCCAGAACAGTTCCTCCATCGCCATCGGGATACCGAGGCCCGTGGGGTCGAAGAACTGCTGGGCGTAGAAGTCCAGGGAGTAGATGCCGACCTTGGCGGCCTCCTGGATGACCGGCCACGGCGTCTCCTCGCGCTCGTCCCACTCCGCGGCGGCCGGGCGGATGACATCCGCGGCGAAGCGGTGGAGCCAGTCGCGCACCTGCTTCTGGTCGTCGTCGAGATCGAGCGTGAACTCGGCCATGTTCCCCTCCAGCACTGCGCGACCGCTGAGCCGTCACCGTTGTTACCTGCGGTAACCTTAGCCTGTTACCCATACGTGGGAAATGTCAACGGGCCACGGCCTGATCAGCGTCGATGGCGGGCAGGGTGTTACGTTGCCGGGGCGTCAGGCAATCGCAGGGGCGGGGAGACAGACCTATGGAGACCACACAGCAGGCCGAGCAGCAGCGGTCGGCGCGGACGCGACGGCGCCAGCTTCTGGAGGCCGCGGACCGCGTGGTGCTCAGGGACGGGCCCCAAGCGTCCATGAACGCCATCGCCGCCGAGGCGGGCATCACCAAACCCATCCTCTACCGTCACTTCGGCGACAAGGGCGGCCTCTACCGCGCGCTCGCCAAGCGCCACACCGACGCGCTGCTCGACGCCCTGCGGACCGCGCTCGACGCCCCCGCCGAGCGGCGTCGGCGCGTCGAGGCCACGCTCGACACCTATCTCGCCGCGATCGAGGCGCGTCCCCAGGTCTACCGGTTCCTGATGCATCCGGCCGAGGACGCGCACCTTCCCGAGCAGGGCTTCGACGTCGGCCGCCACTCCGCGCCGCTGCTGCGCCGCCTCGGCGAAGAACTCGCCAAGGTCATAGAGGAGCGGGTCGACCTCGGCCCCGACAGCGAGCAACTCTCCCGGGTCTGGGGCCATGGCATCGTCGGCATGATGCACGGCGCCGGCGACTGGTGGCTCGGGGAACGGCCCTGCTCGCGGGAGCAGTTGGTGCGCAGTCTGGCGGATCTGCTGTGGGGGCGGCTGGCGGATGTGAGCGACCGCGCGGGCGGCCCCGGCTTCTGAGGAACCGCCCCGGCTTCCGGGAAACCGCGGAAGGCGCCCGGGCCCCGCGCCCGCGCCCCGACCCGGCACGCTCCGGCGCCCCGACCCGGCACGCTCGGGCTCCCCGTCCCCGCACGCTCCGGCGCTACGACCCGGTGGCCCAGGGCGCCTTGCGCGCGGCACGCAGCGTCCTGGCGCGCCGCCACCCGGAGAGCCGGTCGGGATAGACCAGACCCTCCAGATGGTCGTTCTCATGCTGGAGACAGCGCGCGAAGAACCCCGAACCCTCGATCCGCGCCGGCGCGCCGTCCCGGGTGACGCCCTCGGCCACGGCGTGGTCGTACCGCTCCGTACCGGCCTCAAGGCCGGGCAGCGAGAGACAGCCCTCGGGGCCGCGCAGCGTGATCCCGTCCGCCTCGGTCAATCGAGGGTTGACGAGGTGTCCGAGATGGCGGACGTCCTCGTCGTCCGGGCAGTCGAAGACGAACACCCTGAGAGGCACGCCGATCTGGTTGGCGGCGAGCCCGACCCCCCGAGCGGCGTACATGGTCGCGAAGAGATCCTCGATCAGTTCCGCGAGCGCGGGACCGAAGTCGGTGACAGGCTCGCAGGGGGTGTGGAGCACGGGATCACCGAGCATTCGCATGGCTCGTACTCGCCCGGTACTGCCGGGGATCGGACGGTTTCGCATGACGGTCAGGGTACGGTCCGTGGTAACCCCCGCCTTCTGCCAGGTGCCGCGGTTCGGGCCCCTGGCCGGATCTCGATAGGCTGACCCACGGACCGACGCAAGGAGGATCAAGGCGATGTCAGGCAACACGGACCCGCTGACGCCGCGGGCCAAGCTGGCCGTGACGGCGGGCAGGGCCGCGGCAGCGGTGTCGCGCGCCGCGGGCCGCGGCAGCGGATCGGTGATCGGCGGGAAGGTCGCGCTCAGACTCGACCCCGATCTGCTCGGACGACTGGCGCAGCATCTCGACGTCATCCTCGTGTCCGCGACCAACGGAAAGACCACGACGACACGGCTGATCGCGGAGGCGCTGCGGGCCGCGGGGCCCGTGGTCTCCAACGCCCTCGGCGCCAATATGCCGGCCGGTATCACCTCGGCCCTCGCGGGCGGTTCGGACGCCAAGTACGGCGTGATCGAGGTCGACGAGAAGTACCTCGCCGGAGTGGCGCGGGACACCACGCCCAAGGCGATCGCCCTGCTCAATCTCTCCCGCGACCAGCTCGACCGCGCCGCGGAGACCCGGATGCTCGCCGAGAAGTGGCGCGAGGGCCTGGCCGGTACGAAGGCCGTCGTCATCGCCAACGCCGACGACCCGCTGATCGTCTGGGCCGCCTCCTCCTCGCCCAATGTGGTCTGGGTCGCGGCGGGACAGGAGTGGAAGGACGACGCCTGGTCCTGCCCCGCCTGCGGCGGTGTGATGCAGCGCCCCGGCGACGACTGGTTCTGCGGCGACTGCGGATTCCGCAGGCCGCCGCCCAGCTGGGCGCTGCACGGCGACCATGTCCTCGATCCGCACGGCTCCGCCTGGCCGATCCACCTCCAGCTGCCCGGGCGCGCGAACAAGGCGAACGCCGCCACCTCCGCCGCCGTCGCGGCGACCTTCGGGGTGCCGCCGCAGGTGGCGCTGGAGCGCATGTACCAGGTGCAGGCCGTGGCCGGCCGGTACGACGTGGTGTCGTTCCTCGGCCGCGATCTGCGGCTGCTGCTCGCGAAGAACCCCGCGGGCTGGCTGGAGACCTTCTCCCTCATCGATCCGCCGCCGACCCCGGTCATCCTCGCCGTCAACGCCCGTGGCGCGGACGGCACGGACACCTCCTGGCTGTGGGACGTCGACTACACCCGGCTGGCCGGCCATCCGATCTTCGTCCTCGGGGACCGGAAGCTGGACCTCGCGGTACGTCTCGAAGTCGCCGGTCTGGACTTCCGGGTCTGTGAGACCCCGGACGAGGCCGTACAGATGGCGCCGCCCGGACGGATCGAGGCGATCGCGAACTACACCTCGTTCCAGGACCTGCGCCGCCGTGTCGGCAACTGACCCGGCACCGGCAAACCAGCCCCCTCGGAACCATGAAGGACGAGCGAGAATGAGCGACAGCAGCCTGCGCCTGGTATGGATCTACCCCGATCTGCTGAGCACCTACGGGGACCAGGGCAACGCCCTGGTGGTGGAGCGCCGGGCCCGCCAGCGCCGTCTGAACGTCACCCGTGTCGACGTACGCAGCGACCAGCCGGTGCCGACCTCGGGCGACATCTATCTGATCGGCGGCGGTGAGGACCGGCCCCAGCGGCTGGCCGCGGAGCGGCTGCGCCGTGACGGCGGGCTCAGCCGGGCCGTCTCGAACGGCGCGATCGTGTTCTCGGTCTGCGCCGGCTACCAGATCCTCGGCCATGAGTTCGTCAATGATCTGGGCGAGCGCGAGGCCGGCCTCGGGCTGCTCGACGTGATCTCCACCCGCGGCGAGGGCGAGCGGTGCGTGGGTGACGTACTGGCCGACATCGACCCGCAGCTGAACCTGCCGCAGCTGACGGGGTTCGAGAACCACCAGGGCATCACGCATCTGGGTCCGACGGCCCGGCCGTTCGCGCGGGTACGGCTCGGCGGCGGCAACGGCACCGGCGACGGCACGGAGGGCGCGTACAACGGGACCGTCTTCGGCACGTATATGCACGGTCCCGTGATGGCCCGCAATCCGCAGATCGCGGACCTGCTGCTGAAGCTGGCCCTCGATGTGAACGCGCTGCCGCCGACGGACGACCGCTGGTACGAGGCGCTGCGCGCCGAGCGGGTCGCCGCCGCGATCCAGCCGGCCTGACGCCGTTCTCCGAGGTCTCCGGCGCCCCGCCGCCGGGCGGGGCCGCCGTCGGGGCCTGTCCAGCAGGCGGACGCCGGGTTTCGGTCCCGCCACCGCCCGCCGGTAGGGTGGCGGCGACCTGGTCGGACGATGGGGTCCGGCCGTCGGCCCACGAAGCGAAGGTATTGCGGGCAATGCGAATTGGTGTGCTCACCTCAGGCGGCGACTGCCCCGGCCTCAACGCCGTGATCAGGTCCGTCGTACACCGCGCCGTCGTCGACCACGGCGACGAGGTGATCGGCTTCCATGACGGCTGGAAAGGCCTCCTGGAATGCGACTACCGCAAGCTCGATCTGGACGCGGTCGCCGGCATCCTCGCCCGCGGCGGCACGATCCTGGGCTCGTCCCGGGTGCAGCCCGCGCATCTGCGGGACGGCGTGGAGCGCGCCCGGGGTCATGTGGCCGACCTGGGTATCGACGCGATCATCCCGATCGGCGGTGAGGGCACCCTCAAGGCCGCCCATCTGCTCTCCGAGGCCGGGCTGCCGATCGTCGGCGTACCGAAGACCATCGACAACGACATCTCCTCGACCGACGTGACCTTCGGCTTCGACACGGCCGTCGGCGTCGCCACCGAGGCCCTTGACCGGCTGAAGACCACCGCGGAGTCCCACCAGCGTGTGCTGATCGTCGAGGTCATGGGCCGGCACACCGGCTGGATCGCGCTGCACTCCGGGATGGCCGCGGGCGCCCACGCCATCGTCGTGCCCGAGCGGCCCTTCGACATCGGCGAGTTGACCGAGCTGGTCGGCAAGCGCTTCTCGGCGGGCAAGCGGTTCGCGATCGTGGTGGTCGCGGAGGGCGCGAAGCCGCGCGAGGGCTCGATGGAATTCGACGTGGGCGGCAAGGACATCTACGGCCACGAGCGCTTCGCGGGGGTGGCCCGGCAGCTCTCGATCGAGCTGGAGGAGCGCCTCGGCAAGGAGGCAAGGCCGGTGATACTCGGCCATGTCCAGCGCGGTGGCACCCCCACCGCGTACGACCGGGTGCTGGCCACCCGGTTCGGCTGGCACGCCGTCGAGGCCGTGCACCGCGGCGAGTTCGGGATGCTGACCGCGCTGCGCGGCACGGACATCGTGATGGTGCCGCTGGGCGACGCCGTCGAGACGCTCAAGACGGTGCCCGCCGAGCGGTACGCCGAGGCGGAGTGCGTGCTCTGACCCCGAGCGACGGTTGAACCGCGGGGGAACCCCGCTGAAACCCGATGGAACCGCCCCCGGTCGCGGCCGCGACCGGGGGCGGTTCTAGTCTGGTGCGGACAATCGACACGAATCCGGGAGCGGACGGATGGATCACAGCGGGCACGGCATGACGATGGATCTGCCGCCGTTCACGCTGGGACGGGCACTGGAGTTCTCCCCGGACCTTTTCTTCCTGATCGGCTGCCTGCTGGGACTGGTCCTGTACGGCTGGGGCGTCCTGCGGCTCAGGCGACGCGGTGACAGCTGGCCGGTGGGCCGCACCGTCGCGTTCGTCCTCGGCGTACTGACCGTGGCGCTGGTGATGTGCACCAAGCTCAATGACTACGGCATGGTCATGTTCAGCGTGCACATGGTCCAGCACATGATCATCAGCATGGTCTCGCCGATCCTGCTGCTGCTCGGCGCCCCGGTGACGCTGGCGCTGCGCGCGCTGCCGGTCGCGGGGCGCGGCCACAAGGGTCCGCGCGAGCTGCTGCTGGCGCTGCTGCACAGCCGCTACGTCCGGATCGTCAGTCACCCGGCCTTCACCATCCCGCTCTTCATCGCGAGCCTGTACGGGCTGTACTTCACGCCCCTCTTCGACTTCCTGATGGAGTCCAAGACCGGGCACATCGCGATGATGGTGCACTTCCTCGCGGTCGGGCTGGTGTTCTTCTGGCCGATCATGGGCATCGACCCGGGGCCGCACCGGCCCGGTTATGTGATGCGGATGCTGGAACTCTTCGCCGGCATGCCGTTCCACGCGTTCTTCGGGATCGCTCTGATGATGGCGAGCGAGCCGATGGTCGCCGCGTACCGCGATCCGCCGGCCTCGCTCGGAATCGACGCGCTGACCGATCAGAACGCGGCGGGCGGTATCGCCTGGGCGTTCAGCGAGATCCCGTCGGTGCTGGTCCTGATCGCGCTCGTCTACCAGTGGTACCGCTCGGAGCAGCGGCAGGCGAAGCGCTCGGACCGCGCCGCCGACCGGGACGGTGACAAGGAACTCGCCGCGTACAACGCATATCTGGCCTCACTCCAGGCCCGGGGGCAGTAGCGCGAACCCCTGGTCCCGGGCGACGATGGGCGTCATGGCCCCGGCCTGGAGGAGGACGCACATGTCCGGATCCACCAAGACTATGGGTGTGGTGACCGTCGGCGCGCTGGTCGTCGTGACGGGCTACACCGCGGCGCTCGGCAGTAACGGCTGGCTGTGGTTCGGCTGGGTGGTGCTGGCGCTGATCACGATCGCCATGGCGGCCTCGCGCGGGCACTGAACCCGCGTCGCGCGAATCGGCGCCACGGGAATCCCCGTCAGGGGAATCCGCGTCACGGGAATCCGCTTCGCGCAACCCTCGGGTTGCACTATCGCGGGAGTGGTGCAACCATCGAGTTGCACGTTAGTTCCGAGCAGCGGAAGGTTCCCCTCATGTCCACATCCGATGACCGCATCGAACGGGAGATCACCATCGCGGCGCCCATGGAGCGCGTCTGGGCGGTGCTGACAGAACCGGAGCATGTCGGGCAGTGGTTCGGCCAGGGGCAGCCCGCCCCCATCGACCTGCGGCCTGGCGGCATCATGCACCTGGACCACGGCCAGTTCGGCCAGTTCCCGACGACCATCGTGAAGGTCGATCCGCCGCACTACTTCGCGTACCGCTGGGCGAGCGCGTACCCGGGCCAGGTGGCCGACGAGGGCAACTCGACCCTCGTGGAGTTCACGCTCACCCCGGAGGGCGACGGAACCAGGCTGCGTGTGGTCGAGACCGGCTTCGCCGATATCGTGATCCCGGACGACCGGAAGGACGTGGCCTCGAAGGAGAGCCACACGGCCGGCTGGACGGACATGGTCGTCAATATCCGGGATTACGTGGAGCGACTCGACGCATGACGGCAGAAGCCGACCAGGACACCGTGGCGGAGGTCCTGACCGCGCTGGCGGATCCGACCAGGCGCCGGATTCTCGACGCCCTCGCCACTCACGGCGAGGCGACCGCCACGGTTCTGGCCGGGGAGCTGCCGGTCAGCCGCCAGGCGATCGTCAAACACCTCGCGGTCCTGGACCGGGCCGGTCTGGTCGCCGCGCACCGGGCGGGCCGCGAGGCGCGCTATGCGGTGCGTCCCGCGCGGCTCGGTGTCACCGCCCGGTGGATGGACCGGGTCGCCGCCGACTGGGACTCCCGGCTCACGGCGATCAAGCGTCTCGCCGAGGACGCTGCCACCGACGGGGCCCCGGACCGGTCCTGAAGTCCTGGAACGGTCCGGGGCCTGGTGGATTCGGGGGACCTGGATTCGGGTCACCCGGATTCGGGTCACCTGGATTCGGGGTCACTCGCCTCCGGGATCGAGGGGACGCGGGGTCACGTGGACTCGGTGACGCGGAGCGCCGGCTTCCGGCTCACGCCGGGGGTCGCGCCCGTCTCCTTGGCGCCGTCCGTGGAGCTCTTGAGCGAGTTCAGGATGGCCATGCCCTGGCCGACCAGCCCCGCCGCCATGTCGTTGACGCCGTCGGTGCCGTTCAGGACGGTGAGGTTCGCACCCGATATGCCCCGGGCAGCCGCGTCGGCCAGCGCGGGCAGGTTCTCCACGATGCGGTTGGCCGCGATGAGTTCCTGGTTGCCGTCCTTCAGGGAAGCGGCGCGGGCGGTGTTCGCGTCGGCCTGGGCCTGGGCGAGCGCACGCTCGCTGTACGCGTTGCCGTCCGCCTCGAACTTCGCCCGATCCCGGCCGGCTTCCGCGAGCGTCCGCTGCCGGTACGCCTCGGCGTCCGCCGGGCGCCGGACCTCGGCCTCCAGTCGCTGCGCCGCCAGTCGCGCCTGACGCTCCGCCAGGGCGGTCTGCTGCTCGATGGTGTCCTGCGAGGCCCTGGCCTCCGCCAGTGGTCCCGCCTGCGCGGCGCGCGCGTTGACCTGCTCGGTCTCGGCGAGAAAGCCGGCCCGTTTGATCGCGGTGTCCCGCTCGTACTCGGCCTTGAGCGCGGCGGCCTGCTGCTCACGTTCGGAGGCTTCCTGGTCCGCCTTGGCCTGGGCGATACGCGCCTGGCTCGCGACGGCGGCGGCGTGCGGGGCCGCGAGATTGTTGATGTAACCGGTCGCGTCCTCGATCTCCTGGATCTGGAGGGCGTCCACGACGATGCCGAGCTTCTCCATCTCGCTGTGGCTGCCCTGCTTGACCTCCTGGGCCACCCGGTCGCGCTCGCGGATGATCTGCTCCACCGTCAGTCCGCCGACGATGGAGCGCAGATGACCGGCGAAGATCCGGCCGACCAGCTCTTCCATGTGTTCCTGTTCCGTCAGGAAGCGCCGGGCCGCGTTGGCGATCGACACCGCGTCGTCGCCGACCTTGAACACGGATACCGCCCGGACCTTGAGCCGGATGCCCTGCTGGGTCACACAGTCCTCGACGATCTCCGCCTCGCGCAGCGCGAGCGACAGCATGCGGGCCTTCTGTTTGATGGGCATCACGAAACTGCCGTGCCCGGTGACGATCCGGAACTGTGTGTCCTGTGCCTGCCGTTTGGAACCGGATATGAGCATCGCCTCGTTGGGCGCGGGAACATGCCAGAACAGCATGGGGTACTCCTGTCGAACGACCTGCTTCTTCGTGGTTCGGGAAGGGTTCAGGACGGAAAGGGCTCCACGATGACCGAACGCGCCGAGATCGACTCGACGACGATCACCCGGAGGTTTCTGCCGATCGGATGGTCCGCCCAGGCCGCGTAGGCCTCGGATCCGCCCCGTACGGACACCAGCACCTCACCGGGACCGTCGGCCGGGATCGGAACGGTGACCCGGCCGATCGCGCCGACAGGGCTCTGCGCGGACTCATCTGCCACGGACATACGTCGTTGCTCCACCCGTCTCCCTCGTGGCGGCGCGCCGGGCCCCGGCGGACGGGGTCACTCCGCGGTCCGTATGAGCCCGCGTCCGTACGGTCATCGCATCAGTCGCGATCATGGCGATCACGCTCCTGGGGGCCGCGCCTGCGACCTCGTCCATCATCGAGGACGCCCCCGGCGAAGCGGCCGACGGCGACATACCCTCGTCTTCTTCACATTACTCCGGAGGGGGGCGCGGAAGCATCGCGGGCGCCGGGAGCCACCGCCCCGGACCAGCGGATCCGGGCCCGTGGGCGGCCGGCGGGCGGCCGGCGGGCCGTCCGCGGGGCGGCGACCGGCAGAGGGGGCGGCAACCTTTTCCGTGCGGGCGGCGACCAGGGGACACAGGGACAGACACCCCCCACCCCTCTGGAGGACTCGTGCGGTCAAGAGCCGGCACGTACCCAGCACGTTTCGGATCCCCGCCACGACCGACACGACCATTACGACCACCCCGTGGCCTCGTCCGCCGGGGGATGCCGCTGGGCGTGCTCGCGGTGTCCGGCGCGGTCCTCGCCGGGCTGATGACGCCCGCGCCGAGCGTGGCACGGCCCGGTGAGCGAGAGGTGAGCGCCGCGGCACGGCTGGAGCGGCTCGACCGTGGCCTGGTCAGTGTGCACACGGGCAATGACAACCTGGTCAGCTGGCGGTGGCTGGCGACCGACCCGGACAATGTGTCCTTCAACCTCTACCGGGGCTCCGTCAAGGTCAACACCGAGCCGGTCACCACCACGAACTATCTGCACAAGGACGCTCCCAACTCCGCGGACTACACGGTGCGCGCGCTCGTCAACGGCGTGGAGCAGCCCGCCTCGCCCAGCGCCGTCCAGTTCCGCCCCGGCCATCTCGACGTACCGATCTCCGCCCCGGCGGCAGGGCCGGACCACACGTACGAGGCCAACGACGCCTCGGTCGGCGATCTCGACGGGGACGGCGACCTCGATCTCGTCCTGAAGTGGCAGCCCACCAACGCCAAGGACAACTCCCAGTCCGGGGTCACCGGCACCACGGTCCTGGACGGCTACACGCTCCAGGGCCGGCGGCTGTGGCGCATCGATCTGGGTCGCAACATCCGCTCCGGCGCGCACTACACACAGTTCCAGGTCTTCGACTACGACGGCGACGGCCGGGCCGAGGTCGCCATGAAGACCGCCGACGGCACGGTCGACGGCACGGGAAAGGTGATCGGCAACGCCTCCGCGGACTACCGGAATTCCAGCGGTTATGTGCTCGAAGGGCCCGAGTTCCTTACGGTGTTCGACGGACTGACGGGCGCCGCGCGCAGCACGGTCGACTTTGTCCCGCCGCGCGGCTCCGTCGCCTCCTGGGGCGATTCGTACGGCAACCGCGTGGACCGCTTCCTGGCCGGGACCGCCTATCTGGACGGCACCAACCCCTCACTGATCATGGCGCGCGGCTACTACACCCGTACGGTGATCGTCGCCTGGGACTTCAACGGCGGTCAGCTCACCCGCAGATGGACGTTCGACACCAACAGCTCCACCAACAGCGGCAAGGGCTACGACGGCCAGGGCAACCACGCCCTCACGGTCGGCGATGTGGACGGCGACGGCAGGGACGAGATCGTGTACGGCTCGATGGCCGTGGACGACAACGGCTCCGGGCTGTGGACGACGCGCAACGGCCACGGCGACGCGGCTCATCTCGGCGATCTCGACCCGGCCCGCCCGGGTCTTGAGTACTTCAAGGTGGACGAGGACGCCGCCAAGCCCTCGTCGTACTTCGCCGACGCCAGGACCGGCCAGGTGTTGTGGCAGACCGCGCCAGGCGGTGACAACGGCCGCGGTGTGGCGGGGGACATCTGGGCGGGCAACGACGGCGCGGAGATGTGGTCGGCCGCCGACGGTTCGATCCGTGACAGGGCCGGTACCGCCAAGGGCCGCAAACCGTCCTCGGCCAACTTCCTGATCTGGTGGGACGGCGATCCGGTGCGCGAACTGCTCGACGGCACCCATATCGACAAGTACGGCCCGTCGTCCGACGCCCGGCTGCTGACCGGTTCGGGGGTGCGTTCCAACAACGGCACCAAGGCGACCCCCTCGCTCTCCGGCGACATCCTCGGCGATTGGCGGGAGGAGGTCATCTGGCCCACCGCCGACAACACGGCGCTGCGCATCTACTCCACTCCGCATCCGACCGACCGGAAGATCACCACACTGCTGCACGACCGGATGTACCGGACGGCGCTGGCCTGGCAGAACACCGCCTACAACCAGCCGCCGCACCCCGGTTTCCCCATCGGCGACAAGATGCCCGTGCCTCCCCGGCCTGCCATCACCACCCCATGAGACCGATCGGACCGTTCCCACCGTTCACACGACAAAAGGAGCGCCCCAGCATGACGCGACAACACGGCACCCGCCCCAGCACCGGGAAGCGGCGGGTGATCGCCGGCGGCCTCGGCGCCGCCGCGCTCGTCCTCACCACACTCACCTCAGGACTCACGCTGCCCACCGCCTCGGCTGCCACCTGGCCGTCACCCAACGGCAGCGAGGCGGTCGGCGCGACCAAGCCCGTCAGCGGTTCCGTGGACGGCGGTATGAAGCGCTACTACGGCACCGGTGACCTGGGCAGCGGTGGTCAGAACGAGGACCAGGACCCGATCTTCCAGCTCGCGGACGGAGCGACGCTGAAGAACGTCATCATCGGCGCCCCCGCCGCCGACGGTATCCACTGCTCCGGCAGCTGCACATTGCAGAACGTGTGGTGGGAGGACGTCGGCGAGGACGCGGCCACCTTCCGCGGCACCGGCAAAACGTTCACCGTCAACGGCGGTGGCGCCCGCAAGGCCGCGGACAAGATCTTCCAGTTCAACGGCGGCGGCACCCTGAACATCTCCAACTTCGCCGGTCAGGACTTCAAGACCTTCGTCCGCTCGTGCGGCAACTGCTCAAGTCAGTACAAGCGCACGATCAATGTGACCAACACGGAGATCACCGCTCCCGGCAGTGTGATCGGGGGCATCAACACCAACTACGGTGACTCGCTGACCCTGCGGGGTATCACCATCGTCGGGGACAGCGGCAAGAAGATCGTGCCGTGCCAGAAGTACCTCGGGAACAACACCGGCGCCGAGCCGACGAAGAACGGCTCCGACGCGGACGGCACATACTGCAAGTACAGCGCCTCCGACCTCACCTACAGGTGAGCGCTCGCGAGTGAGCACTGACCTGTGAGCCGAGCGCGCGTCGTGCCCGTCCCCGCCGGTCATCGGCGGTACGGGGGCGGCGCGCGCCTCCCACGCCCCGGTCCCGGGCCGGACGCCTCCGCATACGGCGCGCTGCGCCCGTGGCCGCGTACACGCTGTCATCATCGGTAAGACCGGTATCGCCCGGTGGCGGCGGAACGGAGGGACTCTCCGGATGAATACGATCACCAACTGGCTCGGCGGTCTCTCGGGCTCCGTGGTCTACGCCGTGGTCGGCCTGCTCGTGTTCTGCGAGGACGCCCTGTTCTTCGGCTTCGTGCTTCCAGGCGAGACCGCCGCGGTACTGGGCGGGCTGCTGGCCGCCCAGGGCGGGGTGTCGGTCTGGTGGGTGACGGTGGTCGTGGTGGTCGCCGCGGTCCTGGGCGACAGCGCCGGATACGCGGTGAGCCACCACTTCGGCGACCGGATCCTGGCGACCCGGAGCCTGCGCAAGCGCCACCACCAGGTCGAGCGGGCTCGCGAGATGATCCGGGTACGGGGCGCCTCCGCGGTGTTCTTCGCCCGCTTCATCGCGTTCCTCCGCGCGCTGATGCCGGCGCTCGCGGGACTCTCGGACATGCCGTACCGACGGTTCCTGCTCTTCAACGCCCTGGGCGGGCTGTGCTGGGGCGTGAGCTGTACGGCCGCCGGTTACTTCGCCGGGGCCGCGTTCATCCGGATCGAGTCACAGCTGGGACGGATCGCCGGGGCGGTGATCGCGGGCGTGGTGGTGCTCGCGCTGGGCGCCTGGGCGTACCGGCGCCACCGCCGGACACGCCCACCGCGCGACTGACCGGACCGGGCAGCTGGGCGCCTGGGCGTACCGGCGACACCGCCGGACACGCCCACCGCGCGACTGACCGGACCGGGCGCGACGCCCGCGACCGCCCCGGACCGCTCCGTCCGGCCTCAGCGGCGCTGGAGCGAACTGCCGTCTGCCACGACGCCCGACAGCTCGTTGGTGCCCTTCGGCAGGGTCACGGAGGCGATCTTCTTGCCGGTCGCCAGGTCGATGGCGAGCAGCGCCTTCCCGCTGGGGTCGGAGACGTACGCGGTGTCGTCGCGGACGAACAGGGTGGGCCGGGCCTGCTGCCAGTCCAGCGGCTCCTGCCACTCGCCCACTGCCGGGATCTTCTTCTCGGTCCTGCCGGTGTCCGGGTCGATGACATGGATGGCGCCGTCGGTGCCGAGGACGAGGGCCTCGCCCCGCGGTCCGCGGGCGAGGGAGCGGAAGGAGTAGCTGGTGCCCAGGTCGACCAGGCGCAGCTTCTTCTTCTCGGTGTCGATGAGGGAGATGCGGGTGGGCCGCTCCAGCTCGGCCTCGGGGTCGGTCTTGTAGTCGCCCAGGAGGACCGGGGAGGTGTCGCTGCCGGCCTGGTTGCCGATGCGGCCGTAGGCGTCGGGGGCGTCGACCTTGGTGAACTCACCGTCCTGGTAGATCAGGACACCGTCCTCGCAGCCGACGGCGACGGCCTCGTCCCGGGCGGCCGCCTCACCGTGCACGCCTGGGCACTTCTCGTTGCGTGTGATCTCCTTGTCGTTCTCGTCCAGCACCAGCGCGCCGGTCCGCTTCTCCTCGGTGCCGAGGGTGCTGAGGAGTTCTCCGTTGGCCAGTTCGATGGCGACACCGTGGTGTGCCTCGGCGGAGGTGTAGGTGCGTCCTTCCGGCTTCTTGCCCGTGCTCAGGTCGGCGGGGGCAAAGACGTTGACCTCTCCGGTTCCGTCGCTGAAGAGCACGGTCCTGCCCGCGTGCCGTACGACGTGGCCGGGCTTGGCACCCTTGTACTCGATGTCGGTGAGGGCCTGTCCGGTGGCGTCGAGCAGACGGAAGCCCGTGTCGGTGGAGACGACGACGTGGTCCTTGTCACCGGCGGGGTTGACCCGGTTGAAGCCGGGCAGCCCGATGGTCCTGGTCAGCTTGAGGCTCTCGCCGTCCAGGATGTACAGGCCGCCGTCGAAGGTGGCGACCAGCGGGTCCTTGACCGTGGCCGTGGGCGTGGCGCTCGCGGCGCCGTCGGCCTTGGTGTCGGAGGAGGAGTACTCCCCTCCACAGGCGGCCAGGACCGTGGACACCGCCAGGGCGAGTGCCGTCCCGGTGAGGGCTCTGCCGCGTATCGACTTGTTCATCGGTGTGTTCCTTTCCGCGCCGCTCGGTGGCGGCGGTGGGTGCGTGATGGTTTCGGGTCCGGTCGGCCGGTGCCCGTTGAAGGCTCAGGGAGTCAGCCGCCGGTCAGGCCGTCGGCCATGGCGGTGGTGTTGGCGCGCATCATCCGCAGGTAGGTGTCGGCGCCCTCGCCCTCGGCGGTCAGCGACTCCGAGTACAGCTCCACGACCCGGACCCGGCCGCCCAGTTCCGTGCGCAGGACCTCGGCGAGCCGGCTCGGCTGGGAGGAGTCGGCGAACACGGTGCGCACGCCGGCCCCCTCCATCGCCTCGGTGAGCGAGCGCAGGTCGGAGGAGCTGGGTGAGGCCAGGGTGGTGCCGCTGGGGAGGACCGCGCCGATCACCCGGAAGCCGAAGCGGTCGGCGAGGTAGCCGAAGACGTGGTGATTGGTCACCAGGGCGCGCCGGTCCTCGGGGACGCGGTCGAAGGACTTCTCCATCCAGGCGGTGAGGTCCGCGAGTTCATCGCCGTAGCGGTCGGCATGTGCGCGTATCGCACTGTCGTCCACGCCGTCGACGTGCTCGATCACCTGGTCGGCTATCAGACCGGTGGCCTTGCGCACCCGGTCGGGGTCGGTCCAGAAGTGCGGGTCGGGTTGTCCTTCCTCTTCCCCGGGGCCGCCGTCGTCGGACGTACGGAAGACCAGCGGGTCGATCGCGTCGCCGACCGCGAAGGTGGCGACGCCGGACTCACGGGCGGCGTCCACATGCCGCGCCACGTTCTCCTCCAGCCCCAGGCCGTTGTGGATCACGAGGTCGGCGCGCTCCAGCTCGGCGGCCTGGACCGCCGACAAACCGAAGGAGTGAGGGTCGGCGTTGGGTTTCATCAGGACGGTGACATCGGCCTCGTCACCGACGATCTGCCGGGTGATGTCACCGAGGATGTTGGTCGTGACGACGATGTCGGGCCGCTCATCGCCGGTGGTGCAGGCGGAGGCGGCGGAGGCCATGACGAGGGCGAGCAGGCCCACGATCAGATGGCGCGGCCGTGCCGCGCTCACCCTCACGCGCCGCGTCGCCGCGCTCCGGCTCATCGGCCGGTCTCCGCCATGAGGACCGGCTCGATGTCCAGGTCGAAGGAGCGCGCGATGCGCAGGTCGTCGTTGTAGTCGATCTCGAACACCCGCTTGCCCTCGGGGTCGTTGACGTAGGCGCGGCTGCGGTCGACCTCGATGACGGGGGCGCCGCTGTCGGTGCCGGCCGGCTCTTCCCCGGTCAGAAGCGTCTTGGTCCGCGCGATCCGCTTCCCGGTGGCGATGTCGTAGCCGTACAGCGAGCCGTCGGTCTCCAGGACGAGCAGCGGGGAGCCCTCTCCGGCGGTGTTGGCGGCGACGACGGGACCGGTGTCCACGCGGGTCCAGCTCCGCTCGGAGACGTCCAGGACCCATACGGCGTCGTTCCCGGCCGGAGCGGTGAGGACGGCGCTGCCGGGGCGCTGGCGGAAAGAGGTGGCTCGTTCCCGCACCGGCACGTCCTCGTCGTACGGGATCTTCTCGGCGGTGAAAGCGCCGTCCTCCTCGCGGACGAGCAGGGCGCCGTCGGCGCAGCCCAGGATGGCGCCGCGCCGGGTGACGGCGTCGCCTCGCGGTTGCTCGCACTCCACGTCCGGGGAGGCGACGCGCTCGCCCTCGCGGTCGAGCACGACGAGTTTCGCGGTGCCGCTCTCGTGCACGAAGGCGAGCAGGTGCTCCTCGTACGGCACGACGGCCCCGGTGTAGGTGCCCGCGAGCGTCCCGGACGAAGCGATCTTGCCCTTCTCCAGCTCGCCGCGGTCGTAGAGGACGGTCTTCCCGTCCTCGTCGGTCACGGCGGTCACGACGGCGTCGCTGCGTATCCGCGCCTGACGCCCCACGGGAAGCTCGCCGACGCCGCGTATCGCCGCGCTGTAGTAGTGGACGTGGTCCCCGTGGTCCACCATCCAGGCGCCGCTGTCGAGCACGTACGTGCCGCCCGAGGCGTGGAGGTAGCCGAACCGTCCGTCCGTGACCAGCCGGACGGCACCTTCCGTCCGGGTCGTCTTGTGCACCGTGCCGGTGATGAGGTCGAGGACCCTGCTGTGTCCGCTGTCGGGGTCATTGAGGAGCAGGCGGGATCGCTGCTCGGCGGTCTCCTGTGCTCCCTCGACGTACCCGTGCCGAGTGGCGGACGGGGAACTCGCCGCAGCCGGTGAGTCCTTGTCCCTCTCCCCCGCACAGCTCGTGGTGAGCAGTGCGCTGAGCACCAGTGCGGCCGAAGCCCACGGAGTGACGTTTCTGGGGACGGTCATGACGATCGCCTCGGGTTTCTTTCAGTTGACTTGGGCGGTGGGAGCGGGGCGCGCACGGCGGTGCCGCAGACCGGACGCCATGTGGGAGAGGAAGAACAGACTCACCGCGAGGGCCGCGACGGTCGCGCCGGCGGCGGTGCGCAGGTGCCAGGAGAGCAACAGCCCGCCGAAGGTGGCGGCGACGCCGAGGAGCGCGGCGAGCGCCATGACCTCGCGGACGCGGCGCGCCCACGGCAGGGCCGCCGCCGGGGGCGCGATGAGCAGGCCGAGGACGAGCAGCGTTCCCACGATGTGGAACGAGGCCACGATGGCCAGACCGAGCAGGCCGAGCAGCACGGCGTGGGCCAGGCGCGGACGCAACCCCAAGGTCTGAGCCTTGCGCGAGTCGAAGGCCAGGGCGAGGAAGGCGCGGTGCCCCAGCACCGACACCGTCAACGCCGCGAACAACGCCACCGCGAGCAGGAGAAGGTCCTGCTGCCGGACGGCGAGGACGTCACCGAACAGGAAGCCGGTCAGGTCCACCGCGAAGGACTGCGAGCGCGACACGATGATCACGCCGAGCGAGAGCATGCCGACGAAGAGCAGCCCGATGCCGGTGTCCTGGGACAGCCTCGGTGTGCGTCCCAGTACGGTGACGCCCGCCGTCATGACGGCCGCGCTCGCCACCGCGCCCACCAGCAGGTTCCCTCCGAACAGCGCGGCCAGCGCCACCCCCGGCAGCAGACCGTGGGACATGGCGTCGCCGAGGAAGGCCATCCCCCTCAGAACAACCCAGGTGCCCGCCAGCGCACAGATCGCGGACACGAGCATCCCGCCCCACAGGGCTCGTTGCACGAAGGTCACCTCGAACGGGGCCGTCAACCATTCCATGCCGACGGACACTACAATGAAAATCATGTTCAAGAAACCAGACCTCTCGCCCGTCGCGGCCCGGGGGCGCATGCCCCTCGTCCGCTTCACCGGGTTGTGCGCCGGCTATCCAGGACGACCCGTCCTTGATGAACTCAGCTCAGAGATAACCAAGTTGGCGACAACGGCACTCGTCGGCCCGAACGGCAGCGGCAAGTCGACCCTGCTCGGCGTTCTCGCCGGTGTGATCCATCCGACATCCGGCGAACTGCACCACTACGGGGAACAGCCACCCGCCTTCGTGCCGCAGCGCGGAGCCGTCGGCGACACCCTGCCGCTCACCGTGCGGCAGACCGTGGAGATGGGGCGCTGGGGCATACGCGGACCGTGGCGTCGGCTGACCCGCCGGGACCACGCGGCGGCGGACGCCGCGCTCGACCGGCTCGGCATCGGCGACCTCGCCTCGCGCCAACTGGGAGAACTGTCGGGCGGGCAGCGTCAACGCGCCCTCATAGCACAAGGATTGGCACAGGAGTCGGACCTGCTGCTTCTCGACGAACCGGCCACGGGCCTGGACCCTGAGGCAACGGAGCGGATCGGCGCACTGCTGACGGCGCTCGTCGCCGACGGCGTGACGGTCGTCCACGCCACACACGACCTGAGTGCCGCACGTGCGGCGGATGTGTGCCTCCTGCTCCAGGACGGCCGCCTCGCCGGACAAGGGCATCCGGACCAGGTGCTCACCACGTCGGCACTGGCCCGATTCGGGCACCCTGCGGCGGGCCCGTCACCAGCGTGTTGACGCGAACATAGGCCGGTCAACCCCACGGGCGTCCAAGCCTTTGACAGGACGGGCGGAGCCCGTGCGGAAGGGGCTCCGCGCGGTCCTCGTGGCCGATGACCCGGCTCCTCGTCCCGGGTCGACGTCAGGGCTCGCGATGCCTCGGTGCCGCCTCGCGAGGCCCCGGCGTGGCGGCGTCCTCCCGTGTCCCCGCCGTCCCCGGCGTCCCCGGCGTCCCCGAGCGCTCCCAGGCGGCCCGCTGCCCGGCACGCTGTGGCGTGCGTCCCGGGCCGGCTGTCCAGCTCGCGAGCAGCGCCAGGGCCTCGGCGGAGGGCGAGCCCTCGGCCGCCGTGTAGACCACGAGTTTGTGGTCCTGCCCGCCGTGGACGTCGAGGGCCTCGTAGTCCAGGTCGATCCGGCCCACGTCCTCGTGCCGCAGTCGCATATGGCCGCTGAGGCAGGCCGAGACCTGGTGCGCGGACCAGATCTCCCGGAATTCGGCGCTCTTGACGGCCAGCTCGCCGATCAGCTCGTTCAGCGCGGGGTCCTCGGGGTGGCTGCCGACGTCGGCGCGCAGTACGGCCGCGTAGTCGAGCGCGTGCTGCCTCCAGTCGAGATGCAACTCCTTCGCCCGGGGATGGAGAAAGAGCCACTTCGCCAGGTTGCGGTCCTTCACCGGGAACTCCGCCGGGTCGAAGAAGACAGCGCGGGCCAGCTGGTTGGCGGCCAGGACGGTCAGCCCGCGGCCGAGGACCTGGGCGGGCGAGCCGAACTGCGCGAGCATCCGGTGGATCACCGGGCGCACCCGCTGCTCCGTAGGCCGTTCGGTGGTCCGGGCCGTGCTTCTTGTCTGCCGGGCGACCAGGGAGAAGAAGTACTCCCGCTCGGTCACGTTCATCCGCAGTGTGTCCGCGACAGCCGACAGGACCGCCTCTGACACCTGACGGGTGCGGCCCTGTTCCAGCCGGGCGTAGTAGTCGACGCTCACTCCGGCGAGCTGGGCCACTTCCTCGCGGCGCAGTCCGGGCACCCGTCGGGAGCGGGCCGGGTCGGAGTACCGGGGCGGGGCAAGGCCCACGTCTTCCGGTCGCAGCCGGGCCCTGCTGGCCCGCAGGAAATCACGCAGCTCCGCGGAGGAGTCCATCGGGGAGTCCATGCCCTCCATGGTCGCCGATGGAGCGAGGGACGCGGACGGCGAGGGGGGCACTGGCAGACCTAGGCAGAGCGGTGCGCGTCTCAGGCACCCCAATCGATGTAGTTCAGCGTTCAATCAAAGTGTCCGGCCAGAGACGCCCCGAGACGAGGCCGGGCCGACCGCCCAACGGATGCCTTCCGGTCCGGCGAACCCCGCGACCCGACTCCGAGCAACAGAGAGCGTGAGGAACATGAGCACCGACCACACCACCAGCACCACTACAGGCACCGCGGCCGCCGGTGACCCGGCCGACGGGGCGGAGCAGCCCTTCGACGTCGTCATCGTCGGCGGCGGCTCCGCCGGAGCGGTGCTCGCCAACCGGCTCAGCGCCGATCCGGCCCGCCGCGTCCTGCTCCTCGAAGCCGGACGCGCCTACGCCCCCACCACCTATCCGGACGTCCTGACCAACCCCGCAAGGGTGGCCGGCGACGCCGATCACGACTGGGGCTACACCGCCCGCACCGGGCTGGTCGACCAGGACCAGCCCGCCCCGCGCGGCAAGGCCCTCGGTGGCAGCTCCGCCGTCAACGCGGCCGTCGCCCTGCGCGCCCCGGCCGACGACTTCGCCCGCTGGACCGAGCGCCACGGACTGACCGGCTGGACCTACGCCGAGGTGCTGGAGTCGTACAAGCGGCTGGAGAACACCCCCACCGGCAGCGACGCGTACCACGGCCGCAGCGGGCCGTTTCCCATCCGCCAGCGTACGTACGAGGAACTGACCCCGTCACTGAAGGCGTTCATCGACGCGGCCGAGGGGCTCGGACACGCCCGGATCGACGACTTCAACGGGCCCGGGCAGAAGGGTGTCGGAGGCTACCCGGTGAACGTGGTGTCGGGCGTCCGGATCAACTCCGCCCTGGCCTACCTCACCCCCGAGGTGCGCGAGCGGCCCAATCTGGTGATCGCCGGTGACACCGAGGTCGACCAGGTCCTCTTCGACGGCACCACCGCCACCGGAGTGGTGACGGTCGACGGCACCGTCCACCGGGCGGCCGAGGTCGTCCTCTCGGCCGGCTCCTACGGCAGCGCCGCGATCCTGCTGCGCTCCGGCGTCGGCCCGGCCGACGACCTGCGGGAGCTGGAGATCCCCGTGGTGGCGGATCTGCCGGTCGGCCGCCGCTTCCAGGAGCAGCCCTTCTACTACAACGTCTACGCGCTCACCGAGCAGGCCAAGTCGATGACCCCGGTCTCCGGGGCGCTGCTGTGGACCGCCTCCAGCGAGGCCCGCGGCGACGAGTTGGACATCCATGTCTCGGCGACCCATCTCTTCGACCCGGCCGCCACCCCCACCGGAGGGGCGATCGTGCTGGCCGTGTCGGTCGTCCGCCCCGACTCGGTGGGCACCTTCCGGCTCCGCAGCCGCGACCCGAAGGACGCCCCGCTGATCGACTACCACTTCCTGGCCGAGGACCGTGACGAACGCCGCATGGTCGAGGCGGTCCGTCGCACCAGGGAACTCGCCCGGCACTCGCCCTTCGCCGAACTGGTCCACTCGGAACTCGCGCCCGGTCCGGACGTCCAGGACGACATCCAGCTCACCGCCGCCGTCAAGCAGCAGCTCGCGGCCTATCTCCACCCGACCTCAACCGCACCGATGGGCGGTGAGGGAGACCCGTGGGCGGTCGTGGACAGTCTGGGCACGGTGCGAGGCGGCGTGACCGGGCTGCGGGTGGTGGACGCCTCGATCTTCCCGGACGTACCGGGAACGGCCACCAATGTCACCACGATCATGGCGGCAGAGCACATCGCCCGGAAGGCGTACTGAACGACGGACGCCGGTCGGCACGACGAACGACGGCCGGCCGGCACACTCCGGTGTTCCGGCGGCCGTCGACGGATTCCGGGTGCCCGAGCGCGGTTGCGGAAACGCCGTGCTACCAGAGCTGTCGGACGTTGTCCCCGAAGGTCCAGCCCTTTGATCCGTCCCAGTTGATCGACCAGGTCATCAGGCCCTTCAGCCCGTTGCCGTAGGTGTTCCAGGCCTGCGACACCAGGTTCGGCGCCATATAGCCGCCCCCGGCGCCCGGTTGGGCCGGCAGTCCGGGCACCTGCTTGTCATAGGGGACCCTGATCGTGGTTCCCTGGACGACAAGTCCCCTGTTCAGGCAGTCGGTCTGCGCGGTGAACCCCTGGACCGTACCGGCGGAGTACGAGTCGCCGGAGCAGCCGTACATGCTGCCGTTGTAGTACTGCATGTTCAGCCACCAGAGCCGGCCGTTGTCGGCGTACTTCTTCACAATGGGCAGATAGGCGCCCCAGATCGAGCCGTACGCCACGCTGCCGCCGGTGACATAGGCCGTCTCGGGCGCCATTGTCAGGCCGAAGTTCGAGGGCATCTGGGCGAGTACGCCGTCGATGATGCGGATGAGATTGGCCTGCGACGCCGACAGTGTGTTGATGTTGCCGCTGCCCACGAGCCCTGTCTCGATGTCGATGTCGATGCCGTCGAAGTTGTACTTCTTCAGGATCGGCACCACTGTCGCGATGAACCGGTCGGCGACGGCGCTGGAGCTGAGGTCGATCCCGGCCGCCGCGCCGCCGATGGACATCAGGGTGGTGAGGCCGGAGGCCTTGGCCTGGCACATCTCGGCCGGGGTCGCGACCTTCACCGTCGCGTCCATCCCGTCCTCCCACAGGACGGTGCCGTCCGAGCGGATGACCGGGAACGCCGCGTTGATCACGTTGTAACCGTGGTCGCGGATACGGGAGTCGGTGATCGGAATCCAGCCGAGCGGGGGGTGTACGCCGTTCGCCGCGCCGTCCCAGTTCTCCCAGTACCCCTGGAGCACCTTGCCGGTGGGCTTCGACTTGACCGCGCAGGTGTCGGCGGCGGGCGCCGCGCCGGGCGCCGCCGCGGCGACCAGTGTCTGCATGACGAAGGCCATGGCGAGGCCGACCCCCAGCACGCGCGATATTCGGCGGATCATGCTGTGCTCCCTTCCGACCATGCCCGCCCGCGACCGGTCGGCGCGGCGGACTGGGAACGTACGGTGGGTAGTTGGGGGAAACGTAGAGAGGTCCAGACCTCCCGTCAATAGGTCTGGACCAACGAGCGCGGTGTCGGTGCCGGCGCTCCGTCCGCGCGGTGTGTCCGGGCGAGCGCCCGCGGCCAGGCCCCGCCGTTACCCCGCCAGCGCCTCGTTCACGAGGTCGAGCGCCAGGTCGCGCGTGTGACGCACCGGGAGATGGACATCGGTGTACCAGTCCGTGGTGGCCTCGGGGTGCGGTCCCACGACCCCGACGCGGCCCGCGCCGAACGGGGTGACGAGCGCGGCGACAGCGCCATTGGGGTACGTGGCCAGCACCGTGGCGTCCGCGCCGTCGTCGAGGACGAAGAGGGGACCGTCCTGGAAGAAGACGGTGCGTGGCCGGCCGCGCCAGCACACCTCGACCAGTGTGTCGTCCTCGCCGTGCACCGTCGATCCGGGCGAGGAGATGTACTGGTCGGTGTCGCCGGGCAGCAGGCCGAACCCCGGGGTGGCGCCGGCCAGATAGCCGCCGAGGCAGAAGCCCAGATAGCACCCGCCGCCCCGGACGTACGCACGGACGGTGTCGCGCTCTCGCTCCAGGTGGCGGTAGCCGTCCGACAACGTTCCGCCGCCGGGCTGCGCGTACACCCGGGCCCGGGCCAACGACCCGCCCGACAGGGACAGTTCCTCCCGCGGCCCGGTGTAGCGGACGTCCAGGCCCCAGGGTCCTTCGGCGAGCAGCGCCGCCACGGCTTCCGGACAGCCGGGTCTGGCGGCGGGCCCCCGGTAGACGAGGGCCAGGTCAGGTCCGGTGGATGTCATGAGCCTCTCGTCCGGGCGTCGAAAGCGGGGATGTCGAAAAGCCGATCGTCCAGAGCCGGTGCCTCGGGGGCCAGGGCGGGGCGGCGCTCGACGACGCCTTCGGCGGGGATGCCGCGCCAGCTCGTGCCCTTGGTGAGGTGCTCGCCCTTCATCAGCAGTGACAGCGCGCCGAGTTGGACGTCCTCGCCGACGACGGAGTCGTAGAGCACGACCGCCCGGGTGCCGACGCTCGCCCCGTCCTCGACCGTGACCAGCGACATCTTCATGACGCGGTCTTCGAAGAGGTGTGTTTGCAGCGAGACGCGGAGACCGATCGCCGCGTTGTCCCCAATGTCGACGAGGTCGAACTCCGTGAGGAAGGTGGTGCCGATCCAGGTGCCTCTGCCGACGCGCGCCCCGAACCGGCGCAGGATCACCGGCAGATACGGCGTTCCGGTCAGGAAGCCCACCCCCGCCGGTACCGCCGCCGCCTCGAAGAGGCCGGTGACGAACTCGGTGCGGCGTACGAACAGACTCCACAGCGGTTCGACCCGGGGCCGGTAGACACCGATCACCACCCGCTTGACCGCCGCGCAGTACGAGATCACCACCAGGCTCGCGACCATCATCAGGACCGGCGCGAGGAGCACCGGAACCAGCAGGCCGGGACGGCGGGTCAGCGAGGACAGCGCGAGCAGATACAAGTACGCGCTCAGGCCCAGCACCGACGCGGGCATCGTGATGCGGAGGAATTCGATGCCCAGGCGTTGGCGTACGGCCTTGCGGGTCGGCCGGAAGGTCAGTTCCTCGGGGAACGATCCGCTGCTCTGGCGCACCGGCAGGCGTATCGCGGGCGAGCCCAGCCAGGTGGTGCCGTCGGCCACGTCACCCTGCGGCGGCACCGTACCCACGCCGACCAGGGACCCCGGCCCGGTGCGCGTTCCGGCGAGCAGGAGCGCGGAGTTGCCGATGAACGCCCGCTCCCCGACCTCGGTGGGGCCGAACGCGACCTGCCCGGCCGCGAAGGTGGCACCACCGACATTGGCCAGGTCCGCGACGAAGCTGCCGTCGTGGAGGGTGAGCAGGTCCGGGTCGATGTGCGAGACGGTCGAGACCTCGGCGCCCCGGCCGATCCGCGCGCCGAGCAGCCTGAGCCAGGGCACGGTGTAGAGGGTGGCGTACAGCGAGTTGGTGAAGGTGAGGCTGATCTCCAGCAGCTTGTCCGACACCCATTTGCGGACGCCGAGCGAGGAACGCGCCGGATGGATACCCACCGGCACGCTCGACAGGATCAGCCGCTTCCCGGCGGCGACCACAGCGCAGACCGTGACGACGAACACCGGACCTGACACCGCGGTGGCGACGACGCCGGCGGCGAGCCCCCAGGTCAGCGTCGCCCACCAGAACAGCGCGATCCCGGGGAGCGTCATCGCCACCGCGGCGATCTCCAGCAGCGCCAGGGCGACGAGCGCGGCGGCGAGATGGCGCGGGCGCCATCCGTCGGTACGGCGCTGGGCCCGCATCATGGCCTCGACGCCGGGGGCGAGCGCGTCCACCGGGCGGGGCGGCGAGCCGGCCATGCGCGCTCCGGCGGGAATCGCCTCGTCCTGGCCGATGACGGACTGTTCGCCGAGTCCGGACCCCGCTCCCATGCGTGCGCCGGGTTCGAGGACCGCGTTGGCTCCCACGAAGGCGTGCGGCCCTATCTCGATCGGGGCGACCGTCACCCAGCCGTCCGCCACCCGCCAAGGCGTGAGGGAGACGCCGTAGCCGATCGAGGTGTCGCCGCCGATCCGCAGCAGGGCGGGCAGGGTGATCGTGCCGGTGGCGATGGTGGTACGCGGTCCGATCCGGGCGCCGAGCAGCCGCAGATAGGCGGCCATCATCGGCGAACCGCTCAGCACCGGCAGCGGGCCGATCCGCAGCAGCAGATCCACCGTCCAGAGCCGTAGATAGACCGAGCGCCACAGCGGGTAGCGGCCCGGCCGGATACCCGCCGACAGCGGACGCACCAGCGCGACCGGGATGAGCCAGCGCACGACGAGATAGCTGAGATACACGCCGATCGTGGTCTGCGCCGACGTCAGGACGGAGATCTGACCGCCGTGCCCGCTGTACACGTACGCCACCGGCAGGCTGAGCACGAGCAGCAGCAGATAGATCACCCCCGCCTGGGCCGCCCCCGCGCCCGCGATTCGGCCGCTGGTGTGACGGATCGGTGCGGGGCGGCGCGGCGCGGACCGCTGCCCGGTGTTCTCCGTGGCACTCAGCCGGGCCGCGAGCCCGCGCACGGTCGGATACGCGTAGAGGTCGCGCAGCGCGGTGTTCGCGCCGATCTCCCGGCCGCGCAGGACCGATACGACCCGGGCCGCCAGGAGCGAGTGGCCGCCGAGGTCGGTGAAGAAGTCCGCCTCGGCCGACAGCATGCCGGGCTCGATCCCGAGCACCTCTGCCCAGGCGTCCCGTACGCGCGTCTCCAACTCGCCTTCTGCGGCCACCAGTCGGCCACCGCCCACCAGCCGCCGGCCGGTCGGGGCGGGCAGCCGCTTACGGTCCACCTTGCCGCTGGCCATGGCGGGCAGACCAGGGAGGATGTCCAGGAAGGACGGCACCATGTACGCGGGGAGTCTGCGCCGCAGACTCTCGTGCACCCGGGTGATCAGGGCGTCCTCGTCCTCCGCGCTGCCGGGCGCGCGGACCACGTAGGCGCACAGTTCGCCTGCTCCCCCGCCACCGGCGCGGTCCGCAGGGGCCGTCAGGGCGGTGACCGCCTCGGCCACACCGGGATCCTCCAGCAGGACGTTGTCGATCTCGCCGAGATCCACCCGGTATCCCCGGATCTTCACCTCGTCGTCGGCCCGGCCCAGGAACTCGACCTCCCCGTCGGGGGTCATCCGGCCGAGGTCCCCGGTGCGGTAGAGCCTGCCGCCCCGGGGGGCCAGTGGGTGTTCGACGAACCGGGCGGCGGTCAGCTCCGGCCGCCCGATGTAGCCGTCGGCGACGCCGGGGCCCCCGATACAGATCTCACCGGTCTCGCCGTCGGCCACCGGCCGAAGCTCCTCGTCGAGCAGCACCACCGAATAGGTCGGCAGCGGCCGTCCGATCGTCACCGCCCTGCCCGGCGTCAGTTCCGCCCAGGTCGCGGTGACGGTGGCCTCGGTCGGGCCGTAGGTGTTGAGCATGCGCCGCCCGGGGCTGCTCCAGCGCTCGACGAGCTGGCCGGGGCAGGCCTCACCGCCGACGATGACGCTGCGGAGATACGGCAGCTCCGGCGGGATGGTCTCCAGCAGCGTCGGCACGCAGTAGAGCATCGTGATCCGCCGGCCGTGGAGGAACTCGCCCAGTTCCGCGCCGAGATGACCGGCGCCGTCCGGACCGGCGACGAGTGTGGCGCCGACGGACCAGGTCGGCCAGATCTCCTCGATGGAGAAGTCGAAGGAGATCGTCATGCCCTGGTACACCCGGTCGTCCGGCCGTACGTCATAGACCTTGGGCACGACATCGAGGAAGTTGCAGATGCTCGACTGGGCGACCTTCACCCCCTTGGGTCGGCCACTCGACCCGGAGGTGTACATGATGTACGCGGTGGGGTGGCCGTCCCCGGGGTCGAAGTCGACCGGGAGAGGCCGGGTGGTGGGCACGCCGGCGAGTTCACGGCCGTACGAGTCCAGCTCGACCACCCGGCACGCGACGCCGGACACGGCCGGCGCCAGAGCGGATGTGGTCAGGAGCAGATCCACGGCGGCGTCCTCGGTGATGAAGGCGAGCCGGTCCGCGGGGGACGCCGGATCGACCGGCACGAACACCGCACCGGCCTTCCCCACCCCGAGCAAGGACACATACGCCTCCACCGAACGGGGTATCAGGATCGCGACCCGGGCCCCCGGACCTATCCCGAGCGCACGGAGGAAGTGCGCGAGCTGGTTGGCGCGCGCGTCGAGTTCGGCGTAGGTCAGCGCGTGGTGCGCGCACTCAAGCGCCGTGGCCGACGGGGTGCGGTCGCAGGCGGTCTCGAACACGGAGTGCAGGCGCCGGGCCGCCCCTCCCGACGGCGTCCCACGCGCGGAATCGAGCAATCTCATGACGTCTGTCCTTCATCGCGGCGCACGGCGGGACAGCGGGGGTGAGGTCCGTATCCCGGGTTGTCATACGACGGGAGAGCCACCAGCCCGGACGGGGGGACATGGTCCGTCCCCGCCCGGCGAATCGTTCGATACAGCTGTCGGTGAAGCTGCTTCACCAGTGAAACGTCATCCGCTCGTTTCGGCATCCCGAGCCGACGGATCCACGGGGCCGGTGCGTTCAGGTCGGCTGCGGCCGGCCGAAGAGGAGGTCATACCCCGGTGGGAGCTGGAGGAGGATCCGGCGCGTCAGTTCCTCGCCCGCCGCGTCGGCCACCACGCTCAGGACGGCCCCGACGTCCCACTCCGCGGTCTCGTCGGTCGCTCCGTCGATCCAGGCGGCGGTCGCCCGCACGAACCGGTCCGGGGTGAGCGGTTCGGCCGCCGGGAGCGGATCGAGGAGCACCAGGGCGCAGGACTCCGGCAGTCGGGCGGCCAGCTCGGCCCGCTCGGTTCCCACCACGTGGGCGCCGAGCAGGGCCAGCACAACACGGACCGCCTGTTCGGCTTCCTGCGGCGCGGAGTACTCACCGCGCTCCTGGACCGCGGCCAAGAACGCGTCCCACCGCATCACCATGGCGGCCGCACCTCCTCCTCAGCACCTGCCGCGACGGGAAGACCGGGGCTCAGGCCGGGCGCGCGCGGCCGGAGCCGTGGTCCTCGGCCGGGCGGGCCCGGACCGACGCCTGGAGGTCCTGGTGTCCGCCACTGGCGACCATCCGTACCTCGTCCTGGTCGCTGATCTCCGCCAGGACGATGCCGGTCTCGTCCGCGTACAGCGCGTGCCCGCCCGGCCCCAGCCGGTCAGTACGGTGCACCACCACGACGTCCTCGTCCCCCCTGTCGCTCGCGGGCGCGTCCGGGTACGCGAAGACCAGCGTGTACGTATCCGACATTCCCATGCGGCCTCCTGGAACACCTGGAACAGCCCACCTGTCGCGGAGAGCGGTTCCTCCTGGCATCGGGAGCCCGTGGTCACGGCGTGCGGGCACCACCATCGGCGGGCCCCACCATCGATGAAACCAAACGGACCCCACGACCGCATCCCGGCCGCGCTCCGGCGTCGGACACGCGGGTCGCCCCGCCGCGGCTGCTCGTCATCCGCGCTCGCGGAGGTACGCCTCCAACTCGGCGGCCCCGGTCAGCATCGCCCGCGCGCGGGCGGACAGCCGGGCGCGCCAGTCCCCCAGCGCGGCCTCCAGCGGCTCCAGCCCGCCGGCCGCCCTCACCTGGGCGGTCAGGGGGGCGATCCGCTCCAGCGAGTAGCCGCCCCTTCTGAGCTGGTGGGCCAGCCGGGCGTCCCGTACGTCGGCCGCGTCGTAGACGCGGTATCCGGTCAGCGGGTCGCGGCGCGGGCGCACCAGCCCGGCGCGCTCCCACTTACGCAGCGTCGCGGGCCGGATCCCGAGCTCCCCGGCCAGTGGCCCGATGAACGTACCGCCTGCCCCGGACGGTTCGGACGCCGTGGTCGCCGTGGCCGCCGTGGCGGGCCCGGTGGACGCGGTGGGCACGGTGGGCACGGTGGGCGTCAAGCCGCGCAGGGCGCTCTCCACGGCCTGGAGTGTCCGCCGGTCCTCCAGCAACTGGGCATGGCTCTCGTCGATGAGGCGGAACGCCTCGTCGACCTCGCCCTCGTTCACGGCCCGCATGATCGAGGTCGCCGTCGGGTGGCCGTGGCCGGGCACCAGCGCGAGGAACGCGCCCAGGGCCCGCGCGTGCAGCGGCGCATACGTGCGGTAACCGGCGGGTGTGCGAGCGGCGGCCGGAAGGATGCCGGCCTCCTCGTAGTTCCTGATGGCCTGCGTGGACAGACCGTGTCCGCGCGCCAGGTCGATCGGCCTGAGCTGCCCGGCGGTTTGAAGGTTCTGTGCCACGGACCCGATGATACAGCGACGGACCTACGGAGAAGTTTCCACCGAAGGTTCAACGATACCGTTTAAGGCATGGCATCTGACATCACGCACACCGTCCACAAGGTCGAGGCCGCCGCCGTCATGAGGCTGCTTCCCGCCCGGCCGCGGCTGCTCGCCCTGGGCGAGCCCACCCATGGCGAGGACACACTGCTCGAACTGCGCAACGAGCTCTTCCAGCGACTCATCGAGGAGGAGGGCTACCGGACGATCACGATCGAGAGCGACTGCCTGATGGGCCTGGTCGTGGATGACTACCTCACTTCGGGCACGGGCACCCTCGACGACGTCATGGAGCACGGATTCAGCCACGGGTTCGGCGCGTCCGCTGCCAACCGCGAGCTCGTGCGCTGGATGCGCGCCTACAACGACGGCCGGCCCGCGTCCGAACGGCTCCGCTTCGCCGGTTTCGACGGCCCGCTGGAGATCACCGGCGCCGCGAGTCCCCGAAGGGCCCTGACCGCGCTCCACGGCTATCTCGCGGCCCGGGTGGAACCGGGCCTGCTCCCCTGCTCCGCGGACACACTCGACCGCCTGCTCGGCACCGACGACCGGTGGACCGATCCCGCCGTGATGATGGACCCGTCCCAGTCCGTGGGGCAGTCGGCCGAGGCCAAGGAACTGCGGCTGCTCGCCGACGATCTGGTGGCGCTGCTCGCCGCGCAGACGCCGCACCTGATCACGGCGATCTCACGGGACGACTGGGACCGGGCGTGCCTGTACGGGCGCACCGCCACCGGCCTGCTGCGCTACCACCACTGGATGGCCGACACCTCACCGAGCCGTATGACGCGGCTGGTGGGCCTGCGGGGCCAGATGATGGCCGACAACCTCCTCGCCCTCGCCGAACGCGGCCCGGTACTGATCCACGCCCACAACAGCCATCTCCAGCGGGACAAGAGCACCATGCGGATGGGTGACCTGCCGCTGGAGTGGTGGAGCGCCGGCGCGATCATGAGCGCCCTTCTGGGCGAGGGATATGGCTTCCTGGCCACGGCACTCGGCACGATCCGGCACCAGGGAGTGGACACCCCGCCGCCGGACACCCTCGAAGGGCTTCTGTACGCGCTCCCGGAGGACCGCTCTGTCATCGACGCTCCCCGGCTGGTCACCGCCCTCGGCGCCACCCGGCTGACCTCACGCGTGTCCCCCTGGTTCGGCTACGCCCCACTCGACCAGGCCCACCTGGCCGCGTACGACGGGATGGTGTTCGTCAAGGACGTCCCGGAAAGCTAGGTTCCGGTCCGGCCGATCTGCGCGGGCCCGCGACGCCGCGGTGACATCAGCCGCTGCCGCGGCGGGGCTGCTGTCCGGCTGCGGTGAGCCAGGGCACGACCGAGATCATGTTCTCCCTCGGAACCGGACGGGGGCCCGGAAGCGGGCACGTCGGGCGGCCCGGCGGAGGGTGGTGAGTACGGCGGGGCCCGCCAGTACGACGCAGACGAAGTTGGTGACGGCGCGGCCGGTGTCCCAGCCCAGTGAGGTGGCGAGGTCGAAGGCGAGGTAACGCTGCCACTGTTCCGTGAAGGGCAGGCCGGGGAGATAGGCGATGGAGCTGTTCGGATCGAGGGAGAAGGGCCAGAAGGAGAGGTTGAGCAGAAAGCCGAAGAGATAGCCGGAGACGGAGCCGTACACGGCGAGCAGCAGGACTTCGGGAACATGAAGGTCTGTTCCGTCTCCCTCACCCCGACCGCGGCCACGACCACGCTGGGAGCCGTCCTGGACGCGGCCACCGGCGCGGCCACACCGGCGGGCTGTGTGACGGCCGTGACGCCGTCGTCCGGTACGGGCACGGTCACCGCGCTCAACGGCAAGGCCAACAGCGGCGCCGACACCTGGAAGGTCAGCACCGACGGATCCGCCTTCGCCGCGGCGACCCGGGGCCGGGTCATCAACGCGGGCGACACCATCGCGCTGCGCTGGGGCGCGTGACCGGCGTCCGGCACTGAACCGGCGTCCGGCGCCGAACCGGCATCCAGTACCGAACCGGCATCCAGTACCGAACCGCCCTTCCGGTGCGGCCGGGCCCATCCGAGGCCCGGCCGCACCGCACCGGCTCCCTCTCCGCGCTCACTTTCGGTGGCTCCTCCGCCCTCCTCGACCGCCCTTCCGACGGTTACAACCGGCAACGCCTGCACATACACTTGCGTCCGCCGGAATCCCCCCGTTGACCTGGGACAACGCCGTCCCGTGGCCGGCCGGGCCAGTGAGGAGCGCATCCCGTGTTCTACTACGTGCTGAAATATGTGCTGCTGGGGCCCCTGCTGCGGCTGCTGTTCCGGCCCCGTATCGAGGGCCTTGAGCACATACCCGCCGACGGTGCCGCGATCATCGCGGGCAACCATCTGTCGTTCTCCGATCACTTTCTGATGCCGGCCATCCTCAAGCGGCGCATCACCTTTCTCGCGAAGGCCGAGTACTTCACCGGCCCCGGGCTGAAGGGGCGGCTGACGGCCTTCTTCTTCCGCGGCGCCGGGCAGATCCCGGTGGACCGGTCGGGGAAGGAGGCCGGGCAGGCGGCGATCCGGGAAGGGCTCGGGGTGCTGGCCAAGGACGAGTTGCTGGGGATCTATCCGGAAGGCACCCGCTCGCACGACGGCCGGCTCTACAAGGGCAAGGTCGGAGTCGCCGTGATGGCGATCAGGGCGGGCGTGCCGGTGGTGCCGTGCGCCATGGTCGGTACGTTCGAGATCCAGCCGCCCGGACAGGTCGTCCCGCGGATCAAGCGGGTGACGATCCGGTTCGGTGAGCCGCTGGAGTTCGCGCGCTACGCGGGTCTGGAGAACGAGAAGGCGGCGGTCCGGGCGGTCACCGACGAGATCATGTACGCGATCCTCGGGCTCTCCGGGCAGGAGTACGTGGACCGTTACGCGGCCGAGGTGAAGGCGGAACTGGCGAAGAGGGAAGCCGCCGGGAAGTTCCCGCGGCTGCGCCGCTGAGAGCGGAATCGCCACGGGTGAACGCCTCTGGCCGCGAGGCTTCCCGCACCTCTAGCGTCCCCGTATGACCAGGGGAAACGTAGTGGTGATCGGTGCGACGGGACAGACAGGGCGGGTCGCCGTGCGGGCGCTCGCCGAGGACGGCTGGGAGGTGCGGGCGGCTTCGCGCGGCGGTGGCCGGGACGAGCGGTGGCCGCGGGACGTACGCGCGGTACGGCTGGACCGCGAGGATGACGCGGCGCTGGCCGCGGTGATCGGCGACGGCTGCGATGTGGTCGTGGACATGGTCGCGTTCGGGCGGACCCACGCCCGCCAGCTGACCGGGCTCGCCGGCCGGATCGGCTCGGCGGTCGTCATCTCCAGTGGCTCGGTGTACGAGGACGATCGGGGCCGGGGCTTCGACACCCAGGACGAACCCGACGGCGGCCCGCGCTATCCGGTGCCGATACCCGAGACTCAGCGGACCGTGGCGCCCGGCGAGGCGACGTACAGTACGCGAAAGGCGCTGCTGGAGCGCGAGTTGCTGGCGGCGGGCGGCGCTCTGCCGGTGACGCTGCTGCGGGCGGGCGCGGTCCACGGCCCATACAGCCGCACCCCGCGTGAGCTGTACTTCGTCAAACGGCTGCTGGACGGCCGCCGTCGGCGCGTACTGGCGTACGGCGGCCGGAGCCGTTTCCATCCGGTCCATGTCGGCAATCTCGCCGAGTTGATCAGACTGGCGGCGGCGCGCCCCGGCTCCCGGGTGCTCAACGCCGCCGATCCGGGGGCCCCGACCGTCGCGGAGATCGGCGCGGCGATCGACAGGGTGCTGGACCGCGAGACCGAGACGGTACTCCTGGACGGGGCGCCGGTGGACGGTGTCGGCGACACGCCCTGGACGCTGGAGCATCCCGTGATCTACGACATGGTCGCCGCGGAGCGGGAGTTGGGGTACCGGCCGGTCACGGACTACGCCGACTCCCTGCCCGGGACGGTCGACTGGCTCACCGAGCGTCTGCGCGGCCGGGACTGGACGGACGCCTTCCCCAAGATGGTCCAGAACTATGGCAGGGACGGGCTCTTCGACTACGCGGCGGAGGACGCCTGGCTGGCGCGGTACGACCGGACGGCCGGGTAGCGGCCCGGCCGCAAGCGCTGGACGGGGGCGACCGGCGAACCGGTCACCCCCGTCCTCATGTCCCCGGGTCCTACGGCTTGGGCGTGGCGTGCGGAGCGCACGTCACATCGGCGCTGTCCAGCGCTCCCGTCAGCAGATAGGCCTCCACCCGGTCGTTGACGCACGGGTTCAGCACATTGGTGATGCCGTGCGAACCGGCGTCGCGCTCGGTGATCAGCCGCGATCCCTTGAAGCGCTTGTGCAGCTCGACGGCGCCCGCGTACGGCGTGGCGGCGTCCCGCGTGGACTGCGCGATCAGCACCGGCGGCAGCCCCTTGCCGGTCTTGACCTCCACCGGGGTCCCCTGCTTGCTGCCCCAGGTGGCGCACGGCAGGTTCATCCAGGCGTTGGACCAGGTGAGGAAGGGGTGGTCACGGTGGAGCAGGGTGTTGTCCCGGTCCCACTGCCGCCAGCTCGTCGGCCACTTGGCGTCGGCGCACTCGACGGCGGTGTAGACGGCGTTGCCGTTCTCGGACTTGGCGTTGCCCACCGTGTCCGTCAGGTCGGGGGCGGCCGCGTCGATCAGCGCCTGCGTGTCACCGGCGAGGTACTCGCTCCAGACCGAGGCGACGGGCACCCAGCTGGAGTCGTAGTACGGCGCGCTCTGGAACAGGCTGAGCAGTTCGGCCGGTCCCACGAGGCCGCCGATGGGGTTCTTCTTCGCGGTGGCGCGAAGGGTCTCCCACTGCTTCTCGACCTGGGCGACGGTGGTGCCGATGTGGAAGGACGCGTCGTTCTTGGCGACCCACGCCATCCAGTCCTGGAAGCGGGTTTCGAAGGCGACGTCCTGGTCCAGGTTGGCTTGGTACCAGATCTTCTCCTGCGACGGGTTGACCACACTGTCGACGACCATGCGGCGCACATGCGACGGGAAGAGTGTGCCGTAGACCGCGCCGAGGTAGGTGCCGTACGAGACGCCGACGTAGTTGAGCTTCTTGTCGCCGAGCGCCGCACGGATGACATCCAGGTCGCGCGCGGTGTTGGGCGTCGTCATGTGCGGCAGCATCCAGCCGCTGCGCTCCTGGCAGCCGTCCGCGTACTCGGCGGCCAGCTTGCGCTGTGCGCGCTTGTCGGCCTCGCTGTCGGGGACGGGGTCCAGCTTCGGCGCCTTGACGAATTCCTGCGGGTCGACGCAGGAGATGGGCGTCGAGTGGCCCACTCCGCGCGGGTCGAACCCGACGAAGTCGTAGGCCTTCGCGGCGTCGGCCCAGATGGCGTTCTTGGTGACGACGCGGCGCGGGAAGGCCATGCCGGAGCCGCCGGGACCGCCCGGGTTGTAGACCAGGGACCCCTGGCGCTCCTGCTGGGTGCCGGTGTTGCCGATCCGGTCGACGGCGATCTTGATCTGCCGGCCGGTGGGCTTCGTGTAGTCGAGCGGGACGCTCACCCAGCCACACTGGATGGGCTTCTCCAGTGCCCAGTCGGCCGGGCAGTCCTGCCAGTCGATGCCCTTCTTCGCGGCCCGCTCGGCGGCGACCGTGGCGCCGTACGCCGCCGGGTCGCCCTGGTGACGGCCGTCGGCGGTGGCCGCCGGGGCGGCTATCGCGCCGGCTATGAGCGCTCCCGTGAGCAGCGTGCCGGCCGAGCCGAGCACTGCGGTGCGTCTCAAGTGGAACCTCCCCCTCAGTGATGCGCCGCCCGCGGCAACGCGTTCGATTGGTTCCCGGGATCCTTTCGTCTGTGTGGGCGCTGAGAACAGGCCACCCGGCCATTTCTTTACCGAACCAATAACCGGTACGCGCTGTCCCGCTCAGCGGTACGCGGCGACGGATCCGTGGTTCAGCTGGTCTCGGAGCACCTCGTCCAGGATCCGCCGCAGCCGCAGGGCGTCCGGGGCGAGCGCCGTGACGAGCGCCGCGGGTCCGGCGAGCGGGGTGAGTACGGCGGTGTCGCCCAGCAGCCGGGGCGCCCTCGGCTTCTCCTCGAACTCAGGTCCGGCGATGAGGAGTTGGCCGACGGCCCGATGGCCGCCGAGGACCGCGCCGCCGTCCCAGCCGCCGGCCGCGCCGGGTCCGTGGGCGAGTTCCTGGTCCAGCAGTGGGCGTCCGGCGCGGTGGACGGTGAGCCGGGTCAGCAGCGTGCCGGGCCCCTCGCCGTGCCGGCCGAGGATCTGCTCGTCGCGCAGCACCAGCCGGGCGGAGGCGGCGAGTTCGACGCGGGTACACATCCGCAGATCGCTGCCGTACGCCGAGATGAGCTGCTCCGGAAGCCAGTGCAGCTCACCGCCCTCCCCCACGGACAGCCGCACGTCGTAGTGGGCGGGTTCGGCCGTGCGTCCCGGCAGGGCGACGGTCGCCGCCGCCGCGTCCACGGTGAGCCGGGCGCCGTCCCGTACTTCGGCCTCGATCGTGAGCCGGTCGCCGCCGAGCGGTGCGCTCATGGCGCCGACGACGGTGACCCGGGCGCCCGCCCCGGTGGCCCGGGTGCGGCGCGGGGCCAGCGGCCCTTCACCGGTCAGTACGGGCAGCCCCGTGCGGGTGGCGACGATACGGGCGGTGGCGTGGACGCTCATGCGGTCCAGTCGGCGAGCCGCGCGAGCACCCAGTCGGCGATGGGCCGCACCCCGTCCTCACCGGTCAACGAGGTGAAGGCGACGGGCAGTTCGCCGCGCTGTTCCTTGGCGTCACGGGCCATCCTGCCGAGGTCGGAGCCGACATGCGGCGCGAGGTCCGTCTTGTTGATCACAAGCAGATCGGCGGTGGTGACACCGGGCCCGCCCTTGCGCGGGATGTCGTCGCCGCCCGCCACGTCGATGACGAAGATCTGGGCGTCCACGAGGCCCTTGGAGAAGGTCGCGGTCAGATTGTCGCCGCCGGACTCGACGAGGATCAGATCGAGCGGGCCGACGGCGTCCTCCAGATCCTCGACGGCTTCCAGGTTGGCGGAGATGTCGTCGCGGATCGCGGTGTGCGGGCAGGCGCCGGTCTCGACCGCCTGGATGCGCTCGGGAGGCAGCACCGCGTGACGCAGCAGGAACTCCGCGTCCTCGCGGGTGTAGATGTCGTTGGTGACGACGGCGAGCGACAGCCGGTCACGCAGCGCCCGGCAGAGCGCGGCGACCGTCGCGGTCTTGCCCGAGCCGACGGGCCCGCCGAGGCCGATCCGCAGCGCGCGTCGTCTGCCGTCGGGTCGCAGGGCGTCGGCGCTGACGGCGGCCGGACCCTGGTGGCTGTGATCGAGATGCATGGTGCGGCTCCTGTCGGGGCGGTACGGGGGAAATGCGGGGGCGGAAGGGGACGGGAGGGGGCGGGAGGAGTCGGGGGCGGGTGTTACGAGGCGAACAGCCGCACCGGCCACCCCGCGTGCGCCTCCGCGGTGATGTCGAGCAGCGGGGCCGAGGCGGCGGGCAGCGCGTCGAGACCGTCCCGCGCCGCCCGCCCCGCCAGCTCGGCGGCCCGCCCGGCGACCCGGTCGAGTTCGGGCGCGAGGCGGGCGAGGACGGCGGTGGCCTCGAAGGGGTCGAGGCTCAGCAGCCGTACGGCCGCGGTCGCGGGAGCGCTGACCGTTTCGTACCCCGCGCAGTAGGCGGCGTCCTCGGGGGCGAGCCCGGCGGAGCGCGCGGTGAGGCCGAGGACGACGGGCTGGTGCGCACCGCGCGGCCGGGCGGCGGCGAGCGCCTCCAGTTCATCGCTGGGCCAGGTGGCGCGGGCGGCGCGGATCAGTTGCCGGCCGAGCTTGCGCGCGGTCGCCCGGAGCGCGGGTGAGGGCGTACGGGCGTCGGCGGCCTCGTCGAGCTCCAGCGTGTCGAGGCCCCCGGCCGCCGCGGCGGCGAGGGCCGCCGCCGTCAGTCCGCTGGTGTGCAGCCGGCCCCGGCAGAACGCGGCCAGGCTGGGGGCGTCATGGATCCGCCCCGCCCTGACGGCCGGTTCGGCCCCGCCGGAGTGGGCGTGACCACCCGCGGGGAACCGGCCGTCGGCGAGTACGAGCAGTGCGGCGCGGTTCATCAGAACAGGAAGTAACGCTGGGCCAGCGGGAGTTCGGCGGCGGGCGCGGGTTCCACCGGCTCGCCGTCGATGGTGACGGTGAAGGTGTCGGCATCGACCTCGACGCGCGGCAGTGCGTCGTTCTCCCGCATGTCCGCCTTGGTGACCCCCCGGGTGTTGCCGATCGCTTCGAACCTCTTCGCCAGACCGAGACGTTCGGGCAGTCCGTCCTCGATCGCCGCCTGCGCGACGAAGTTGACCGAGCCCGCCGCCGCCGCGCGGCCCAGCGCGCCGAACATCGGCCGGGGCAGCACCGGTTGCGGGGTGGGGATGGAGGCGTTGGCGTCGCCCATCTGCGCGTAGGCGATCTGTCCGCCCTTGAGGACGAGCTGCGGCTTGACGCCGAAGAAGGCCGGGTCCCAGAGCACCAGATCGGCGAGTTTGCCGGTCTCGACGGAGCCGATCTCCCGGTCGAGTCCCTGCGCGACCGCCGGGTTGATGGTGTATTTGGCGACATGGCGCCGGACTCGATGGTTGTCGGCGCGGCCGTCGCCGGGCAGGGCACCGCGGCGCTTCTTCATCACGTGCGCGGTCTGCCAGGTGCGCGTGATCACCTCACCGATCCGTCCCATGGCCTGGGCGTCGGAGGAGATGATCGAGATGGCTCCGAGGTCGTGCAGGATGTCCTCGGCCGCGATGGTGGAGGGCCGGATACGGGACTCCGCGAAGGCGAGATCCTCGGGCACGGCCGGATTGAGATGATGGCAGACCATCAGCATGTCGAGGTGTTCCTCGATGGTGTTGACGGTGTGCGGCCGGGTCGGGTTGGTGGAGCTGGGCAGTACGTACGGCTCGCCGACCACGGTGATGATGTCGGGGGCGTGCCCGCCGCCCGCGCCCTCGGTGTGGTACGCGTGAATGGTGCGGCCCGCGATGGCGGCGAGCGTGTCGCCGACAAAGCCCGCCTCGTTCAACGTATCGGTGTGAATGGCGAGTTGGGCCCCGGACTCCTCGCAGACCCGCAGACACGCGTCGATCACGGCGGGGGTGGCGCCCCAGTCCTCGTGGATCTTGAACCCCAGTGCCCCGCCGCGCAGTTGGGCGCGCATCGAGTCCTGGGACATCGTGTTGCCCTTGCCGAGCAGCCCGATATTGACGGGAAAGGTCTCCAGCGCCTCGAACATCCGCGCGAGATGCCAGGCTCCCGGGGTGATGGTGGTGGCCTTCGTCCCCTCGGCCGGTCCGGTGCCGCCGCCCACGAGCGTGGTGACTCCGCTCACCAGCGCCTGTTCGACGGCGGTCGGCGAGATGAAGTGGACATGCGCGTCGATCGCACCGGCGGTGACGATCTTCCCGTTGCCCGCGATGACTTCGGTCTCGGGCCCGATGACCAGGTCGGGGTGGACGCCGTCCATGGTGTCGGGGTTGCCGGCCTTGCCGATTCCGGTGATCCGGCCGTCCCGTACCCCGATGTCGGCCTTGACGACGCCCCAGTGGTCGATGATCAGAGCGCCGGTGATCACGGTGTCGGGCGCGCCCTCGGCCCGGGTCGTACGGGACTGGCCCATCGACTCGCGGATCACCTTGCCGCCGCCGAACACCGCCTCGTCCCCGGCGAGTCCCGGTCCGCCGGAGCGGTCCTCCTCGATCTCGACGAGCAGATCGGTGTCGGCGAGCCGGATCCGGTCGCCGGTGGTGGGGCCGAACAGATCGGCGTATCCGGCGCGGGACAGCTCAGTCATCGAGGGCACCTCCGGTCTCTCCCCGCAGGCCGGGCACGACGCGCAGACCGGCGAGGGGTACGAGGACGACATCGACGGGGATGCCGGGTTCGAAGCGCACGGCGGTACCGGCGGCGATATGCAGCCGCTTGCCGCGCGCGGCGGCCCGGTCGAACTCCAGACCCGGGTTGGCCTCGGCGAAGTGGTAGTGGGACCCGACCTGGACGGGCCGGTCGGCGGTGTTGAGAACGGTCAGCGCGGTGACCTCGCGGCCCTCGTTGAGTGTGATCGGACCGTCGGCGTACAGGATCTCCCCGGGAATCATCGGCCGCGCTCCCCCGTCAGACGATCGGGTCATGGACGGTGACGAGCTTCGTACCGTCCGGGAAGGTGGCCTCCACCTGGACGTCGTGGATCATCTCGGGGATGCCTTCCATGACGTCGGCCCGGCCGAGCACCTCGCGTCCCGAGGCCATGAGGTCGGCGACGGTACGGCCGTCCCTGGCGCCTTCGAGGATGTGCGAGGTGATCAGGGCGACCGCCTCGGGATGGTTGAGCCGCAGTCCGCGCTCCCTTCGCCTGGCCGCCACATCCGCGGCCACATGGATGAGCAGGCGTTCCTGCTCGTGCGGGGTCAGTTGCACGCTTCCACCTCATCGTCTCCGGCCCGGTGACGGCCGGGCGCAGCGGAACTCCAGCCAACTTCAACACTCTGTTGAACTATCATCGGGGTGTTCGGGGCCAGGCATCGCACGTTAGGGCGGAAGTTTTTCCGGCGCGTTAACTGATCTTTTGCTCACCCATGGACATCAGGCCACGCAAGCCGTTGCGCAGCACCTCGATGGGCACTTCACCGAAGAGCGCCTGCTGCGCGGCGAACCCCTGGGCCGCCGCGACCATGGTCCTGGCGACATCGGGCGCGGGGATGTCCGCGCGCATCAGACCCGCCTCCTGGTACGCCTCGACCACCTTGACCCACGCCTCGCGCACCCTGTCGTAGCCATCGCGCATCAGCGCCGCGAGCTTGTCGTTGCGCAGCGTCTCGGTCCACACCTGTATGAGGAGCCGCGGAAAGCCGTTCTCGCCGTGCCACGTGCCGCGCCCCGCGAGCACCCGCTCCATCACCCCGGCGATCAGCTCGTCCGGGGGCCCGGGGGGCCGCTGGAGCGCCGCTTCCTCGAACGAGTCCCGGACGGTGTCGAGCGCTTCGGTGACGATGGCCGCGATCAGCTCCTCCTTGCCGCCGAAGTACCGGTAGACGGCACCGGCGGAGAGATCGACCTCGCGCAGGACATCCTGCATCGACGTGGCGTGGAAGCCGTTGCGGGCGAAGCAGCGCGCCGCGCCGTCGAGGATCTGGCGGCGGCGGGCGTCGAGATGTTCCTGGGATACACGAGCCATGGCGTCAAGGTAAAACGAACATTCCTTCTTGACAAGCGCCGCCCCCTTCCGCACAGTGGCGCCGTACGCAGAACGAACGATCCTTCGCTTAGATCCCGCGAGACGCGCGTCCCACGGAGCGTCCTCGCGCGGGACCACCCGCGCGGGAATCACGGAAACCAGAGACCGAGGAGCCGCATGTCCGGCACAGCAAGAGATCAGACGCCCCGGCGCATGATCGCGGTGATCATCCTGATACCCGTCGCGGTGGCCGTCGCACTCTGGGCCTTCTCCTGGCCCGCCGCCCGGATCGCGCCACGCGACCTGCCGGTCGGGATCGCCGGACCGGCCGCCGCGGCTGACCAGTTGGAGCAGCGGTTCGAGGAGCGCGCGGGAGCCTTCGCCCCGCACCGCTACCCCGACGAGGCCGCCGCCCGCCGGGCGATCGAGGACCGGGTCGTATACGGAGCCGTCATTGTCACCCAGCGGGGGCCACACCTGCTGACGGCCACGGCGGCGAGCCCCATGGTGGCCCAACTGCTCACCGAGGCGGTGACGGCCCAGGCCCCGGCGGGCACCCGGGTACCGGTCACCGATGTCGTCGCGGCGGCCCCCGCGGATCCGCGCGGGAGCGCGCTGGGCGCGAGCATCCTGCCGATGGCGCTGGCGGGCGTCGGCGGCGGCGCGGTCGTGACCTTGCTGGGACTGCGCGGAGCACGTGCGGCGATCACCCTGACCGCCGCCTCGGCGCTGGTGGGGATCACCGCCACCGCGCTGGCGCACAGCTGGCTGAGGGTGCTCACCGGTGACTGGTGGACGGAGGCCGGGGCGATCGGGCTGACCGTCCTGGCCATCAGCGCGGGGATCGCCGGGCTCGCGGCGCTCCTCGGGAGGGCCGGCCTGGCCCTCGGGGGCCTGACGATGGTGCTCCTCGGCAACTCCTTCGCGGGGGTGACGAGCGCGCCCGAGCTGCTGCCGGAGCCCGCCGGGCTGCTCGGTCAGTGGCTGCCCCCGGGCGCCGGTGGCTCACTGCTCCGCTCGGTCGCCTTCTTCGACGGGGCCGCCGCCGGGACCCCGCTGCTCACCCTCACGCTCTGGGCCGCGCTCGGAGTGGTCGCACTGCTCGTGACCGGCCGGAGCCGACGGCCGATGACCGCCCCGGCGCGGAACAACGCCGACGCGGAACCCGCACCGGCCGGCTGAGACCCGAAGCGGCGGCCTTACCCGCCATGGCCCGGAGGCCGGTCACCGCCCTCGGGGCCATGGTGGTCGGGCCGATGCTCCGCCGCGATCCCGAACCGCCGCCGCTCACCGGGAACGGACGGTACGGGCCGGATGGCCGAGACCGAGCTGATCACCTGCTCGTCCGCCGCGTCCGGCTCGCTCTCAAGCCGTTCCAGGTCGGCGGCGGAGACCAGCGCGACCAGCGGCTTCCCGTGCCGGGTCACCACCACACGCTCACCGCCGTACACCACGCGGTTGATCAGATCGGCGAGCTCTGCCCGGGCTTGGGTCACCGGAATCTCGTAGGCCATGCTCCCCAGCTTAAGAGGGCGCCGCACCGCGAGGGTTCGATCGGCGGAGGCCGAGGGCGGCCGTACGCGACCGCCGCACTTCCCCACGCCCGAGGGTCTCTCCCGGCATACACGCCTCTATGTTCTGTACGTCCTGTACATTTTCTACGGAGAGTCGTGAGCCCCGCGTCCAAGGAGAGGCATGCCATGAACCGTCCTTCAGCCCGCTACGTCCTGCCCGAGTTCACCGAGCGGACGTCCAACGGGACCCGCACCCTCGACCCGTACTCCAAGCTCCTCGAAGAGCGGATCATCTTCCTCGGCACCCCGGTCGACGACACCGCGGCCAACGATGTGATCGCGCAGTTCATCCATCTCGAATACGCCGCGCCCGACCAGGACATCTCCCTCTACATCAACTCCCCCGGCGGGTCGATCAGCGCCATGTCCGCGATCTACGACACGATGCAGATCGTCACCTGCGACGTGGAGACCATCTGCCTCGGCCAGGCGGCCTCGACCGCCGCCGTGCTGCTGGCCGCCGGGGCGCCGGGCAAGCGGCTGGCACTGCCAGGCGCGCGGCTCGTCCTCCAACAGCCCGCCATCGAGGAGCCGGTCCAGGGACAGCCGTCCGATCTGGCCATCCACGCGAAGGAGATGCTCCGACTGCGATCCCTGCTCACCTCCATGCTGGCGCGGCACACCGGGCAGAGCACGGAGCGGATCACCGAGGACATCGAGCGGGACACCATCTTCGACGCGCCGGCCGCCAAGGCGTACGGGCTGCTCGATCACGTCGTACAGAACCGCAAGACGTCCCTCAACACGCCGCGCGCCCCGTTCGGCGGGCGATGAACACCGGTGCCGGGGCGGCGAGTCGTTCCCGTATGGACGCCCCCCATACGGGAACGACTCGCACGTTCGGCGTATGAACTGACTGGACGCGTAAGAGGACGCAAGTTGCGCGGAGCGACCGGATCGGTGAAGTGCCCCCCAACTCCCGTGCGGGTACGGGCCTCATCAGGTCGCGGGCCGGGGCGCGACACACCCCTTCGCCACCCTTTCGGACGATCCGTGATGAATTTCACATATGTCGTTTTGTCTCGGATATCCACCTGTTCCTGCGTCAAGATCCGTGGGACGACAAGCCCCCGCCACCGCGGCGGGGCGGTCCGGGCGGACGCCGAGTCCTGCCGCCGCACCGGATGCCTGGTCGACAGGAGTGGATCGGCAGGAGTGGAGGACCCAGGCAGTACGGGACGACGCCCGTTGTGGTCGTCCCTCGGGGTGAAGCCGTGAGAGCGGCCGGGCAACTTCGCCAGCCCGAACCCGACAGGTCATCCTTCACAGGCGGCTGACGAAGGGTTGCACATGACCGCGCAGACGACTGTCCCGTCTCTGCTGTCCAGGACCGGCGCCGTTTCGGTCCTGACACTCGCCGCGCTCGGCGGCACGATGCTCGTGCCCGGCGCCACGTCCGAGGCCGAGGCCGCCACGCGCGCGGCCAAGGCCCTCAAGATCGCCGCCTCGAAGGAAGGCTCGCCGTATCGGTGGGGAGCCACGGGGCCTCATCGCTTCGACTGCTCCGGGCTGACGCTCTACTCGTACAAGAAGGCCGGCAAGAAGCTCCCCCGCACGGCCCAGCAGCAGTACAACAACTCCCGCCATATCGCGCCCTCCGAACGGCGCAAGGGAGATCTGGTGTTCTTCCACTGGGGCAACAGCGTCTACCACGTCGGGATCTACGCCGGCCGGGGAAAGATCTGGCACTCGCCGAAGACCGGGGCGCTGGTGAGGCTGGAACGGATCTGGACCCGGAGCGTTCTGTACGGCCGGGTGAACTGACCCCGGCCGCCGACACCGGCCCCTCCGCCCCCACAGCCCCCAGCCCCCGGACGTACGGACGCTGACGACGCGTCGGGAGGGCCGCCCCCGCCCCTGCGGGGACGGCCCTCGTCCGGCCGGGGTCAGCTCGCGTCGGCGGTGACCGGGACCGCCCAGGGCAGGACGATCCAGACCGTCTTGCCGCCCTCCGGGGTCGGGGTGACCGAGAGCGCTCCCCCCTGCTCGGCGGTGAGCGAGCGGACGATCACCATGCCGCGGCCGTTGTCCTGCTGCACCGCCGCGGGCAGCCGCTGCGGCCAGCGGGGATGGCTGTCGGTGACGCCGACGCGCAGCTGCTCGTCGCGTTCGAGCCGGATCTCCACGGTGAACGTGGGTGACTGGCCGAGGGTGTGCTGCACCGCGTTGGTGGCCAGCTCCGAGACGATCAGCCGAACCGTCTCGGCCATGTCCTCCTGTGCCGGCAGCCCCCACTCGGCCAGCAGGTCCACGACGTATCTTCGCGCCGCGGTGACCGAGGCGGGTTCGCTCGGCAGGGTGATGGATGCTTCCTGGTGGTCTGCCATGGCGACGCCGTCCCTTTCCCGCCGGGCCTGGCTCCGGCACAGAGCGGATGACTGCGCGGAGGGCCTCGGACCGTGCTTCGCGCCAGCCTGCCACTGATCGCGCCGTTCCCAGGGCCGATCCACCGAGATCTGCATATATCTGTCGCTCAAAGCGGTGAACTCTGCAACGCGAGACCGTATTTGGGCGAGGGAAAGATATCTTCTCCGCCGCGGCACCCAAGGGGGCGGCCGGCACAGGGCGGGAAGGCAATCATTCATGCGGCATATTCCAGAGGTGCGCCGGCGCAGGCTCGGTGAGGAATTGCGCAAGCTGCGGCAGAGCGCGGGACTGACAAGCGGTCAGACTGCGCGGCTGCTCGGCTGGCATCAGTCGAAGGTCAGCCGGATCGAGACGGGCGTCAGCGGGGTGAAGGACGAGGATCTGGCGGGGCTGCTCGACGCGCTCGGCGTCATCGATCCACAACTGCGGCTGCTGCTCGGCGCGTTGGCGGGCACCACCAACAAGGGGCAGGGGTGGTGGATGGCGTACGGCGGCGTGATCCCGCCCCAGTACCGGGACTTCATCAGCCTGGAGTCCCAGGCCCGCACCGCGCGCACGCTGGAGACCTCCGTGGTCCCCGGGCTGCTCCAGACCCCCGCGTACGCCCGCGCCGTGACGCGTGCCGCGCTCGGCGGACTGCCCGCCGCGACGGTCGACTCCCTGGTCGAGGTGCGGCTCGCCCGCCAGGAGGTGCTGCGCACCGACATACCCATGGAACTGCACGCCGTGCTGGACGAGGCGGTTCTGCGCCGTCAGGTGGGCGGGCCGGGCGTGATGCGGGAGCAGTTGCTACGGCTCTCGGAGCTGGCGCGGCTTCCGCATGTCTGTCTACAGGTGCTGCCGTTCACGGCCGGTGGCTATGTGGGACTGACCGGCCCTTTCGTTATCTTCTCGTTTCCGCACATTACTGATCTGGATTTGGTCGTTCTCGACCATTTGACGAATAGCCTCTATCTGGAGCGGAAAGAAGACCTTGAGGCGTACTGCGCGGCGTTCGGCACTATGCAGGCGCATGCCCTCTCGACAGAGGAATCATTGGATCTCATCGCCGGGATCGGTGACGGCGCCTAGGGAGCATCATGACCCCCCACCTGACATCGCCACACGTATGGCATCGCAGCAGCTACAGCACCGGCGCGAACAATTGCGTGGAGTGCGCCCCCAGCGACGCGGGCGGACTGACCGTACGTGACTCCAAGGAAGTGACCCGACCCCATCTGTCCTTCTCCGCGGACGCCTGGACCTCCTTCGTCTCCGCGCTGTGCGCCGAGGCGCCGACGCACTGACCGCTCGCCGACCCGCCGGGCCCGGTCGGCTCAGCCCGTACCCTCGGGTGCGAGCGCGACGATCGTGTCCACCGCCGTGCCGATCTGCTGATCCGTCAGATCGGCACGGGCAGTGAGCCGGATCCTGGAGACGCCGTCCGGCACCGACGGCGGACGGAAGCAGCCCACGACCAGCCCCGCCGCCCGGCACTCCGCGGCCCAGCGCACCGCCGCCTCGGGTGACGGCGCCCGTACGGAGACCACGGCGGCGTCCGGTCGTACGGCCGTCAGACCCGCCCCGGTCAGCAGCCGGTGCAGCGTACGGGCCACCTCCCGCGCCCGGTCCGCTCTGGCGGGCTCCCGGCGCAGCAGCCGCAGACTCTCCAGCGCGCCGCCGACGGCCGCCGGCGCCAGTGCGGTGTCGAAGATGAACGTACGGGCCGCGTTGACCAGATGGCCGATGACGCGTGCCGGGCCCAGTACCGCGCCGCCCTGGCTGCCCAGGGACTTGGAGAGCGTGACCGTGGCCACCACACCGTCCGCCCCGGCGATGCCCGCCGCGTCCGGCGTGCCCCGGCCCCCCGCCCCGAGCACCCCCAGACCGTGCGCGTCGTCCACGAGCAGGGCCGCGCCCCGGGTACGGCAGACCTCGGCCAGCTCCCCGAGCGGCGCCGCGTCGCCGTCCACCGAGAACACCGCGTCGCTCACCATCAGCGCCCGCCGCCCGGCCCGCGCGTCGAGTGTCTTGCGTACGGCCTCGGGGTCGGCGTGCGGTACGACCACGGTCTCGGCGCGCGAGAGCCGGCAGCCGTCCACGATCGAGGCGTGATTGTCCGCGTCGGACAGCAGCAGCGAGTCGCGGGCGGTGAGCGCGGTCAGGGCGGCCAGATTGGCCGCGTATCCGGAGGAGAGGACGAGCGCGGCCTCGAAGCCGCAGAACGCGGCCAGTTCACGTTCCAGTTCGGCGTGCAACTCGGTGCTGCCCGTGACCAGCCGGGAGCCGGTGGCGCCCGCGCCCCACCGGCGCGCGGCCGCCGCGGCAGCGCCGGTCACCGCGGGGTGGCGGGTGAGCCCCAGGTAGTCGTTGCTCGCCAGGTCGAGCAGCTCGGATTCGGCCGGGCGCGGCCGGAGCGTACGGACCAGACCCGACCGTTCACGGCGGCGCGCCTCGTCGTCGGTCCAGCCGAAGGGGTCGCGCTCCATGGTCGGGTCCTTTTGTAGGCAGCGCACAGACCTTAACCGTGTGGCGACCGGGTCAGGGTGTGGTCATACACACACCTCGATCCGGCGGTGTTGTGGAGTTCCTCCTTTCCCCGGACGTCCTCGGTGGGCCAGGATCAGCACCATGGACCTGCTGAACACGCTGGTGGAGAAGGGCCTGCGGCGCGAGCCGCCGACCCGCGAAGAAGCGCTCGCCGTACTGGCGACCTCCGACGATGAGCTGCTCGACGTGGTGGCCGCGGCCGGGAAGGTGCGCCGTCAGTGGTTCGGGCGGCGGGTGAAGCTCAACTATCTGGTCAATCTGAAGTCCGGGCTGTGCCCCGAGGACTGCTCGTACTGTTCGCAGCGGCTCGGCTCCAAGGCCGAGATCCTCAAGTACACCTGGCTGAAGCCCGACGAGGCGTCGAAGGCGGCGGCCGCCGGCGTGGCGGGCGGGGCGAAGCGGGTCTGTCTGGTCGCGAGCGGCCGGGGTCCGACGGACCGGGATGTCGACCGCGTCTCGCGGACCATCGAGGCGATCAAGGAGCAGAACGAGGACGTCGAGATCTGCGCCTGCCTCGGGCTGCTCTCGGACGGCCAGGCGGAGCGGCTGCGGGCCGCGGGCGCCGACGCGTACAACCACAACCTCAATACGTCCGAGGGCACATACGGCGACATCACCACCACCCACACCTATGCGGACCGGGTGGACACCGTGCGGCGGGCGCAGACCGCCGGGCTGTCCGCGTGTTCGGGGCTGATCGCCGGTATGGGGGAGAGTGACGCGGATCTGGTCGATGTCGTCTTCTCGCTGCGCGAGCTGGACCCGGACTCGGTGCCGGTCAACTTCCTGATCCCGTTCGAGGGGACGCCGCTCGCCAAGGAATGGCACCTCACCCCGCAGCACTGTCTGCGCATCCTGGCCATGACGCGGTTCGTCTGCCCCGATGTGGAGGTCAGGCTCTCGGGCGGGCGCGAGGTGCATCTGCGCTCGATGCAGCCCCTCGCGCTCCATCTGGTCAACTCGATCTTCCTCGGGGACTATCTCACCAGCGAGGGCCAGGAGGGCCGGGCGGACCTGGAGATGATCGCGGACGCGGGCTTCGAGGTGGAGGGCGCGGACACGACCACGCTGCCCGAGCACCGTCGCGGAGGATGCGGCCCGTGCGGCGGGGACGAACCCGGGCAGTCCGCTCCGGACGACGCGCGCGAGCGGGCCACGGACGGCGGGGCACCCCGTACGGATCTGGTGACCGTACGCCGCCGCGGCGCCGGTACCGACCTGGCGCCCAATGCCTGACCTGTCCGCCGGTGAACTGCTGGCCCTGGACCGGGCCCATGTCTGGCATCCGTACGGCCCCATGCCCGGCCGTGCCGAACCGCTGGTCGTGGAGTCCGCGTCCGGGGTACGGCTGCGGCTCGCCGAACCCGCCCATGGACAGCGCGAGTTGGTCGACGGCATGTCGTCCTGGTGGTCGGCGATCCATGGCTACAACCACCCCGTGCTCAACGCGGCGGCGCACGGCCAGCTGGACCGTATGAGCCATGTGATGTTCGGCGGGCTCACCCATGAGCCCGCCGTGCGACTCGCGGCGCTGCTCGTCGAGATCACGCCGGAGCCACTGCGCCATGTGTTCCTCGCCGACTCGGGCTCGGTGTCGGTCGAGGTCGCGGTGAAGATGTGTCTCCAGTACTGGCGTTCGGTGGGCCGCCCGGCGAAGCGACGGCTGCTGACCTGGCGGGGCGGCTACCACGGCGACACCTGGCAGCCGATGTCGGTGTGCGACCCCGACGGCGGGATGCATGACCTCTGGTCGGGGGTGCTGCCCCGGCAGATCTTCGCGGACGCGCCGCCCGTCGGCTACGAGGAGCCGTACGCCGAAGGCCTGCGCGCGCTCATCGCCCGGCACGCGGACGAACTGGCCGCGGTCATCGTCGAGCCGGTGGTACAGGGCGCGGGCGGGATGCGGTTCCACTCCCCCGCGTATCTGCGGGTGCTGCGGGAGGCGTGCGACGAGCACGACGTCCTGCTGATCCTCGATGAGATCGCGACGGGGTTCGGACGCACGGGGACGCTCTTCGCCGCCGAGCAGGGCGGCGTCTCGCCCGATGTGATGTGTATCGGCAAGGCGTTGACCGGCGGGTATCTCACGATGGCGGCAACGCTGTGCACCGCACGGGTGGCCGAGGGCATCTCGCGCGGCGAGGTCCCGGTGCTGGCGCACGGACCGACGTTCATGGGCAATCCGCTGGCCGCCTCGGTCGCCCGCGCCTCGGTCGAGCTGCTGCTCGACCAGGACTGGGCGCGGGAGGTCAAGCGGATCGAGGCGGGCCTGCGGGACGGGCTCGCGGGGGCCGCGTCCCTTCCCGGCGTACGGGATGTACGGGTGCTGGGCGCCATCGGCGTCGTCCAGCTGGACCACGCGGTGGACATGGCCGCCGCGACGCGGGCGGCGGTCCGGGAGGGCGTATGGCTGCGGCCGTTCCGCGATCTGGTGTACACGATGCCGCCGTATGTCACGGACGACCGCGATGTCGAACGGATCTGCCGCGCGGTGACGGCGGCGGCGAGAGAGGGCTGAAGCATGCCGGTGATGATCGTGTCGGGGACCGGGACGGAGATCGGCAAGACCGTCGTCACGGCGGCGGTGGCCGCGGTCGCGCTGGCGCGTGGGCGTACGGTCGCGGTCCTCAAACCCGCGCAGACCGGGCTGGGGCCGGACATGGCGGGGGACGTGGCCGAGGTCGCCCGGCTGGCGGGATCCGTCACCGCCGTCGAGCTGGCGCGGTTCCCCGACCCGTTGGCCCCGGCGACCGCGGCGCGGCGGGCCGGCGCGGCGCCGGTGAGGCCGGAGGAGATCGCCGACGCGGCCGAGAAGCTGGCGACCGAGCATGATCTGGTGCTGGTCGAGGGCGCGGGCGGACTGCTCGTACGATTCGACGAGACGGGTGCGACGCTCGCGGACGCGGCCCGGCTGCTGGCGGCCCCCGTCCTGATGGTGGCCCCCGCCGGGCTCGGCACGCTCAATATGACCGCGCTGACCGCGGAGGCGCTGCGGGCGAGGTCGCTGACGCTTGAGGGGGTCGTGATCGGCAGCTGGCCGGCCGTGCCCGACCTCGCGGCGCGCTGCAATCTGACGGATCTGCCCCAGTGCGCGGGGGCGCCGCTGCTGGGCGCGGTGCCGGCGGGCGCGGGCGCCCTGACTCCCGGGGAGTTCCGCGAGCGCGCGGCGTCCTGGCTGGCGCCCGGGCTGGCCGGACGGTGGGACGCGAGGACGTTCGCGCGGGACGTGGCGGCGGCGAGCGTATGAAACCGCCGGGCGACCGCTGACCCGCCGGGAGGCGGCCCCCGGACGGCCGACGTCGCGCGATCCTCCCCTCGCTGACCGATCCTGGGGCTGACCGATCCTGGGACGGAGGTGAATCGATGACCGAGGTGCTTCTGCTCATCGTGGCGGTGCTGCTGTCGCTCACCTGCGGGGCCTTCGTAGCGGCGGAGTTCTCCCTCACCACCGTCGAGCGCGGGGAGCTGGAACGGGCCGCCGCGCGCGGGGAGCGGGGCGCGGCGGGTGCGCTGAAGGCCGTACGGAGCCTCACCTTCCAGCTCTCCGGTGCCCAGCTGGGGATCACCGTGACCAATCTGGTGGTGGGCATGCTCTCCGAGCCGTCCATCGCCGAACTGATCCGCGGACCGGTCGAGGCCGTGGGGCTGTCCCCGGCCGTCTCCTCCTCGGTGGCGCTGGTGATCGGTACGGCGCTGTCGACCGTCTTCCTGATGATCGTCGGCGAGCTGGTCCCGAAGAACTGGGCGATCTCGTCGCCACTGGCCGTCGCCAAGGTGGTGGCCACCCCCCAACGGTACTTCAGCGCGGTCTTCCGGCCGTTCATCGGCCATCTCAACAACACCGCGACCCGGATCGTGCGCGGGTTCGGCCTTGAGCCCACCGAGGAGCTGGCGTCCGCGCGCGGACCGAAGGAGCTGGCCGCCCTGGCCCGGCACTCCGCGAAGGAGGGCGCGCTGGAGGCGGACACCGCCGAGCTGTTCGTACGGACGCTCAGCCTGTCCGCGCTGACCGCCGAGAACGTGATGACCCCGCGGGTGCGGGTGATCGCCCTCGATGTGCGCGCCACCGCGGAGGATGTCGCCAACGCCAGCCGCGCCACCGGCCTGTCGCGCTTTCCCGTCTACCGGGGCAGTCTCGACACCGTCGTCGGCACCGCGCACATCAAGGACGTACTGGCGCTCCCCGCCGACCGGCGGCCCCGGCAGCCGGTGGCCGGGCTGCTGCGCGAACCACTGCGGGTGCCGGAGACCCTGACGGTGGACCAGCTGCTCGACCGGCTGTCGGGCGGCGCCGCCATGGCCGTCGTCGTCGACGAGTACGGCGGGACGGCGGGCGTCGTGACGCTGGAGGACATCGTCGAGGAGGTCGTCGGCGAGGTGCGCGACGAGCACGATCCGCAGGAGATCCCCGGTCTGGCGCTGCTGGGCGAGGACGCGGAGGGCCATGGGCTCTGGTCGGCGGACGGCGCGGCGCGGGCCGACCAGCTGAGGGCCGTCGGACTGCGGATGCCGGAGGGGCCCTACGAGACGCTCGCCGGTCTGGTCGCCACGGAGCTGGGCCGTATCCCCGCCGAGGGCGACCGTCTCGTACTGGACGGCTGGGAGCTGGAGGTCGTCGACGCCACGGGGCGGCGCGCGGCCCGGCTGCTGCTGCGCGCGCCCCCGTCCCCGGCCGAGGACGGCGAGGAGGAGGGATGATCACCGCACTCCAGTTGTTCGCCGGTCTGCTGACGCTGGTCGTCAACGCCTTCTTCGTCGCGTCCGAGTTCGCCCTGATCTCCGTACGCCGCAGCCAGATCGAGCCGGAGGCGGAGGCCGGTAACCGGCGCGCGCGCCGCGTGATCTGGGGGCTGGAGCATGTGTCGGCGCTGCTGGCCGCGGCGCAGCTGGGCATCACGCTGTGCACGCTGGTGCTCGGTATCGTCGCCGAGCCGGCCATCGCGCATCTGCTGGAGCCGGTCTTCGACGCGGTGGGGGTGCCGCACGGGCTGGTGCATCTGATCTCGTTCCTGATCGCGCTCACCGTGGCCACCTATCTGCACATGCTGCTCGGCGAGATGGTGCCGAAGAATGTCGCCCTGGCCGGTCCCGCGCGGGCGGCGCTGCTGCTCGGCCCGCCGCTGGTCGCGCTGGCGCGGGCGCTGCGCCCGGTGATCTTCACGGTCAACGCCTTCGCCAACGCGCTGCTGCGGCTGCTCCGGGTGGAGACGAGGGACGAGGTGAGCGCCACCTTCTCCGACGACGAGCTGGCCCGTCTGGTCACGGACGCGGGGCACGCGGGGCTGCTGGACGACCGGGCGGCCGAGCGGCTGCACGACGCGCTGGAGCTGGGACGCAAGCCGGTGCGCGAGGTGGTGATGCCCTTGGAGCGGGTGGTCACCGCGCCGCTCGGGATCACCCCGGAGGGGCTGGAGAGCCTGGCGGTGGAGAGCGGATTCTCGCGCTTCCCGGTGGTGGACACCGCGCGGCGGATCCTCGGCTATCTCCATGTGAAGGACGCGCTGGACGCCGTACCGCGCGATGGACCGTTCCCGGTCCAGGGGATGCGGGCGATCGCGCGGGTACGGGCCACGACCCCGATGGACGACGTACTGACGGCGATGCGCCGCAGCCGGACCCATCTGGCCGCCGTCGAGGACGAGGAGGGCAGGCTCGAAGGGCTGGTGACGATGGAGGACGTGCTGCGCGAGCTGGTGGGCAGGCACACGTAGGGCCTTTCGTCCGGATCCCGCCGGGCGGCCTGATCAGAACGGAAGGCCCTGGGCCCCTTGGGGCGCGGTCCATACCGAGCGGTACGATCGCTCCGCCATGGAGATGAATGCCAACTACACCAGTTTCGTCGCGGTCGGTGACTCCTTCACGGAGGGCATGTCCGACCTTCTCCCCGACGGCTCGTACCGCGGCTGGGCGGATCTGCTCGCCGGCCGGCTCGCGGCCCGTACCCCCGGGTTCCGGTACGCGAATCTCGCCGTACGCGGAAAGCTCATCGGCCAGATCGTCGCGGAGCAGGTGGATGTCGCCGCCGCGATGAAACCGGATCTGGTGACGCTGGTCGGCGGGCTCAATGACACCCTGCGGCCGAAGGTCGACATGGGGCGGGTGCGCGGACTGCTCGCCGAGGCGGTGGAACGGCTCGCCCCGGCCTGTGGACAGCTGGTGCTGATGCGCAGCCCCGGCCGGAACGGCCCGGTGATGGAGCGGTTCCGGCCACGGATGGAGGAGCTGTTCTCCTTCGTGGATGAGCTGGCCGCGCGCCATGGCGCGCTCGTCGTGGATCTGTACGGGGCTCCGGTGCTCGGTGATCAGCGGCTCTGGGACGCGGACCGGCTGCATCTGACCGATGAGGGCCATCGCCGGGTCACCGAGGCCGTCTGGCAGACGCTGGGGCTGGACGCGCGGGACGACTGGCGCGCGGAGCTGCCGCCGGCCGTGCCCGTGGGATGGCCCGCGCGACGGACGAGCGACCTCCGGTTCGCCCGGCGGCATCTCGGGCCGTGGATCATGCGCCGGGTCACGGGGCGCTCCTCGGGGGACGGCCGGCCCGCGAAGCGGCCGGAGCTGCTGCCGTACGAGTCGCCCGGGACGCCCGGGACCTACGAGACGCCCGGGACGTACGACGCGGCGGCGAACGGGACACCGGGGGCCCACGACATCCCGGAGCCCGGCTCCGGCGCGCGCGGCCTTCCGTAGCAACCTACGAGCCCGCCCGCGGCGCCGGCCTGCACAAACCGCCTATAGAATTCGTTCACGTGACTGCCAAGCCTCGTATCCCCAATGTCCTTGCCGGCCGCTACGCCTCGACGGAGCTGGCCGTGCTGTGGTCGCCCGAGCAGAAGGTGAAGCTGGAGCGTCAGCTGTGGCTCGCCGTGCTGCGCGCCCAGCGGGACCTGGGGATCGAGGTGCCGGAGTCCGCACTCGCCGACTACGAGCGCGTCCTCGACCAGGTCGATCTGGCGTCGATCGCCGAGCGCGAGAAGGTCACCCGGCACGATGTGAAAGCGCGCATCGAGGAGTTCAACGCGCTCGCCGGCCATGAGCAGGTGCACAAGGGGATGACATCCCGCGATCTGACGGAGAACGTCGAACAGCTCCAGATCCGGCTGTCCCTGGAGCTGTCGCGGGACCGTACGGTCGCGGTGCTCGCCCGGCTCGGCAAGCTCGCGGGCGAGTACGGGGAGCTGGTCATGGCCGGCCGCTCGCACAACGTCGCCGCGCAGGCCACGACGCTCGGCAAGCGGTTCGCGACCGCCGCGGACGAGCTGCTCGTCGCGTACGGACGCCTGGACGATCTCCTCGGCCGCTACCCGCTGCGCGGGATCAAGGGCCCGGTCGGCACCGCGCAGGACATGCTCGACCTGCTGGGCGGGGACACCGCGAAACTCGCCGAGCTGGAACGGCGCGTCGCCGGTCATCTGGGCTTCGCCCAGGTCTTCACCTCCGTCGGCCAGGTGTATCCCCGCTCGCTCGACTACGACGTGGTGACCGCGCTGGTGCAGCTGGCGGCGGCGCCGTCCTCGGTCGCCAGGACCATCCGGCTGATGGCCGGGCACGAACTGGTCACCGAGGGCTTCAAGCCCGGCCAGGTCGGCTCCTCCGCGATGCCCCACAAGATGAACACGCGCTCCTGCGAGCGGGTCAACGGCCTGATGGTGATCCTGCGCGGCTACGCGTCGATGACCGGCGAGCTGGCGGGCGACCAGTGGAACGAGGGCGACGTCTCCTGCTCGGTGGTCCGCCGGGTGGCGCTGCCGGACGCGTTCTTCGCCTTCGACGGACTGCTGGAGACCTTCCTGACGGTCCTCGACGAGTTCGGCGCGTTCCCCGCGGTCGTGGCGCGTGAACTGGACCGCTATCTGCCGTTCCTGGCCACGACCAAGGTGCTGATGGGCGCCGTACGGGCCGGGGTGGGCCGTGAGGCCGCGCACGAGGTCATCAAGGAGCACGCCGTGGCCTCGGCCCTCGCCATGCGCGAACACGGCGCCGAGCGCAACGAACTCCTCGACCGGCTGGCCGCGGACGACCGCATGCCGCTCGACCGGGCCGCGCTGGACGCGCTGATGGCGGACAAGCTCTCCTTCACGGGCGCGGCGGAGGACCAGATCGCGACGGTGGTGTCCCGTATCGAGGAGATCGTGAAGCGCCACCCGGAGGCCGCGGGCTATACGCCGGGCTCGATTCTGTGACCTCCGGATGAGGCCCGGGGAACTGGAAGCCGCCCGGGACCGCGTCATCCCCGACGTGGTCGCGGGCGGTCTGCGTGTGCTGTTCTGCGGCATCAATCCGGGCCTGATGTCAGCGGCCACGGGCCACCACTTCGCCCGCCCCGGCAATCGGTTCTGGCCGGTGCTGCATCTGTCCGGCTTCACCCCGCGGCAGCTGAGCCCCGCCGAGCAGGACGAGCTGCTGACCTACGGCCTGGGCATCACCAATGTGGCGGCACGGGCCACGGCGCGGGCCGATGAACTGACCGACGAGGAGTTCCGTGAGGGCGGCCGTCTCCTCGCGGCGAAGGTGGCGCGGCTGCGGCCGAACTGGCTGGCGGTGGCGGGCATCACGGCGTACCGGACGGCCTTCGACGACAAGAAGGCGCGCATCGGACCGCAGGAGCGGACGCTGGGTGACACCAGGATCTGGGCCCTGCCCAACCCGAGCGGCCTGAACGCGCACTGGACGGCGCGGACGATGGCGGAGGAATTCGCGCGGCTGCGGGCCGCCGCGATGGCCGCGTAACGGCGCGGACCGGGCGGGCGGGCCGCTCCTCGACGTCACGGGGCACCACCCGGGGCCTTTCGGGCGCGCCGCGGTGCGCCGCGTGATGTGACCGGGCGGCCGGAGAACAATGGGCTCATGTCTCATATCGCGCCGGGTGGCGATCCGTCTCCGTTGAGTTGGGAAACGGCCGCGGAGCGGGCCGACCGCAACCTGCTCGAACTTCTGCAGGAACTGCGGGTCGTGCAGACCGGCGTGCAGATCGTCTTCGCCTTCCTTCTCGGCGTGGCCTTCACGAGCCGGTTTCTGCACCTCGATCACTTCGAACGCGCCACCTACGTGGTGACGTTGCTGCTCACGGTGGTCTCCTCGGCCGTACTCGCGACTCCGGTCGCGCTGCACCGCGGGCTGTTCCACCGGGGTGCCAAGATCCGGATCGTCGCCCTGTCGGCGCGGCTCGCCGAGATCGGGCTGGTCTTCCTCGCCCTCGCGCTCAACGGCGTTGTTCTCCTGCTCATGGACGTCGTTCTCGGCCTGACCGCCGCTGTCGCGATCACGGCCGTCACGCTCACCTTGTTCACCGGTCTGTGGTTCGTCCTCCCGAGGGCGCTGCGTCGCCCGGCCCCATGACACACGTGTCAACGCCCGGGTGGGACGAACCACTCGCAGCACCGGCGGGCACCGAGTAGCATCCGCCTACACGCGCACGAGCTTGGAGGACACACCGTGGGGCGGCTGACCGGTGGAGACCCTTCGCTCCTGCGGCGGATCAACTCCGCGGTGGTGCTGCACTCTTTGCGGGACTCCGGTGATCTCACACTGACGGATCTGACCCGGATCACGGGGCTGTCCCGGCCGACGGTCGAGGGCGTGGTGGAAGGGCTGATCGATACGGGCCTGGTCGTGGAGTCGGCGCCGGTGGAGGGCGGGACCCGTAAGCAGGGCCGCCCGGCGCGCCGGTTCCGGTTCCGGGCCGAGGCCGGTTATCTGCTGGGCATCGAGATCGGGCCGCACCGCGCGGCCGCGCTGATCTCCGGGCTGGACGGCCGGATCATCGGCGCCGGCTCACGGGTGGTCTCGGCGACGGCCGACGCGGACGAGCGCCTCGAACGCGTACGGCTGGTCGTCGCCGATGTGCTGCGCCGCACGGGGGTGTCACGCGGTTCGCTGCGGGCGGTCGGGGTCGGCAGCCCCGGCATCGTGGAGGCCGACGGGACCGTACGGCTGGGCACCGCGCTGCCGCAGTGGACCGGGCTGCCGCTCGGCGAGCGGCTGCGGCGCTCGTTCCGCTGTCCGGTGCTGGTGGAGAACGACGCCAACACGGCGGCCGTGGCCGAGCAGTGGAAGGGCGCGGCCATCGACTCCGACGACATCGTCTTCGTACTGGCCGGGCTCAGCCCCGGGGCGGGCGCCCTGATCGGCGGGCGGCTGCACCGCGGCTTCGGCGGCGCGGCCGGCGAGATCGGGGCGTTGCATCTGCTGGGACGCGGCGCGAGTCCCGAGACGCTGCTGTCGACGACGGACGAGCCGCTGCATCCGCTGGACGAGCAGGCGGTGGCGAAAGTCTTCGCCGATGCCAAGGGCGGGGACGTCCGGGCTCAGGAGGCGGTCGAGCGGTTCATCGAGCGGCTGGTGCACGATGTGGCGGCGCTGGTCCTGGCGCTGGATCCGGAGCTGGTGGTGATCGGCGGCTGGGCCGCCGGGCTCGACGGTGTACTGGACCCGCTGCGCGACGAGCTCTCCCGCTTCTGTCTGCGCCCGCCGCGGGTGACGCTCTCACTGCTCGGCGAGGCGGCGGTGGCCACGGGCGCGCTGCGGCTGGCACTCGACCATGTCGAGGAGGAACTGTTCGCGGTGGAGGGGACGGTGACGGCCCGCCGCTGAGCGACGGGCCGCGCGAACCGGAGGGCGTGAACGGGCTTAGGGTCTTTCGTTTGGATCAGGCCGGATCAGGGAGCGGGGTCTGGTGCCGTGGATCGCAAGGCGGAGGAGGGAGCCCACGCGGAGCGTAGGCGACCGACGACAACGCGGCGAGGCGCGGTGCCAGGGCACGCGAGCCCGGCAAGATCCGAACGAAAGGCCCTAGGTCCTGTCCGGACAGGACCTAGGACGCGCGGCGCTCCTGCGGCTCCTCGCTGATCACCAGGTCGCCGGAGTCCCCGAACGTGAGCCGGCAGGTGTCGGCGCGGTACGTGGCCACCGATACGGCGGCGTGACGGCCCGCCACGACATAGCGCGTCGTGACGACGAGGACGGGCGCGCCGGGCAGCCGGTCCAGCTCCCTGGCGTCGTCCGCGCGCGCGGAGCCCAGCTCCACGGCGCGGTCCTGGCCGTCGAGGCCGAGGCGCTGGAGCTCACGCAGGACGGCGCGGGCGCGCACGGGCCCCTCGGGCGACTCGATGGCCGACAGCTCGGGCACCGACGCGGCGGGTACGTAGAGCAGTTCCGCCGCGACGGCCTGACCATGGGTGGAGCGGACCCTGCGGACGGTGTGGACCTCTTCGTCGGCGTCCGTCTCCAGCAGCCGGGCCACCGCGGTGGGCGCGGGCGCCATGGCACAGTCGACGGGCTGCCAGGCGTCCTGTACGGTGCCCGGCCATTCGTGCTGGGTGGTGGAGACGTCGACACCCACGCGCGGCGGGGCGACGGTCGTGCCGACCCCGCGGCGGCGCTGGAGCCGGCCTTCCAGCTCAAGCTGTTCGAGCGCCTGCCTGAGCGTGGCGCGAGCGACTCCGAAACGGGCGGCCAGATCACGCTCGTTGGGCAGGACCTCCCCCACCGCGAAGTCGGAGTCGAGCGCTTCGCCGAGCACGGTCTTGAGGTGCCAGTACTTAGGCTCCGGCAGTGCTTCCAGCTGCGTGGTCCCCACCCTGATCCTCCGCAATCGCCGTCTCTCCGGCGGGTTTTCCGTGCCCTTGTTTATTAAAGGTTCCTGCACTAAATAGTGACGATAGGACGGGCCATCCTCTTGGTCAAGACCAATCCTCCGTCGGTCACGGAGAGAAGTCACTCTCCGACTCAGGGTGTTCACTGTACGTTCGTACGCTGGTGAGGCGCGCGTGACACGGGAGCGGTCGTCCGGATCGGAGCCGGTGCGGGGCGTCGCCGGAAGCGGCGAGCAGGGCTTACGCGGAGGGGCGCTCCGAGGCGGCTCCACTGAGCTTGTCCGGATTCCGCACGATGTAGACGCACTCCACCTTGCCGTCCCTGATCTCCAGCTGGAGGACGAGATCGGGTACTCCGCCGTCGAGGACGAGCACCGCGGGGGCGCCGTTGAACTCCATCGCCCGCAGCTCGAACCTCGCCCCTCCCTCCGCGACGGCGAGCATGAACCGGCCCACCTTGTCGGCACCCTCGATGATCCGCAGGGGCGCCTTGGTCTTGCCGCCGCTGTCGCCGACCAGCCGTACGCCGGGCGCGAGCAGGGTGAGCATCGCGTCGATGTCGCCGCCGCCCGCGGCGGCGAGGAACCGCTCGGTGAGAGCGCGGCGTTCGGCCGGATCGACGTCGTACCGCGGCCTGCGTTCCGCGACATGGCGCCGGGCCCGGCCGGCCAGTTGTCTGACGGCGGCCTCGCTGCGCTCCAGGGTGACGGCGATCTCGCCGAAGGGGAAGCCGAACGCCTCGCGCAGCACGAACACCGCGCGCTCCAGCGGCGAGAGGGATTCGAGGACGACCAGCACGGCGAAGGACACCGAGTCGGCGAGCACCGCGCGCTCGGCCGTGTCGGGGAGCGCGGGTCCGAAGTCGGTGACGATCGGTTCGGGCAGCCAGGGGCCGACGTAGGACTCGCGCCGCGCCTTCGCCTGCCGGAGCCGGTCGATGGCGAGGCGTGTGGTGATCCGTACGAGATAGGCGCGCGGCTCGCGGATGTCCGCGCGCTCGGCGGCGCTCCAGCGCAGCCATGCCTCCTGCACCACGTCCTCGGCGTCGGCGACCGCGCCGAGCATGCGGTAGGCGACCCCGGTCAGTACGGGCCGGTGCGCTTCGAATTCGTCGGTGCTCGCGGTATCGGTCGCCACATTTCCCATCCCAGCCGATGGGTGCACCGGCTGTCCAGGCGATTCGGCCCGCGCGCCCTGGCCGGGGACTAACGGGGCGCCGGTTCACCGTCCCGGGCAGGGGTCGTGGACGGCCGCCGCTTCGCCAGGACTCCCGAGCCGCCGGCCACCCCCGCGCCCACCAGCAGACTCCCGGCCGCCTGCGCCGCGCCGTACGTCCCCGTTCCCACCAGGGGCGCGGTGAGCGCGGCCGAGACCGGGATCAACCCGGAGAAGAGGGTGGCGCGTTCGGCGCCGATGCGCTGCATGCCCATGTACCAGCAGACGAAGCCGACGACGGTCACCACCACGGCCTGCCAGAGCAGCGCCGCGGCCTCCTGGCCGGTCGGGGCCCGCAGTACGGCGGCGCCGTCGAGGACGAGTCCGATGATCAGGGACTCGACGGCCGCGATCCCGCAGACCGTGGCGGACAGCAGCCGGGGGCCGAGCGGTCGCAGTACCGGTACGGCGATGACCGCGAAGCCGACCTCACCGAGGAGCGCGCCCACCGACCAGACGATGCCGGCCGCGTCCGTACGGCCCCATCCCTGGACGGCGAAGGCGCCGGCCGCCACCAGCAGCGCTCCGATCACCGCCGGGCGGGCCGGGCGGCGGCGGGCCGTCAGTGGGATGAGTACGGCGACCACGACCGGCGCGCACCCGACGAAGACTCCCGGGACGGCGGGCTCCGCGGTGCGTTCCGCCGCGAGGATCGCGACGTTGAACCCGACCATGCCGATCGCCGCGAGCGCCGCGAGTCGCCCCCACTGACGACGGGTCAGCGAGCGGAGGGTGGCCGCGCCGCCCCGGCCGACCAGGGGCAGGAGCAGCAGGCAGGCGATCCCGTAGCGAAGGGCCTGGCCGCCCGCGTACGGGTAGGCGCCGAGGAGGCTGTTGGCGGTGAAGGAGGCGCCGACGAGGACGCAGGCGAGGGCGGCGAGGAGCGCCCCTTGGACGGAGTTCGCTTTCATGGGGCCGACGCTAGGGAGCCGCGCGGTCCGGTTTAAGGTCCATTTCCATGGCGCCATCGGGGACCAATCCACCGACCGGTCCGTCGACCAATCCATCGAGCGGTCCGCCGACCGATTCATCGGCCGATCCACCGGCCTCCGCCGCGTCCGGCTCCTCGGCCGGGCCCCCGGGGGACGGCGGGACCCCGGCGTGGGAACTGCTGACGACGGCCGCCGCCGCACCCGCCCGGGGCCGGGGCCGCGCGCTCCAGTCCGCGCTGCGCGAGGCCGTACGGTCCGGGCGGCTCGGCGCCGGGACCCGGCTGCCCGCGAGCCGTGAGCTGGCCACCGATCTGGGGGTGTCGCGCGGGCTGGTCACGGAGGCGTACGAGCAGCTCACGGCCGAGGGCTATCTGCGCAGCGGACGCGGCGCGGGTACCTGGGTGAGCGACGCGGTACGTGCTGCCGCGCCCGAGGTCCGTGATCTCGCCCCGCGGCCACCGGGGGCGCGGGCCGATCTCCGGCCCGGCACCCCGGATCTGTCCCTCTTCCCGCGCGCGGCCTGGGCGGCGGCGCACGCGTCCGTACTGGCGCGACTGCCGCACCACGCGCTGGGCTATCCCGACCCGCGCGGGCTGCCGGCGCTGCGTACCGCGCTGGCCGCGCTGCTGGCCCGGCGGCGCGGTGTGGCGGCCGATCCCGAGCGGCTGCTGGTCTGTTCCGGGGTGGCCCAGGCGACGACGCTGCTCGGATTCGTCCTGCACGGGCGCGGGCTGCGTACCGTCGGCATGGAGGATCCCGGCAGTCCGGAACACGCCTCGCTGTTCGCCTCGTCCGGGCTGGGGACCGTCCCCCTGCCGCTGGACACGGAGGGGCTGGCTCCGGGTCCGCTGGTCCGTTCGGGGGTGCGTGCCGTGGTGACGACGCCGTCCCACCAATTCCCTTCGGGGATCGCGTACTCACCGCGTCGCCGCACGGAACTCCTTGAGTGGGCGCGGTCCGTGGACGGTTTCGTCCTGGAGGACGACTACGACGGCGACTTCCGGTACGACAGGGCGCCGGTCGGCGCGCTCCAGGGGCTGGATCCCGAACACGTGGTCTATACGGGCTCGGTGAGCAAATCGCTGGCGCCAGGACTGCGGCTCGGCTGGCTGCTGGCCCCGCGCGAGCTGCTGGACGCGCTCGTCGAGCGCAAGCGCACCATGGATCTGGGCCATCCCTCGCTCGACCAGGCGGTGCTGGCGGAGTTCATCGAACGGGGCGGCTACGACCGTCAGTTGCGCCGCTGTCAGCGCGTCTACCGGGAGCGACGGGACACGCTGGTCGCGGCCCTCGCCACGCACTTCCCCGGGACGGAGGTCAGCGGGATCGCGGCGGGGCTCCATGTCATCGCCCGGCTGCCCGCGCGCCACGGCCCCGAGCCGCGGTTCCTGCGGCGGGCGGAGGAGGCGGGGATCGCGCTGCGTCCGCTGGCGGACCACGGGACGGCGCGGCCGGCGGACGGCCTGGTACGACTGGTCATCGGATACGCGCAGTTGACGCCGGGCGGGATCGAGCGGGGCGTGCGGCTGCTGGCCGAGGCCGTCAGGGACGGGTAGGGCGCGGCCGGTTGTTCACCCGGGGTTCGCGCACCGGCCGCCGCCGGGCATTAGGCATGGCATGACACCCCGACGCACCATCTGTCCAGGAGACGCATCGATGTCGCAGAACGCCCGCAACACCTCCCCCGACCCGTCATCCGCTCCGTCCCCGGACGCCCCGAGAGGTCCCGGCCGGCGCGGTGTGCTGCGCGGCTCGCTCGCCGCCTCCGCCGTGCTGGCGCTGCCCGGCGCCGCGCTCGCGGGCGCCGCCCCCGCCCAGGCGCTGTCCGGTCGGCCGCGCGCCGCCTGGGGCGTGCAGGCCGGCGATGTCACCTCCTCGTCCGGACTGGTGTGGGTACGGTCCGACCGGCCCGCCCGCATGATCGTGGAGACCTCGGCCACCGAATCGTTCCGCCGCGCCCGCTCCTGGCACGGTCCGCTGCTCGGCCCCGGCAGCGACTTCACCGGTACGGTCCCGCTGCGCGGCCTGCCGGCCGGTGAGCAGGTGCACTACCGGGTGACCCTGGCCGACCCCCACGACCCCCGCCGTACCGGCGAGCCGGTGTACGGCACGTTCCGTACCGCGCCCGTGAGGCGCCGTCAGGGCGTGCGGTTCCTGTGGTCGGGCGACATCGCGGGACAGGGCTGGGGCATCAACCCGGACATCGGCGGCTTCACGGTGTACGACGAGATGCGCCGGCTCAACCCCGACTTCTTCCTGTGCAGCGGCGACACGGTCTACGCGGACGGCCCGATCCTGCCGAGTGTCACGCTGCCCGACGGCCGTGTCTGGCGCAATATCACCACTCCGGAGAAGGCGAAGGTCGCGGAGACGCTGGACGAGTACCGGGGGAACTTCCGCTACAACCTGCTCGACGAGAACGTACGACACTTCAACTCCGAGGTTCCCTCGATCACTCAGTGGGACGACCACGAGGTGCGCAACAACTGGTACCCGGGCCAGATCCTGGACGATGTCCGCTACACCGAGAAGAGCGTGGACGTGCTGGCCACCCGCGCGACGCAGGCGTTCCACGAGTACTTCCCGATCTCGGGGCCGGCCCGCGGGCAGGACCGGCGCGTCCACCGCGTGGTGAACCACGGTCCGCTGCTCGATGTGTTCGTACTGGACATGCGGACGTACCGCAACGCCAACTCGCCGGGGCGGCAGACCGACGACACCAACGGCATCCTCGGCGCGGAACAGCTGGCGTGGCTCAAGCGCGAGCTGTCGCGGTCACGCGCGGTGTGGAAGGTGATCGCCGCCGACATGCCGATCGGACTGGTCGTGCCGGACGGCTCGGCGAACATCGAGGCGATCGCCCAGGGCGACCCCGGCGCCCCGCTCGGCCGGGAGCTCCAGATCGCCGAGCTGCTGCGGTACATCAAGCACCAGCGGATCACCGGCACGCTGTGGCTGACGGCGGACGTCCACCACACCTCGGCGCAGCACTACACGCCGGAGCGGGCCGCCTTCAAGGACTTCGCGCCCTTCTGGGAGTTCGTCTCGGGTCCCATCGCCGCCGGCCAGTTCCCGGCCAGCAAGCTGGACGACACGTTCGGCCCCGACCGTGCCTTCGTCAAGGCGCCGCAGGGTTCGAACCTCTCCCCGATGGAGGTCCCGCCGCTCTTCGGCGAGGTGGACATCGACGGCGCCAGCGGTGAGCTGACGGTCCGGCTGCGGGAAGAGGGCGGCACGGTGCTGTTCACGAAGGTGCTCCAGCCGGGGAAGGTCGGCCAGTAGGAGCCGGTCGCTCCGTCCGCCGGGTTTCCCGGCACACGCTTCTTTCCGTCCGCCCCGGAGCACGCGCGGGGCGGACGGACTGCTCAGCCGCCGGCCACATGGCACCACTGAAGCGATCACTCCACGCCAAAGTTGACCGAAGATAGGCCAAAAGGGAACAGATCCATACTTAACCCATCAGTCACAAACCGTTCGTGATCACGCAACACCATTCCGTCAGAGTGAGGTCATGACCAATGTGACGTCTGCGAAGAGTGTCCGCCGCCCGCACCACTGGCGGCGGGATCTTGTTGAGCTGGCCGCCCTGTTCACCGCCGTGGCGGTCGCCGACGCCCTCGCGAACATGATCGCCCATGGACCCGACGGCGCGTTCCTGCTGGTCGCCTCCGCCGTGGCGCTGATCGCCACGGCCATGTTCCACACATGGTGGGCACGAAGGCACGGTCATGCCCCTCCGCCGCCGGGGATCCCGGCCCCGTCGGCGCCGGACGCGCGGGAGAGCACCGCCCCGGCCGAGCCGGTGGAGACGACCCTCTGGCGGACGCGGACCACCGTGCGGGACGAGCCGGGGAGTCTCGCCGCGCTGTGCGCCGCGTTCGCCGCGCACCATGTCGACATCCTCACCCTCCAGACCCATCCGCTGGCCGAGGGCACCGTGGACGAGTTCCTGCTGCGCGCCCCGTCCACCCTCCAGGCCACGGACCTCACCCGCGAGATCGCTGCCGCGGGCGGCAGCGGTACCTGGATCGAGCGCGCCGACGCGCACGATCTGGTGGACACCCCGACCCGGGTGCTCGGTCTCGCCACTCGTACCGCGCTGGACGCCGCCGAACTGCCGCTCTCGCTACGTCAGTTGCTCGGCCGCTGCACGATCCGCTCGCGGCCCGCCGGTTCCCTCGCCGACCGCTCCGCCGGTGAGAGCGCGCCCGTCGAAGGGGTACTGGACGGAACGGAGATGCGACTGCACGACCCGCACGGCGGCAGCATCATCGTCGAGCGCCCCTATCTGCCCTTCACCCCGACCGAGTTCGCACGGGCCCGCGCGCTGGTCGAGCTGGACGCCAGGCTCGGCCCCCGTATCCCCCGGGGCCAGGACGTCCTCACCCTGCCCGAGGGCGAGGAGATCACCGTCCGCCGCGCCGACCGCGGCGATCTCGACGCCGCGCTCGCCATGCACGCCCGCTGCTCCGACCGCACCCTGGGCCTGCGCTACCACGGCCCGGTCGGGGACGCCGACCGCTATCTGAGCCATCTGCTCAGCCCGCGCTTCGGGCGTACGCTCGCGGTCGAGACGGAGTCCGGCCGGCTCGTCGCCCTCGGTCATCTGCTCTGGGACGGCGACGAGACCGAGGTGGCGCTGATCGTGGAGGACGCCTGGCAGCGGCGGGGCATCGGATCCGAGCTGCTGGGCAGGCTCGTGGCGCTCGCCGTCGAGGCGCGGTGCGACAGTGTGTACGCCGTCACGCAGGCGTCCAACACGGGCATGGTGGCGACCATGCGGGATCTCGGTCTGCCGCTGGACTACCAGATCGACGAAGGAACGCTGGTCATCACGGCCCGGCTGGAGCCGACGGCCGCGCGGGGGCTGCCTCCGTACGGCGACGCGCAGAGGTTCGGCCACGAGCAGGCCGACCGCTGACCGCCCGGCCCGGGTCAGCTGCCCGGATGGCTGCCCGGATCAGCTGCCCGGGCGGCGCGGGTCCGAGGCGGGTCCGGCGCGGGTCCGAGGCGGGTCCGAGGCGTCGGCCACGTCGTGATCCGGCCAAAATCGGCCGGGCCGCGGTGGCCCGGCTCTCCCCGCTGTCCTGAGCGCACGGCCCATGGCCGATCGGCCCGTTCATGGAGCGGATCCGGACCTTTCCGTGGCTCAGGCGCTGTTCCCTGGCGCTGTTCCCCGGCATGGGCGCCGATCCGCCGCACCGGCCCGGACGACTGTCCGGGCCATGCCGCGCCACCGGACACGCCCTGAGTCGCCGGTGCCGGGACGGGGTTGGTCTCCGGCGAGTCGCGGTCCCCCGATGTCGCCGTCATCAGCCATTCCCACCGATCCGCCGGACACGGGGATGTGACGCGGAAGTTCTCCCTCGGAGAGGATGTCCGCATGTCAGACACCTCCGGCAGCGCGCTGCCCCGCCAGGTCGCCGACGCCTACGTCGACGCACTCATCGAACTCGATCCGATCACCGGAACCTATCTGGGCGTCGCGGAGAGCTCCCGTCGCCTGCCCGACTTCTCCCCGGCCGGACAGCAGGCCGTCGCCGATCTCGGCCGGGCGACCCTCGCCCGGCTCGAAGTGGCCGAAACGCTGCCGGGCGCGGACAGCGATGCCGAGCGGCGCTGCGGCCGGCTGCTGCGTGAGCGTCTGACGGCCGAGCTCGCCGTCCATGACGCCGAGGAGGGACTGCGACTGGTCAGCAACATCCACTCGCCCGTGCACCATCTCCGTGACGCGTTCCCGCTGACCCCGGCGGAGACGGACGAGGACTGGTCGGCGATCGCCGAGCGGCTGCGGGCCGTGCCCGCCGCGCTGGCCGGGTACCGCGAGTCGCTCGCCCTGGGCCTGGAGCGCAAGCTGCCGGGCGGTCCCCGGGCCACCGCGACCTTCATCGGCCAGCTGACGGAGTGGGTGGGCGAGGAGCGCGGCTGGTTCGAGGAGTTCGTCTCCGCCGGTCCCGACGGCCTCCGTACCGAACTGGACGCCGCCGCGCGCACCGCCACCGCTTCCCTCGCCGAGCTGCGGGACTGGATGCGCGAGGTGTACGCGCCCGCCGTCGAGGGTTCCCCGGACACCGTGGGCCGGGAGCGCTACGCCCGCTGGTCGCGGTACTTCAACGGCACCGATCTGGATCTGGACGAGGCGTACGCCTACGGCTGGTCCGAGTACCACCGGCTGCGCGCCGAGATGACGACCGAGGCCGAGAAGATCCTGCCGGGCGCGGACCCCTGGGAAGCGCTCGCCCATCTCGACGAGCACGGGAAGCACATCGAGGGGGTCGAAGAGGTCAGGGTCTGGCTCCAGGAGCTGATGGACGAGGCGATCGACGCGCTCGACGGCACCCACTTCGAACTCGCCGAGCGGGTACGGCGCGTGGAGTCCCGGATCGCTCCGCCTGGCGGCGCGGCGGCCCCGTACTACACCGGTCCCTCCGAGGACTTCTCCCGCCCCGGCCGCACCTGGCTGCCGACCATGGGCGAGACGCGCTTCCCGGTGTACGACCTGGTGTCGACCTGGTACCACGAGGGCGTTCCCGGCCATCATCTCCAGATCGCGCAGTGGACCCATGTCGCCGATCAGCTCTCGCGCTACCAGGCCTCGGTCGGCCAGGTCAGCGCCAACGCGGAGGGCTGGGCGCTCTACGCGGAGCGGCTCATGGACGAGCTGGGCTTCCTGCCGGACGCGGAGCGCAGGCTCGGTTACCTGGACGCGCAGATGATGCGCGCCTGCCGGGTGATCGTGGACATCGGTATGCATCTGGAGCTGGAGATCCCGGCGGACTCGCCGTTCCACCCGGGCGAGCGCTGGACCCCCGAGCTGGCGCAGGAGTTCTTCGGGAACCACAGTGGCCGTCCCGCGGACTTCGTGGAGAGCGAGCTGATCCGCTATCTGTCGATGCCCGCCCAGGCGATCGGCTACAAGCTGGGCGAGCGTGCCTGGCTGCTCGGCAGGGAGAACGCCCGCCGGGCGCACGGCGACGCGTTCGACGCGAAGGCGTGGCACATGGCGGCGCTGTCGCAGGGCTCGCTGGGTCTCGACGATCTGGTGGACGAGCTGTCGAAGCTCTGACCCCGAGCTGCCACGGGGTGGCGGCGGGGTGGCCGCGTGTCGCCACGGGGTGGCCGGGCTCGGCCGAGAGGCATGAGCCCGGCCACCGCCGGCCGGCGGCCGCGGCTCGCGGTCAGCGGCGGAGACCGCCCTCGGAGTCGATGACCTGACCGGTGATCCACTCGGCCTCGTCGGTGGCCAGCCAGGCGATCAGCCGGGCCGGGTCGTCGGGCATCCCCCAGCGCCCGGCCGGGAACAGCGCCGCGATCTCCTCGTACGCCGCCCCGGTCAGGTAACCCGTGTCGACGGGCCCGGGGTTGACCGTGTTGACCGTCACCAGCTGTTCCGCGAGCGAGGTGGCCAGCGACCGGGTCGCGGAGGCGAGGGCGCCCTTGGCCAGACCGTACGCGATCTCCCCCGGCATCCCGCCCGCGATGTCCTGACCGGACGTCATCATCATGACCCGGCCGCCGGGCGCCCGGCCGGGCAGCGTCGCGCGCCGCCGGGCGTAGGCCTGGATGAGCAGGATCACCGACCGGGTGTCGATCGCCCAGTGGGCGTCGAGCATCGCCGCGTCGATGGTGTCGAGCGGGCCGTCGTGGCCGCTGAGCGCGTGATTGGCGACCAGGATGTCGAGCCGACCGCCGAGCGCTTCCGCGGCGGTGGCGATCAGCGCGGCGGGCGCCTCGGCACCGGACAGATCGGCGGGCCCGTGGACCACCCGCGCCCCCGGATCCGCGCGCGCCTCCCGTACGGCGGCGGCGACACCTTCGGGACCGTCCGGATCGGCGCCCCAGGGCTGACCTGCGTCGTGCGGCACATGGTGATGGAGATACACGCTCGCCCCGTACGCGACGAGGCGCCGGGCGACCGCGTATCCGATGCCGCCGCGCCGGCTGGCTCCGGTGACCAGCGCGGTACGGCCACGCAGCGGCAGCGGGTCGCGGCGGAGTGCTTCGGGGGCGGGGGGCTCAAGTGCGGGCATGGGGGACGATCATGGTGTGCGTGGCGGTGGTTGTCCACACGGTTTTCTCCTCAGGGGACCTCGGGGAGACGTCAGGGAGATACCTGGGTCCCCTGTCGGATCGCCGAGCCGTGGCGCTCCTTGACGATCTCCAGTTGGGTGGGGACACGGCGGCGCAGATCGGCGACATGGCTGACGATGCCGACGCTCCGGTCGCGCTCCCTGAGCGAGTCCAGGACGTCCAGAACCTCGTCCAGTGTCTGATCGTCCAGACTGCCGAAGCCCTCGTCGATGAAGAGGGTGTCCAGCCGTACGCCGCCCGCCTCGTCGGTGACGATGTCCGCGAGGCCGAGTGCGAGGGCGAGGGACGCGAAGAAGGTCTCGCCGCCGGAGAGTGTCGAGGTGTCGCGCGCGTTGCCGGTCCAGGCGTCGATGACCTGGAGCCCGAGGCCGGAGCGCCGCTGGCCGCCCGTTCTGGCGTCGGAGTGGACCAGTGCGTAGCGGCCGGAGGACATGCGGTGGAGCCGTACGGTGGCCGCCGCCGCGACCTGTTCGAGGCGGGCGGCCAGCACGTAGGACTCCAGGCGCATCCTGCGTTCGTTGTCGGTGGAGGTGCCCGCGGTGAGACCGGCGAGGCGGGCCACCCTGTCGTGCTCCGCGCGCACCGGGCCGAGTGCGCGTACCTCGGCCTCGGCCAGCCGGGAGAGCCTGCCCAGCTCGGCGAGGCGGCCCCGGGCGGTGGTGGCCGCGGACGACGCGTCGCGCAGGGCGCGTTCGGCGGCGTTGTGGGCGGCTTCGGCGGCCTCGGTCCTGGCGGGCGGGTGATCCGCGGCGGCCCGGGTCTCCGGTTCCGCGAGCCGGTCGGCGACCGCGGCGGCCTCGGCCCGCCAGTCGTCGAGCCGGTGCTGGAGCGTCCGCCGGTCGGTGTCGGTGAGCAGGGCGTCCGCGGCGGCCTCCGGGGTGTCGAACCCGGCTCGGAAGGCAGCGCCGGCCACCCGGCCGTCGGCCTCCTTGAGCCGGAGCGCGGTGGTCTCGACGGCGCGTACCGCCTCGGCGGCCCCGGCGAGCCGGCCGGCCCGGTCCACCAGTTGCGCGGCGCGTTCGGCGACGCTGTCCGCGGCTCCCCGGGCGTGGCTCAACTCGGCTCGCAGCGCGCTCTGTTCGCGTTCCAGCGCGTCGCGCCTCGACGTACGGGCGGCCACGCGGCGTTCGGCCTCGCGCTGCGTGGTGAGCCGGTCCTCGTACTCACGCTCGGCGCGGCCCAGGGCCTCGCGGGCCGCGTGTGTGCCGGCGGCGACACGGCGGGCGTCGGTGTGTTCCCGGTCCAGCCGCTCGGTGAGCGTGGCGAGTTCGGCGACGGTCGACTCACCGGCCGCCGCGCGGGCCGCCATGTGTCGTTCCCGTATCGCCGTGTGTTCGCGCTCAACGCGCCCGCGAGCCTCGTCGGCGCGCCGGTACGCCGCCAGCGCGGCGTCCTCCGCGGCGGGGTCGACCTGGCCGTCGGCGGCCGACGCGGGGCCGGGGTGCGCGGCGGAGCCGCAGACCGCGCAGGGTTCGCCGTCGACGAGCCGGGCGGCCAGTTCGGCGGCCATGCCGGCCAGCCGTCGGCCGCGCAGGTCGAGCCAGTGCTCATGCGCCGTATTGGTGTGCTCCCGGGCCGAGTTGAGTAGCCGCCCGGCCTCCGAGGCCGCCGCTTCGAGGGTGTCGCGCCGCCGGGCCGCGTCGAGCCGCAGGCGCGCGGGTTCGAGCTGTCCGGCGAGCTGTTCGGCGTGGGTCGCCGCCTCCTGCGCGGCCTCGACACGGTCCTGGAGGACGCAGCGTCGGTGCTCCCACCCGGCCAGCCAGCCGGCCGCTTCCTGAAGGACCTCGTCGTCGGCCCGGGCCTGCCGGTCCAGATCGGCGCGCTCGGCCGTGATCTCGGTGTCGCGGTGCTCGGCGCGCCGGGCGGCGTCGAGCGCGCCCAGCTCTTGGCGCACCTGCCCTTCCAGCGCGGCGAGTTGTTCCGCTCCGGCGTCCATGAGACCGGTGGGCAGCAGCGTGCGGGCGTGTGCGTACTCGGCGGTGGCGGCGCGGTGCGCCTGTTCCGCGTCGGCGCGCAGTGCGAGCGCCGACGCGACCAGCTCCGCCTGGTGGGAACGCTCCAGCCGGGCCCGTACCCGATCGTGTTCGGAGCGTTGTTCCTCCAGCGCCTCGGCGCGGCGGCGGGTCTGGTCGAACCGCTCCTGTAGTGCGGCCAGTTCCCGCTCGGCGTCCAGCGAGCGCCGGGCGGCCATGGCGCGGCTCTCGGCGCCCGACAGGGCGGATTCCGTGATGTCGGACCACTCATGGGCGCCGGTGCGGACGAGCGCCGCCCACTCCAGGACGGCCGGGGCGAACCCCGCGTCGCCCGGCCGGAGTTCGGGCGGCGGCGGCGTCGCCGGGTCGGCCGAGGGGAACGCCGGAGGGTTGCCGGAGGAGGACGCCGTACGGTTGCCTGACGAGGACGCCGTACGGTCCCCCGCCTCCTGGGCGAGGCGCTGCGCGACGGCGAGAAGCCGGTCGTCACCCGCGCGTACCCGGTGCTCGGCGGCGCGCCGAAGCTCGGCGAGGCGTTCCTCGACCGCGGCGAATCTGCGGGTGTCGAAGAGCTTGCCGAGAAGCTTCCCGCGCGCCTCCGCGTCCGCGCGCAGGAAGCGGGCGAAGTCGCCCTGTGGCAACAGCACCACCTGGCAGAACTGATCCCTGCTCATCCCGAGCAGTTGGCCGATCTCCTCGCCGATCTCCTGGTGGGAGCGGCTCAACGCGCGCCATGTACCGCCCTCGGCGTCGTACTCCCGCAGCCGGCTCTGCGCCTTCTCGGTGGTGAATCCCTTCGTCCGCTTCTTCGGGCGGAGCTGCGCGGGCCGTCGGACGATCTCCAGCCGCCGACCGCCCACGGTCAGATCGAGGCCGATCTCGGTGGGGGTCCCGACGGGTGCGTGATCACTGCGGAGTGTGGCCCCGGGGCTCTGGCGGGCGCCCGGCACGGCGCCGTACAGCGCGTAGCAGACCGCGTCGAGTACCGAGGTCTTCCCGGCGCCGGTCGGGCCGTGCAGCAGAAAGAGCCCGGCGGCGCAGAGCGCGTCGAAGTCCACCTCCTCGGTGGTGGCGAAGGGCCCGAAGGCGGTGATGGTCAGCCGGTGCAGCCTCACGGGGTCTCCTCGCGTACCGTCGCGTCGACCCGTACGTCCTCGAACGCGGCGCGCAGCACCCCGCGTTCGGACTCGTCGGGCCCCGATCCGCCCCGTACGTGCGCGATGAAGTCCTCCGCGATCTGCTGGTCGGTACGGCCCGCGAGGCGCTGCGCGTAGGAGGAGAGCGGGTCGTCGTCGCCCCGCTCCGGGTCGAAGACAAGGCTGAGCGTGTACGGGAAGCGCTCGGCGAGCCGGGCCATGGGCTCGGCGGGGCGTGCCGGATCGGTCAGGGTCGCCTCGACCCAGGACGACTCGTGGCGGGCGAATCGGGGGTCGTCGAGCAGTTCGTCGAGCGTGCCCCGGATCCGCGCCAGGGCGCGTGGTACCGGACAGTCGATCCGCTCCGCCTCGATCTCGCCCCGCGGCCCCAGCTCGACCAGCCACATCGTCTTGCGGTGCGTGGTCTCCGAGAAGGAGTACGCGAGCGGCGAGCCCGCGTAACGGACGCGTTCGGTGACGGTCTGGGCGCCGTGCAGATGTCCCAGGGCGACATAGTCGACGCCGTCGAAGATTCCGCTGGGCACGGCCGCCACACCGCCCACGGTGATGTCCCGTTCACTGTCGCTGGGCGCGCCGCCCGCGACGAACGCGTGCGCGAGGACGACGGAGCGGGTGCCCGCGTCGCGTCCCGCGAGATCGGCTCGTACCCGTTCCATGGCGGCGCCGAGCACCGTCTCGTGATGGGCCTTGGCGACCTTGAACTCGTCTCGTACCAGGGCCGGTTCGAGGTAGGGCAGTCCGTAGAAGGCCACCTCGCCGTGCGTGTCCTTCAGCAGGACGGGGGTGGCGCAGCCGGCCGGGTCGGTTCGCAGATGGATCCCCGCGCGCTCGACCAGACCCGCGAGGACGCCGAGCCGACGGGCCGAGTCATGGTTCCCGGAGATCATCACGGTCGGTACGCCGGCGTCGGCGAGTCGGTGCAGGGCCCGGTCGAACAACTCCACCGCGCTGAGCGGGGGTACGGCCCGGTCGTAGACATCGCCCGCGACGACGACGGCGTCCACCGCGCGGTCCCGGGCCGTGGCCACGAGATGGTCGAGGAAGGTGGCTTGGGCGTCGAGCATGCTCACACGGTGGAACGACCGCCCGAGATGCCAGTCGGACGTGTGCAGAATCCTCAAGACCGGCCCTCCAGGGGGCGGAAGACACAGGGCATATCAGGCAAAGGCCTCTCCGCCCAGCTCCAGCACGGCGGTTCCCGCCGTCGTATCGGCCAACCATGCCCGGAACGCCGGTACCTCCGAGTCCGGCAGGCCGATCTCGATCGTGACCGCCTCGGCGTACCGTACGTCCCGCACCGCACGCCCGGTCGCCCGCAGATCGTTCTCCAGCCGGCCCGCGCGCTGGTGGTCGACGGTGACGGTCGCCAGTCGGAAGCGCTGCCGGGTGAGGGTCCCGACGACATCCAGGGCCTCGCCGACCACTCCCCCGTACGCCCTGATCAGACCGCCCGCGCCGAGCTTGACCCCGCCGTAGTAGCGGGTCACGACCGCGGCGGTGTAGCGCACCTCACGTCGCGTCAGCATCTGGAGCATCGGCGCGCCCGCCGTACCGCCCGGCTCACCGTCGTCGCCGGCCTTCTGCACGGAGGCGTCGGCGCCGATCACATACGCGAAACAGTTGTGCGAGGCCGTCGGGTGCTCCTCGCGGATCCGCGCGACGAACTCCCGCGCCTCCTCCTCCGTCGCCACGGGCGCCAGCGCGCAGATGAAGCGCGACCGGTTGATCTCGGTCTCGTGGACGCCCGCGCGGGCGACGGTCCGGTACTGCTCCTGCATCCCCCCACCCTATGCGGGGCCCGACCGGGCCGATCACACGGTGGCGGTCACGACCGTCGCCCCCGCGGCGATCGCGAGCACCGCCGCGGAGATGATCAGGAACCGGGGATTGCCCAGATTGACGGTCCAGCCCATCCCCACGCGCCGGGGCACCAGGACGGCGGGATCGTCGACGTTGACGTAGACAGTGCCGGCGCCGTACCAGTGGCGGTCGTCGTCGCGCGGCACGAGCCCGGTCCCCTCGTCACCGCCGTCGCGACCACCCGCGCCGTCCGAGCCTTCCGCGCTGTCCGCGCTGTCGGCGCCGCCCGAGGCTTCCGACGCCGGCCGGCTGCCGCCGGATCCGTTGCGCAGGAGCGGCACGCACGCGGCGACGGCCGCGAGCAGCGGCACGCCGATGACCAGGGACAGCACCGCGCCGGAGCGGTTGTCGCTCCACATCATCCCGGACAGCCCGAGCAGCATGAGGTTCAGGAGCGCGGCGATGCCCAGCAGACAGCGCCCCGTCAGACCGAGGTGGCGGCGGTGCCGGGCGGCGCTGCTCAGAGGCCGCGAGACATCCAGGTCCGCGCGGGCGCGCAGGACGGCGACGAGTGTCCCGATGACCACGGCGGTCAGCAGGATCTGGGCGAAGACCGGGCTGAACACGGTCCAGAAGGTGGTCGTGATCTCGCGGTACTCGGTGCCGCTCGACGTACGTTCCGGCAGCGCCATCGTCGCGGGCAGCCGCGGATAGGCGATCGCACCGGCGACGGCGGTCACGACGATCACCACGAGCGAGGGAATCGTCCATGCCCATGGCAGCCGTACGGGATCGGTGCGCAGGGAAGTGTCCGTCGCCACGCCCTGCCGTACGTGCTTGTACCAGTCGCCCCGCTCCTTCGCGCGGGCGAGGGCGCGATGCGCGCTCAGCCACAGCGCGGCGGCGATCGCACAGAGCACGAGCGCCGCGACGCCGCCGACCGCGACGCTGTCGAGCACGGCGCCGATGACGAGGGCGGCCACGGTGACAACGAGGGTGGCGGGCAGCAACAGGGCGCGGTAGCGGCGGCGTTGTCCGCTCACCTCGGGGGCGTCCGCCCTGTCGGGCGGTACCCGTACGCCGAAGGGCACCGCGTGGGGGTTGAGCAGCGGGCTCGGCGCGGCGTAGAGGGTGGCCCCCAGAGGCAGCAAAATTCCGGCATTGACGAGCAGGTTGACCAGCATGGTGTTCACCCGATCCAATCTCTTGTGAGCGACGGGGCACGGCCGGGCGAGGTACGGCCCCGAGGCGCCGGAGCGCGCGGAGCGCGCGGGGCACGCCGGTGCGGCACGCCGGGGCACGGGCGTAGCCGCCAGGGCTTGTTCACCGCTCTCCACCGCCCCCCTCGTTCCGCTGGGCGAACCCCTCCAGGGTCGCCCGTACATACGCGTCGACCTCCTCCTCGGTACTGCCTCGCACCACCGCTTCGGCCAGGAGCGTGCGCAGCCGCCGCTCCCAGTCGGCCCCCACCCGCAGTTCCGCCGTCGCCGTCCGCACATCCGGGTGGACCACCGCTCCGCTCTTGCGGTTGACGCGGATGACGCCCTCGCGCCGAAGCAGGTCGTACGCCTTGTTCACGGTGTGGAAGTTGATCGCCAGGTCGACGGCGAGCTGTCTGGTGGAGGGCAGGGACGCACCGGGCGCCAGGGAGCCGTCCGCGATGGCTTCCACCACCCGGTCCCGGATCTGCTGATAGATCGGGGCCTCACTGTCGAGATCGAGAACCAGTCGCACAAGCCCAGTCTATCTGATGTACAACTACTAGAACAGATACCACGGCGGGGCGGGGCGCCGGGGCCCAGCACCGGGTCCCACCACCGGATCCCAGAGGGAGGGATGGATCCCATGGCACAGACGCGGACGTCAGGCACGGAACCGACGAATCACCCGAGCCACCGGATCGAAGTGACGGGCCTGACCAAGCGGTTCGGGCCGGTCGCCGCGGTGGACAGGCTCAGCTTCTGCGTGGAGCCGGGTGCCATCACCGGCTTCCTCGGACCCAACGGAGCCGGCAAGACCACGACCATGCGCATGATCCTGGGCCTGGTCACCCCGACCGGGGGCACCGCCACGATCGGCGGCAAGCGGTACGGGGAACTGCGCCGGCCCTCCGAGGTCGTCGGGGCGGTGCTCGACGCCTCGGCCTTCCACCCCCAGCACTCGGCGCGGGACCATCTGCGGATCTACCGCACCATGGGCGGCCATCCGGCGGGCCGTGTCGAGGAGTTACTGGACCGGCTCGGCCTCGCGCACGCCGCGCACCGCAGGACCCGCACCTTCTCCACCGGAATGAAGCAGCGGCTCGGTCTCGCGACCGCGCTGCTGGGCGATCCCCGGGTACTGCTGCTCGACGAGCCGAGCAATGGCCTCGACCCCGAGGGCATCGCGTGGCTCCGTCGTTTCCTGCGCGAACTCGCCGACGAGGGGCGCACCGTACTGGTGTCGAGCCATGTGCTCAGCGAGGTTCAGCAGATCGTGGACGACGTCGTGATGATCCGGCACGGCAGGCTGGTCGCGGCGGGGCCGCTGCGGGAGATGGAGCGGCTCAGCCCCTCGACCGTACTGGTCCGCTCCCCCGACGCCAAGGCGCTCAGAAAGGTGCTGTTACGGGGCACACCGCAGGGGCCGGCGGCCGCGCGGAACGTCGAGACGGGGCACGACGGCGCGCTGCGGGTACAGGGGCTCGCGACCGCGCAGATCGCCGATCTGGCGTCGGCCGCGGGGCTGCGGGTGCATGAACTGCGCACCGAGGACACGAGCCTGGAGCGGTTGTTCTTCGAACTGACCGCGGACAGCGAGGGGGAAGCCCGATGAACGCGTTGATCGAGGCGGAGTTCCGCCGGCTGCTCGCCACGCGGTTGTGGCTGTGGTCGCTGCTGACCGCCGTCGTCCTGGGCGGCGGCATGGTCGGGTCGCTGACCGCCGTCGGACCGGAGAACTTCTCGCCGCCCATGCCGGGCCTGGAGACACAGGAGGGTGTCCTGTCGGTCCTCGGGACGCTGGGCTTCACGGTCTTCGTCCCGGCGGCGCTGGGCACGGTGGCCATGACGTCGGAGTACAGGCACCGTACGGTCACCTTCACCTTCCTCTTCGCACCGCGGCGCCGACAGGTGCTCATCGCCAAGCTGGTCACCTTCGGAGCGGCCGGTCTGGTGTACGGGCTGGTGCAGACCGCCGGCGCGGGCGTGGGGTTCTTCGGAGCGCTCGCCGCCCGTGGGGTCACCCCCGGGACGGCCACCGGCACGGTGATCGAGCTACTGCTCAGGCTGGCGCTGACGATGGCCGTCCACACGCTGCTCGGTGTGGCGATGGGCGCGCTGATCCGCAACCACCTGGTGGCTCTCACGGTGGTCATCGGCTATCTCCACCTGGGCGAGCTGATCCTGATGATGATCCCCGGGGTCAATCTGCTCTACCCGCTGCTGCCGGGTGGCGCCACGGCCTCGCTCACCGGTTTCACCTATCTCGCTGATGTCCTGGCGGACGAATTGGCCACGAGTCCGGTGTCATTGCTGTCCCCGGTGGGCGGCGGAGTGCTGCTGGCGGGTTACGCTCTCGTCGCGGCGGCCGTCGCCGTACTGGTACCCCTGCGACGGGACGTGGTCTGACCGCCGGGCCGCGGGTACGGAGCGATGCCGGACTCCCTTCCCCGGCGATCGCCCGTACACGCAAAGGGCGGGTGCCCCGGACCGCATGCCGGGGCACCCGCGTTGCTCATGCTCCACTCGCCCGTTTCCCCACGCGTCCCCGCGCGGGGCTCCGCGCACCGGTCAGTCGCCGATCCAGCCGTGCGCACGGGCCAGCTCGATGATCCGGGTACGGATCCGCTTGATCTGATCGGCGGTCAGAGTTCCGTCGGCGTCGAGGAGTACATCGGTGAGCTCGCTCCGGAACCCGCCGGCGCCTGGCTCGTTCTCGGCCACCCCGACATCACCTCCGAGATGTTCGAGACGGTGTCGCGAAGGCTGGTGGATCAGACGGATCTCCGACGCCTTCGGGCCCTTCTCCCCCATTTCGACAAAGAACTCGACGTCTCTGCCCGCCTGGTAGAGGTACTTCTCGTCCAGCAGATCGTTCGCGTGCATGAACACGTCCTCACCACCCTCGTCCGGGTTGATGAATCCATACCCACGCGTCTCGTCGAACCGCTGGATCTTCCCCGTTTTCAGCACAACCACACCTCCGCGACCACCACAACCAGCCCTGATACAGCTCGACCAGGATCGTACGCCGTGCGCCGCGGCGCCACCCCTGAGGAATTCATGATCCGGACAGTGAATCGGCCATGACGGTTCGAGGACGCGGACACTGTCTGCGCAGCTCAGCCCATGGCAACGTCGATTGTGGGTCCCGGTTCCTCCCGCCAGGGCCGCCAAGGCCTGTCCGGCGGGACAGGCCGTGGGCCCTGTCCGCCGATTCCGGCGGGCTCGCGACGCCTGGCACCGCACATCGGCGAGCGTATGGTCGGCCGCACTGCCGACGCCACGGATTCACCACTTGCTTACGGGGGCGTTACATGCAGAGGATCCACTTCACCGCGGCAGATCTCGCTCGAACCCGGGTGCAGAGCACACTCGGCCCGGTCGCCGAGGGGGTCTTCGCGCTCGGTGTGCTCACCCAGTCCCGCAACCCCGACTACGCGCGATGGCGAGCCGACGCACTCGGCCGACTGCGCGAGGCCTCCTCCCTCAACCGGCCGCTCGTCCCACTGCTCAGGGCCCTCAAGGCACCGGACGATCTGTTGTTCCTGCTCGACTCCTCGCCGGACGCGGACACCTCGTCGCTCGCCGCGCTCTCCCTGACCCGTACGGACGCGACCCGGCTGGCCGTGGACATGTGGCGGGCCGGTGTCGCCCCGTACTGGGACCGGGTTCTGGAACGGCTCGACAGCGAGTGCGACACGCACGGACGCATCGCCATGACGGGCGGGGTCGAGCAGTTGCTCGGCACACTGCACCCCCGGATTGTCTGGAACCCACCGGTCCTTGAGATACACGACGGGCTGGAACTTGACGTCCATCTCAGGGGCCAGGGCCTGCTGCTCAACCCGTCGGCGTTCCTGCCCGGGCTGGTCGGCCGGGTCATCGCCGCCGAACGGGACAGCGATCAGCCCGCGTTGGTCTTCTCCATGCCGTCGGATGTCTCCGGTCTGTTCGCGGTCCCGGACGCCCCGGAGGTCACCGGCGGACAGGCGCTCAGCGCACTTGTCGGTCAGACCCGCGCCGCCGCCCTGCGCGCGCTGACCAACACCTGCACCACCAGCCAGCTCGCCGCGCGGCTCGGCGTCTCCCCCGGCAGTGCGAGCCAACACGCCTCCGTATTGCGGGAGTCCGGCCTGATCACCACTCGGCGGGTACGCAACAGCGCTCTCCACTCGGTCACGCCGCTCGGAATGGCGTTGCTGGGTGGCCGGCTGCGCAAGGCCCCCTCCACGGCCCGTCCCGGTACGCGTCCGGGCTCCGTGAATGAGCCACCGCGGCCCAGGACGGCACGCCAGTAGGATCGATTCGTCCGCCATCTCCCCATGTTTCAGCGGCCGTTGAACACCCGGCCGAGCATGAGATTTTCATATCGCGGCAGTGAATACGGAACTGCTTACCCGTCATATCGTTGTGCGCGGAATCATTCCCGCGAGAATCGCCAGCAGTCGCGCACGCGGCGGTACGTCAACTGACCGCACGACAACTGACAGCATGAAAGGGGAACGATCGTCATGAGCAACGCCATCACCTCCCTCCTCGGGGCGGACGGGCCGGCGGCCGGCGGGCGTCATCTCGTCATCGAGGACCTCGACTCGACGCCCGAAGAGGGCGTCGCACTGCTGAGCATCTGCATCAACGCCTCTCCCGTCGCCCCCGCGTTCAACGGGCACGAGCCGCACCAGGCATGACCCAGGCAGGGGGGAACGGCCGGTGGCCGTCCACCGGTGACGGGGCGCGACTCGGCTTCAAGAGCCATCTGCGCGCCACGGTCGTCCCGGGAGAGGCGGCCTATCTGGTGTCCCAGCGCGGAGTCACCGCGCTGTACGGGGACCACAGCGAGGTGCTGGTACCCCTGCTCGACGGCACCCGCAGTCCAGCCGGGGTGCTGCGCGACGCGGCGCCCGCGCTGACCGCCGAAGAGGCCGCCGCCTCGCTGCGGGCCCTCGACGCGGCGGGACTGCTGCGGCTGCGGCCGGCCGCACCGGAGAGCCCGACCGCACCCCCCTGCCCCGATCCGGCGGCCGAGGCCTACTGGGATCTGGCCGGACTGGACGGCGTACACGCGCTGGACAGGCTCGCCCGGACGTCGGTACGCCCGGTGGCCCTGACGGATGTCGACCTGGCCGAGGTCGGCGCCGCGTGCCGCGCCTCGGGGCTGACGCTCGCGCCGCCGGACACCGAGGCGGATCTCTCGCTCGTCCTGTGCGACGACTATCTCTCCCCGCGGCTGCGCGAGGTCGACGCCGCGCACCGCGCGGCGGGGACGCCCTGGCTGCTGGTGGCCCTGGGCTCCGCGACCCCCTGGATCGGACCGCTGTTCCGCCCCGGCGAAGGTCCGTGCTGGCACTGTCTGGCGACCCGGCTGCGCGGTCACCGCCACTCCGAGCGCCCCCTACAGCGCGCACTGGGCCTGGACGGACCGCCGCGGCGACCGCACGCCACACTGGCGGCGGGCAGGGCCATCACCGTACAGCTCGCCGTGCTGGAGGCCGCCAAGTGGCTGGCGGGGGTACGGTCCTCCTCCCACGATTCCGTGAACACGCTGGACACACTGGGGCTGCGCACCACGGCGCATCCCGTGGCCCGGCTGCCGCAGTGCGCGGTCTGCGGGGATGCGGGCCTGGTCGCCCGGCGGGTGGGCGGCCCGTTCGTACCGGTGTCGCGGCCCAAGGCCGTCCATGACCTCAATGGCCACCGGGCGCTGACGCCACGTCAGATGTGGGAGCGCTACGGATCTCTGGTGGATCCCGTCACCGGAATCATCAAGGAGATCCGGCGCGCCCCGGGAAGCCCGGAGTTCGTCAGCGCCTTTCTCTCCGGCCGGAATCTGGCCATGCGCGGCGGGACCCTGGCGGGGCTGCGGGCCGGACTGCGCACCCTCAGCGGCGGAAAGGGGCTCACGGACGAGGAGGCCCGGACGAGCGCGCTGGGTGAGGCGGTGGAGCGCTACAGCGGAACCCGGCAGGGTGACGAACCGGTGATCCATGACTCCCTCCAGGCGCTGGGCGAAGCGGCGATCCACCCCAACTCCTGCCAGTTGTTCGACGACCGGCAGCTCCGGGACAGGGAGCGGTGGAACGCGGGCGGCTCGCGGCTGCACCACGTACCACCACCGTTCGACACGCGCCGTCCCACCGACTGGACCCCCGTGTGGTCGCTGACCGGGCGGACCCAGCGACTGCTGCCCACGTCCATGCTGTACTTCGGCGAGGAGGAGGCACGCGACGGCCTGTCGGCCGACTCCAACGGCAACGCGGCCGGCAGCAGCCCCGAAGACGCCCTGATCCAGGGGTTCCTGGAGCTGGTGGAGCGGGACGCGGTGGCGCTGTGGTGGTACAACCGGACCCGGCAGCCCGGTGTCGATCTCGGCGCCTTCGGGGAGCCGTACATCGAGCGGCTGCGCGAGGGCTACCGTACGGTGTGCCGCGAGGTGTGGGCCCTGGACCTCACCTCGGACTTCGGAATCCCGGTGATCGCGGCCCTGTCCCGGCGTACGGACAAGCCGGCCGAGGACATCGTCTTCGGCTTCGGCGCGCACTTCGACCCGCGGCTGGCGCTGCGCAGGGCCCTGACGGAGATGGGTCAACTGCTGCCCCTGGTCGGCGAGGTGACACCCGAGGGCGGCGGATACCGCGTCACCGATCCCGAACCGCTGGACTGGTGGCAACACTCCACGGCCACCAACCGCCCCTACCTGCGGGCGGATCGGGACGCGCCCGCCCGTGGACCCCACGACTGGCCCTACACCCCGACCGGGGATTTACTGGAAGACGTCACCACCATCACGGAGTTGACGCGATCGCACGGCATGGAACTGCTCGTACTCGACCAGAGCCGACCCGATCTGGGACTCCCCGTGGTGAAGGTGATCGTGCCGGGCCTGCGGCCCTTCTGGCCGCGCTTCGCGCCGGGCCGGCTCTACAACACACCCGTGGAGCTGGGGAGATGCGCCGAGCCCACCCCTTACGACCGGCTGAACCCCATACCACTTTTCGTCTGACTCCCACGAGCGGACGCGTAAAGTCCGCGTAACAGAGCGGCGATCTCGTCCCGGCACCGACCGATCTCGGCACATCCTTCACGTCGATCACTTACGCTCTTCACGTAGCAAGGAGGTTCGACAGGGAAGGCTGCGAAGACACACGATCATGCGAAGTCGCGACGGATGCACAGAGAATGTCCGGCCTGGGGAGAAGGACGGGGCGACGCGCGGCCCCACGGCTCCACCGGACCTGCCGGCTCCTCAGCTGGCCCGCGTCATCCTGACGATCGCCCTTCTCGGCTATCTGAGCGTCACCGTCGTCAATCTCGTAGGAGTGGATCACAGCACCTTCGCCCTGACCGCGTCCCTCGTCGGGATGGTGCTCATCTTCCTGCTGCAACTGAGACATTCCAGCGCCACGGCCCGCCGTGCCCCCACCTGGCAGAAGTGGGTGACACTCGGCACACAGGCGCTGCTCACCTATCTGCCGATCGCGGCCTTTCACTCCCAGTGGGGGGCGATGGCCGGATTTCTCGCGGGGTCGCTGCTGCTGCTCCTGCCCGGCCGACGCGCCTGGTTCGCCTATGGAGCGGTGGGGATCAGCATGCTCATCCCCCCGATCGTGGAACGTCTTCCCCTGCGCGAGGCCTTCTATCTGTGCCAGTCGACCCTGCTGACCGGCCTCGTCGTGTACGGGCTCTCCAGGATGGCCGAGCTGGTCCGGGCGCTGCATGACACCCGCGTCGAGCTGACCCGTATGGCGGTCACACAGGAACGGCTGCGCTTCGCACGGGACTTGCACGATCTGCTCGGCTACAGCCTCTCCGCGATCACGCTGAAGAGCGAGCTGATCCACCGGCTGGTGCCGACGCATCCTCGGCGCGCGATGGACGAGATCAGCGAAGTCCTGGCGATCTCACGTCAGTCGCTCGCCGATGTGCGTACGGTCGCCAGCGGGCTGCGCGGGCTCTCGCTGGAACAGGAGCTCGGCTCGGCGCAGTCCCTGCTCACCGCAGCGGACGTGAAGGTGCGGGCCACGGTCCGGCTCGGGAAGATCAGTCAGCCGGTCGACACCGTACTCGCCGCGGTGCTGCGCGAGGCGATCACCAATCTGCTGCGGCACTCACGCGCCTGTGTCTGCGACATCGAGGCCATTCAGGAAGGCGAGCTGGTGCGGCTGTCCGTGTCCAACGACGGTGTCGATCCGGCGTACCGCGACTCCTCGCCGCACAGCGGCAGCGGTCTGGGGAATCTGGAGACGCGGCTGCGTGCCGTGTCGGGTCGGCTCTCCATCGCTCGCGGCGCGGACGGGACCTTCCAGCTGATGGCCGAGGCGCCCGCCCATCTGATCAGAGAAGTGCCCGATGTGGACGACGACATCTACGCTCAGGACTCCGCGGCGTAGGTCCTGTCCGGCCTGTCGGACCGGAGGCTTGGGCGCCGGGTGCCCTGTCGGATCAGAGGAGGAGACCTCATTCATGGCCATCCGCATTCTGCTGGCCGAAGACATGAACATGGTCCGTGGAGCGCTGGTGGCTCTGCTGAACCTGGAGAGCGACCTCAAGGTCGTCTGTGAGCTGGAGCGCGGCGACCTCATCCTGCCGGCCGCTCTGGAGCACCGCCCCGATGTCGCGATCATCGATATCGATCTGCCGGGGATCGACGGGCTGACGGCGGCCGCCCGGCTGCGGGAGTCGCTGCCCGAGTGCCGGACGCTGATCCTCACCAGCCTGGGCCGGCCGGGAACGCTCCGGCGTGCGCTGTCGGCGCATGTCTCCGGCTATCTGCTCAAGGACGCGCCGCCCCAGGAACTCGCCACGGCGGTACGGCGGGTGGTCGCCGGCCACCGGGTGATCGACGCGCAGCTCGCGCTCTCGGCGTGGGACGGCGCCGAGTCGCCGCTGACCGAGCGGGAGACGGAGGTGCTGCGGAGGGCGGCGGAGGGGTCGGAGGCCCAGGAGATCGCCCGGGAGCTGCATCTGTCACCGGGCACCGTACGAAACTATCTGACGACGATCGTGGCCAAGCTCAACGCCCGGAACCGGGTGGACGCGATCAGGATCGCGCAGGAGGCGGACTGGCTGCTCTAGGGAGTGCCTTCGAAGCCCCGCCTGCCCGGCGACGCCCGGCCGCACGCTCGCCGCGCGGAATGAGCGGGCGTGGCAGACCGTTGTTCGAGGCATGTACGCAGACACAGAGACCATCCGCAAGATCCTGACGCAGAGCGGCGACACCTGGGCCGTGGTGGGACTGTCCAACAACCGGTCCCGCGCGGCCTACGGCGTCGCGGCGGTGCTCCAGCGCTACGGCAAGCGCGTCGTGCCGGTCCATCCCAAGGCCGAGCCGGTCCACGGTGAGCAGGGCTACGCCTCGCTGGCCGACATCCCCTTCCCGGTCGATGTCGTGGACGTCTTCGTCAACAGCGAGGTGGCGGGCGCGGTCGCGGACGAGGCGAAGGCGATCGGGGCGAAGGCGGTCTGGTTCCAGCTCGGCGTGATCGACGAAGAGGCCTACGACCGCACCCGGGCGGCTGGTCTCGACATGGTCATGGACCGGTGCCCGGCGATCGAGATCCCGCTGCTCGACTGATCCCAGGGTCCGAGCAATGCAAAGGCCCCCCGCTCCCATGAGGAAACGAGGGGCTTCTTCGCAGGGCAGAGCCGACGGCCCTGACATGCTCCGGCTCTGCGCTTGTCCGCACTCCCACGGGGCGGGGAGTGCGGAGTTCTGCTTGTCAGACCCGGACCAGCCACGCGGCGGTGGCCAGGACCATCGCGACAAGTGCCACGATCAGCAGCCACACGCCCGCGCAGCATCGGGCGATCGTCGTGTACCGATCCCTGTGCCAGTCCACCTCACCCCACCTCCGGCGGAGGGTCGTCGGGGTGAACGGATAGGTAGTGGGCCACGATCATGCGCGGGATACTTCCGCCGGCACTGACGAAGAATCCATGCAGATTTGCCCAGTCCCTCACTCGGTGGTTCCAGTCCGCACGCTGCTGACGTTGGGATTTCGGTCCCGCGTCGGTACGCGTCCGCTCGATCAGTACCTCCACGTCGCCCATCTCATCGACGCGCCCCTTCGCGGGTGTGGCAAGCCATACGGTTCGCTGCGTGGCCACGAACGTTCGGTGGCTCGGATGACGACCGGTATGCGTCAGGGCCCAGACCTCCGGGCCAACCCGGGATCCGATCGACGTTTCCGCAGACTCCTCGCACGTCTCGCACTGAGCGTCGTAGACGATCCGGTGCGTCGCTCCGCGTTCGGGATCCGACCTCAGAAGCCAGCGGACGGACCGGAGGATGACTGAGTTATTCGTCATCGCTACCCACTCCGTCCTCCCGGTGAAGGGGGCATTCGCACTTGGGGAACCGTGATGTCTCATCAGGCTTCTCCGTCGGCTTCACCGATCGAAGAGGCTTGAGGACGGACCGTTCCCCGGTAGTGCTGTCGGCCCGGTAGATCCGCATCCACATCATGTAGTCGCCCGCTCCTTGGCCTGTCGCCAGGACTTCCGGAGCCTTGCGGCCTCGTCACAGTCCACACCGAGGGCCTTACAGGGGCCGCACTCCGACGCGTGGGTGATGAAGGCGCTGTAGGCGCGCAAGACGCTGCCCTCTATGAGCCGCGCGCGTGTCAGAACAGGCCCCGTCAACTCAAGTCCCGTGCCGGCTCTTTGCTGGCTACTGCTCTCCATGTCGTCGCTCCTCGCCGCGTCGGCCGGTCCCGGGTCGTGCGCGCGACGCCGGGACGCTTGCTCGGTACAAGGCTGTCGTTACACCCGGGGGCGGAGTAGGGGCATCTCTAGGGGCAAGTTGGGTCCGTCAACCAGCCAGTTCGCCTTCGAACTCCACCCACAGGGGCATAATGAATCTATGGCCATGGGGCACCTGATCAGGGATCTTCGTAAGGCACGTGGGTGGAGCCAGGGGCGACTTGCGTCGGAGATCAACCGCGCCTTCGGTACTGCGTTAGAGCGGGAATATGTCAGTCGGTGGGAACGCTGTAGGACAGCGCCGGGAGCTTTCTACCTCCGGTGCCTCTCCATCGTGCTGGATGCCCCTCTCGCTGCGCTTGAAGGTGACGTGAACCGACGCTCTTTCATTACCGACGTCGCAGGAACCGCAATAGCGCCTTTGGTCGCTTCCGATCTCCTTACCGCGGGTTTCGCTGCGCGACTCGACGGCGGACCGTCGGGCGAGGCCTGGGAAGAGAAACTAGCCACGTACGGAACGCAGTACATGACGCTGGGGGCTGCTGATATCCAGCGTCGCGTAGCTGGTGAACTGGTCATCATCCAGCAGCAGCTAGACGCACCGCAGCTGTGGTCCGTGGCCGCGCGTCTTATGACGCTGTACGCGAAGACGTTTCCGGGCTCTGACGGCTCCAAGGCCGTGGGCTGGTACCGCACGGCTGCCCGAGCGGCAGACGAGAGCGGTGACGAGCGGACTCGGGTCTGGGTTCGCGGGCGAGCAGCCATCGCCCTCGGGTACGAAGGGGCAGCCCTCGGGGTGGCTGACGTACTGGCCGATCAGGCTATGGCGATCTCTGACAAACCCTCCCTCGGCCTGCTTAACGCTGTGATGGGGAAGGCCCACGCAGCAGCCATCCGAGGAGACAGGGACAGCGCTCTTCGGCTTGTTGACCAGGGGCGCCGCATTTTCGACGCGTCGGGGTCATACGACGAGACGAGCGATTATGCGGTTCCGCACTGGCGTATGAACGTCTTCGTCTCCCTTCTGCTCGCGCGGTTGGGTGGCGAGAAGGGGGCCGTGATGGCGCAAGACGAGGCGCGTCGTGAGCTACCTCCGACGCTTCCTCGGTTTGCTACTCATCTGGAACTTCACCGCGGACTCATGCTTGCGCGGGCGGGTGACAAGGTCGGTGGAAAGGCGTACGCACAGGCAGCGTTGGACCAACTCCCCCCCGAGAAACACTCGTTGACACTGCGGATGCTGATGGACGAGATCAGCGCATAGCCCTCGACGCAAAAAGCCCCCAGTATCTCATCCGTGAGATACCGAGGGTTCGTCATGCCTACCTCGGAGGACCGTACGGCCCTCCCTGGGGATACCGCCGCTGTTCCGGGTGCTGCTGCTGGGGCGGGTAGGCGTAGGGCCTGCCGACCGGCAGAGTCGGAAGGGACGTTCCTGAAGGGCGAGGGCCCTCGCCCTCAGTGGATCGGCGTCCAGTGCCCGGCCGCGTCGTCCAGGGCGGAGAACTCGGGGTTGTCCCAGATCAGGCAGCCCCACACCAGTCCGGGCACATCGTCGCCCATCAGATCCGCCAGCCCTTCGGTCAGCGCCCGGTGGACGGTTTCGAAGTACGCGGCGATCGACGGATACGCGGGTTCCCCCACCGGCTGGTCCATGTTCGACCAGCGTCCGACACCGTCGGCGCCGGCATAGTGACCTGACAAGGGTCCGGCTTCGTCCCGCGTGAGCCACGGAACCACCTGGACACCGCCCCACCCGTCGCGCTGGCCGTGCTGGGGGAGCCTCGGCCCCAGTGCCTCGGCGGGGGAGAGGAGGATCACTCCGCCGGGCAGGAAAGCGCCGGAGCCGACCTCACCCGCTTCCTCGTTCTCCTCGATGTACTGGTGCTCCACGCCACCGCACAGCCGCCACAGTGCGGCCAGCTCCGCGGGCAGTCCGTACCCGACGTGCCGCATCAACTGGGAGTCGGCGGTGGCGATCTCTTCCTCCGTCGCGGGCGGCAGGAGGGAGGCGTATGAGGTGGGCGCGTGCTGGGCGAGCCAGGTGGTCAGGGCCTGCCAGGCCGCCGCGAGCCGCTCGGCTTCATCATGTGATTGAACAGGCATTCGGCCACGCTACAAGAAGCCGTACCCGTGCCCCGGGACTCCATCCGGGCGGGCGTCACCACGGACCGGCCGTCTCAGCGCGCGGGCGGGATCGACACGGACATGATCATTTCGACGGTCTCGGCGCCTTCGTTGCGGTAGGCGTGCGGCACGCTCGCCTCGAAGGCCGCCGAGGCGCCCCCGGGTACGGTGTGCGGTTCGCCGTCGACGACGAGCGTCAGTTCCCCGGCGGTCACATGGAGCAGTTCGGTGGTGCCCGGCGGATGCGGGTCGGACGAGCTGGCCTCCCCCGGCAGCAGGACCCACCGCCACAGTTCGAGTGGTCCGCGGGCCTCGGTGCCGACGAGCAGCGTTGTGTGGCTGCCCGCGGGCGTGGACCACATGCGGACGGCCTGCTCCGCCGGAACGATCCTGACCTGCGGGCCCTGCTCGTAGTCGAGGAGGGTGGTGATCGAGACACCGAGCGCGTCGGCGAGCTTGACGGTGGTGCCGACGCTGGGATTGGTACGGGCCTGCTCGATCTGGATGATCATTCCACGGCTGACTCCCGCCCTGGCCGCCAGTGCGTCGAGGGTGAAGCCACGTTCACCGCGCCAGCGTTTGAGATTGCGGGCGAGCGACTGTGTGAGCTGATCGAGGTCCGACACATTCCGTCCAATATGCTCAATGAGGTAGTTCAAAGGACTGCACTATGGCGTGGTGCACCCCCTTGTTCACCGCACTGTACTGCGAGGTCCCGTATGACCGCGTATCGCTCGCGCTGGTGGAAACGGTTCTGCGGGACGTCCGGTGACCCCGGCACGACGTACGGTGAGGCTCACCCCTAAGGTGTGGTCTCCCGAGCGCTTCCCCTGGGGCTCGGAGCGGTCAGTACGACCGTACGGTTGGCTGAAAACAGTTGACCACATCGACTCTTAACGGGCCCCCGGCAGGCTTCCGAAGCGCCGAACGGACATCGGCACACCAGCTTCGGGCATGGCAGACGCGATGTTCGCGCATATGACAGAGGCTTCAGCGATTCGTTCTATTTACCATGCCCACCCTGGCCGGTGGGTGACTTCGGGACGAACTCCTCCGTTGAGTGGGCTCCGGGCGATCTGTGTGTTCCGCGAGCGCGCGGCGTGGTTAGCATGAGCGCCACATGTAGTGCGGAAGATCACCGTCCCCATCGGTGTCAGATCCCGCCTGTGCGGCCGAAGCGCGCGGGTCGGCCGGTCTTAATCCCCCGCACTCAAGCACCCGAGGGACCGCGGAATGTCAGTGCCTGTCGCCCCCCGCCCGCGCCGCATACGCAGGGCACGGACTCTGCCGCTCGCCGTACCCCTGGCCCTGCTGGTGGTGTCCGCCGCGGCGGGAGGCGCCGTGGCCGCGACGGCGCCCGTGGCGGCCCGAAGCTGGGTGGCCGCCACCGTCGCCGTCGCCTGGGTGTGTCTGGCGGCCACGACCGTCACCGCCGCACTGCTGCTGCGCAGCCGCCGGCGCTCCACGGTCACCGCCGAGAACGAGACACGGGCGACGCAGTCACGGGTGACCCAACTCGGCGCGGACTCGGCGCATTTGCTGAACGTCGCCCTGCCCGCGGCGGTCAAGAGAGTCCGGGACGGCGCGGGCGCCGAGGAGACCCTGGAGTCCACCCCGGCGCCGTCCGATCCCCAACTGCGGCGTCTGCTGGAGATGTTCACGACCGAGATCGCCGACTCCGCCCGGCGCGCCGCCGACGCGACCGCCGAGAGCGAGCGGGCCGTCGCCCAACTGACCCGGTCCGCCGACGAGTTGGATCTGCTCACCGCCAAGACACTGCCCGACGCGCTCGGCGGACTGCGCTCCGGCGGCTCCGCGGACACCGTACTCGGCACCATCGAGCCGCCCTCCGATCCACGGCTGCGGGTCCTGCTGGACACCGTGGTCAGGAACTTCGCCACCAGCGAGCGACGGGCCGCGGCGGCGCAGGCGGCCAGCGCCAAGGCGCTGAGCCGGGTCCAGGCGAAGGCCGTGAGCATGCTCGCCGATCTGCGCGAGATGCAGGACCGATACGGCGAAGAGGTCTTCGGGGATCTCCTCAAGCTCGACCACAACACCTCGCAACTCGGGCTGCTCACCGACCGGTTGGCCCTGCTGATGGGCGGGCGCCCGAGCCGCGCCTGGAACAAGCCGATCGCCATGGAGAGCATCCTGCGCGGCGCGGTGGGCCGGATCGCCGCGTACCAGCGGGTCAGGCTGCACTGTTCGAGCAGCGCCGCGATCGCCGGGTTCGCCGCCGAGCCCGTGATGCACCTCCTCGCCGAACTCATGGACAACGCGGCGAACTTCTCCCCGCCGATCGACGAGGTCCATGTCTATGTCGAGGAGCGCACCGCCGGAATCGTGGTGACCATCGAGGACAGCGGTCTGAAGATGGCCGCCGCCGCCATGCGCCGCGCCGAGGAGTCCGTCTCCGGCCGGGTCACCGACCTGGCGATGCTCCAGGGCACCCGGCTCGGGCTCGCCGTGGTCGGCAGGCTGGCCGCCAAGTACCACATCAGTGTCAACTACCGGCCCTCGTCCCGCGGCGGTACGGGCGTCGTGGTGCTCCTCCCGCCGCAGCTCATGGCCCAGCAGCGCGGTATGGCACCGGAGCAGTTCCTGCGGCGCCCGGCCCCGGAGGCGACGATCGCCGCCGACCCGCCGGTCACCTCGGCCCCGCGAGGCACGGCGGCCACGTCGGCCCCATCGGCCCCGCCCCACTCGTCCGCGCCGTCGGTCTCCCCCGTACCGCCCTCCCCGGCCTCCCCATCCGCGCCCTCCAACCCGTCCGTCCCGCCCTCCCCGTCCTCTCCCGGGGACGGCCCCCGCGTGGCGACACCCAACGGTCTGCCGGTCCGCCCGCCCGGCCGCACCATGGCCGCCGCCGACCGAGGCCGGCCGCGGCCGGAGTCGGAGAGCGACGGCGCCCGGCCGGGCCGCGACGCGGGCTCGCAGTTCGGCGCCTTCCATCGCGCGCGTCGCCCCTCGAAGGGCCCGTCGGGCACCGACGGCGCCCAGAACGCGCCCGGAACCGGCGGTACGAAGGAACCTGACGGTACGTCCGGGACCCCGGCCGAGTAAGGGCCGCCCTCTCCCCGTACGGCGCCCGGGGTCTTGGCGCCCTTCCCCACCCGGAACGCGAGATTGGAGGCACGGGCGGGTGACCGGTCAGCCCGGTACCACCCGTTCCACGCACACCATGCAGACCACTGACAACAGCCTGACCTGGCTCCTTGAGAGCCTGTTGGAACGCACCCCCGGCACCCGGCACGCCCTGGTGCTCTCCCGTGACGGGCTGAAGCTCTGCTGGAGCCGTCACCTCACCCTCGACCAGGCCGATCAGCTGGCGGCCATCTGTTCCGGTATCCAGGCGCTGGCCCAGGGCGCCTCGGTGGAGTTCGGCAACGGCACCGGCGGCGTACGCCACTCGATGACCGAATTCCACGGCGGACTGCTGTTCATCGTCGAGGCCGGTGACGGAGCGCATCTCGCGGTCGTGGCCGAGGACGGCGCCGATCCGGGTGTGGTGGGCCATCAGATGACCGAGCTGGTCGAGCAGATCGGTGAGCATTTGCGGGCCGAGCCGCGTGCGTCGGTCCAGGAGAGTTCTCCGTCATGACCCCCCGCCGGCCCGTCGACACCGGGGATCCCGACCGGCTGTACACCGTCACCGGTGGCCGCAGCCGGGTCGACGACGACTCGTTCGATCTGGTCACCCTGATCGTCAGCGAGTGCGAACCGACGCCGGGGATGCAGTCGGAGCATGTCCGGATTCTGGAACTGTGCCGTCATCCCACAGCGGTCGTCGAGATCTCCGCGGAGCTGCGACTGCCCGTGACGGTGGTGCGGATCCTCCTCGGTGATCTCCTCGCGACGGGCCGGATCACCGCCCGGCATCCGCGTGCGGCGCGCTCTGCGGAGCTGCCCGATTCCGCCCTTCTGAAGGAGGTGCTCCTTGGACTCCGTAACCTCTGAGCTGCCGGCCCGTACCCCACTGGCCGACGCCGCCGAGACCGGTCTCAAGATCGTCATCGTGGGCGGATTCGGGGTGGGCAAGACCACCCTCGTACGGTCGGTGAGCGAGATCCGGCCGCTGAACACCGAAGAGGTCATGACACAGGCCGGGATCGGTGTCGACGAGACGGCCGGGCTGACCACCAAGACCACCACGACCGTGGCCTTCGACTTCGGGCGGATCAGTCTCAACGACCGTATGGTGCTCTATCTGTTCGGGGCGCCCGGGCAGGAGAGATTCTGGTTCCTCTGGGACCGGCTCTTCTCGGGCACACTGGGCGCGGTCGTACTGGTCGACACCCGGCGGATGAGCGAGTCCTGGTACGCGATCGACCGGCTGGAGCACCACAAGACCCCGTTCGTGGTCGCGGTCAACCGGTTCGACGACGATGTCTCGGCGTTCTCACTGGCGGAGATCAGGCAGGCGCTCTCGCTGCCCGATCATGTCCCGCTGATCGACTGCGACGCGCGGGTGCGCTCGTCCGGCAAGAACGTACTGATCACGCTCGTGGACCACCTCTACGAACTGGCGATGGCCCGGGAGATGACCCCATGACCGACTCCGCAGACCCCTCCCTCGACCAGGCTGTCCCGCCACCCGGGTGCCCCGCGCACGCCGGCGCGCAGGAGGACGCCGTCGCGCTGAGCGGCCTGGAGTACCAGCAGACCCCGTCCCAGCTGTACCGCACGCTGCGCAGGGAGCACGGCGCGATCGCGCCCGTCGTCCTTGACGGGGGCATCCCCGCCTGGCTGGTGCTCGGCTATACCGAGGCCTCCTATGTCACCAGCCATGACGAGCTGTTCGCCCGGGACTCACGACGCTGGAACCAGTGGCCGTCGATCCCGGCCGACTGGCCGCTGATGCCGTTCGTCGGCTACCAGCCGTCGGTGATGTTCGCCGAGGGGCCGGAGCACCAGCGCAGGGCCGGTGTGATCACCGAGGCGCTGGAGGCCATCGACCAGTTCGAACTGGCCCATACCTGCCGCGAGATCGCCGAGAAGCTCATCGACGCCTTCGCCGGCAGCGGGCAGGCCGAGCTGATGAGCGCGTTCGCGCACGCGCTGCCGATGCGGGCCGTGGTCCGGCTCTGTGGCATGCCGGCCGACGGCGTGGACACCGATGATCTGGTCCGCGATCTGCGGATCTCGCTGGACGCCGCCGAGGGTGACGACCCGGTCGCCGCCTATGTGCGGGTGATGGAGCGGATGCAGCGGCTGGTCAAGGACAAGCGGAACAACCCGGGGTCCGACCTCACCTCCCGGATGCTGAGCCACCCGGCCGGGCTGACGGACGAGGAGATGGTCGTCGACCTGATCACCGTCATCGCCGCCGCCCAGCAGCCGACCGCCAACTGGATCTGCAACACCCTGCGACTGCTGCTGACCGACGACCGGTTCGCACTGAACGTGTCGGGCGGCCGGCTCAGTGTCGGTCAGGCGCTGAACGAGGTGCTGTGGCTGGACACGCCGACGCAGAACTTCATCGGCCGGTGGGCGGTGCGCGACACCCAGCTCGGCGGCCGGCACATCAAGGCGGGCGACTGTCTGGTGCTGGGGCTCGCCGCGGCCAACACCGATCCGCAGATCTGGCCGGAGGGCCATATCGGCCCGGAGAACTCCGCGCATCTGTCGTTCAGCAACGGTGAGCACCGCTGCCCCTACCCGGCTCCGCTGCTGGCCGATGTCATCGCGCGCACCGCGGTCGAGACATTGCTTGAGCGGCTGCCGGACGTGGTGCTCGCGGTCGAGCCGAACGAGCTGACGTGGCGGCCGTCCATCTGGATGCGGGGGCTGACCGCGCTGCCGGTGAGCTTCACCCCGGTCGTGCAGTAGCGGAAACGGGCCCGCCGGTCAGCCGCCGGCGCACGGCCGCCGGGCCCGGAAACCCGGGCCCGGCGGATGCCGTCAGCCCTTCACCGGGGTGAAACGCACGGGCAGCGTCTGCGGTCCGCGGGTGAACACGCCCTGCTCGAACGGGTCGAACCCGTCGGCGAGACGGATGTCCGGCATGGCGTCGAGCAGTTGGTTGACGCCGGTCTCGACCTCCGCCTTCGCCAGCAGGGCACCGACGCAGAAGTGCCGGCCGAGCGCGAACGCCAGATGGTCGGCCGCCGCGGAGAACGCGGTCGTCGTGGTCAGATCGTCCCGGAAGATATTGAAACGGTCGGGCTCCTGGTAGCGCGAGCCGTCACGGTTGGCGGCGCCGATCAGACAGGTGACCGTGGCTCCGGTCGGGATGGTCCCGCCGGTGACCTCGACGTCCTTGGCGGTCTGCCGCATGATCATATGCACCGGCGGGGTGAACCGGAGCGTCTCCGCGAAGGCCCGGTCGATCAGCGCGCGGTCCCGCTGTACGGCCGCCAACTGGTCGGGGTGGAGCAGCAGATTGGCGAAGACGCTGGCGATCGCCTTGTCGGTGGTCTCCCCGCCGGCCGCGAGCAGCAGGCTGCAGAACGCCTTGATGTCCTCGTCGCTCATCCGTACGCCGTCGACCTCGGCGGCGCAGAGCGTGGAGAGCAGATCGTCCCCGAGGTTGTCGCGCCGGTGCTGGATGATCGGCAGCATGTACTCGGCGAACTCGACGCGGGTACGCTCACCGGCCGCCGCGACCTCCGGGTCGCCGGAGAGGTTGCCCAGGAAGGCGATGACCGCGGTGTACCAGCCGTGGAACCGGGCGTGGTCGGCCTTGTCGAGGCCCAGCATGTCGGCGATGACATTGACGGGGAAGCGGGTGGCGTAGTCCGTGACCAGATCGGCGGATCCGGTGTGCCGGAAGGCGTCGATCAGTTCAGCGGAGTTGCGTTCGATGACCGGCTGGAACTTGTCCCGCAGATCGCTGCCGCGGAAGGCGGGGGCGACCAGCGCCCGGCGCACCGCGTGCTCCCGGCCGCTCAGCTGGAGGATCGTTTTGCCGTGCACGGGCTCGATCTGCCAGTCGTAGTTGTCGGTGGTGAACTCCGACTCCTTGTCCTTGAAGACGCGTTCGACATCCTCGTAGCGCGAGATGATGTAGCTCTTCGTGGCCTCGTGCCAGATGAGCGGCGCGCTCTCCCGCATCACGCTGTAGGCCGGATACGGATTCTCGGCGAACTCGGGCGACAGGATGTCGGGGACCTGATGTGCGGTGGCCATGGAGCTCCTCGTTCGGTACCAGCCCGATCGATAACGGGCGACTCAGCCAAGGTTATTGATCAACCGTCATCAGATACAGTCATCTCCTCACCCAACCTGAGGTCCCTGTGTCAGGAGTGATCGCTTACGGTGTAACTCCGATCAGCACGGAGGAGACGTCATGACGGAACGGGCACTGATCACCGGTGTGGGCGGAAAGTCCCCGCGCGTCGACGCCGCCGCGTTCACCGCACCGACGTCCGTGGTGGTCGGCGATGTCACCGTCGCGGCGGGCGCGAGCATCTGGTACCACACCGTGCTCAGGGCCGACTGCGGGCCGATCACGGTGGGCGCCGACAGCAACATCCAGGACAACTGCACCCTGCACTGCGATCCCGGTTTCCCGCTCACGGTCGGTGAGCGCGTCTCGGTCGGTCACAACGCGGTGCTGCACGGCTGCACGGTCGAGGACGATGTGCTGATCGGCATGGGCGCGACGGTCCTCAACGGCGCCCACATCGGCGCGGGGTCACTGATCGCGGCGCAGTCGCTCGTACCGCAGGGCATGCGGGTGCCGCCGGGCTCGCTGGTCGCGGGGGTGCCCGCCAAGGTCAAGCGCGAGCTGACCGAGGAGGAGCGGGCGGGGATCAGGCTGAACGCGGCGGGCTATCTGGAGCTGGCGAAGGCCCACCGCGAGACGCACGAGGACCGGTCGCACGAGGAGTGATCGCACGAGGACCGGTCGCGAGAGGGGCGAGGGCTCGGCACGGGAGCCACGAGGACCGATGACGCCCGGGAGCGGACTCCCGGGCACACACGGTCCCTACTCCGCGGCGGGTACGGGTTCCGGCTCGCCCGTCGGCGGCTTCGACTCCCCGGCCTTCTTGGCGCGGTTCCTCAGGACGAGCATGGACGTGATCCCGATCAGCACCGCGAGCAGCAGACCGAGCCAGGAGAAGCGCTTGAGCCAGGCTTCCGCGACCACGCCCACCGAGTAGATGACGGCGGTCGTACCGCCCGCCCAGAGGATGCCGCCCAGCACATTGGCGATCAGGAACTTCCAGTACGGCATGCGCAGCACGCCCGCGAGCGGTCCGGCGAAGATCCTCAGCAGCGCGACGAAACGGCCGAAGAAGACGGCCCACATGCCCCACTTCTGGAACGATCGCTCCGCCATGGCGATCTGGGCCTCGCCGAAGTGCTTGGGGAACTTCCCGCCGAGCCGGGCGAGCAGCGGCCTGCCGCCCTTGCGCCCGATGGCATAGCCGATCGAGTCACCGATGATCGCCCCGGCGATGGCGCAGGCGCCCAGGATGTACGGATCGATGTCGCCGTGCTGGGAGGCGAGCAGCGCCGAGCTGACGAGGACGATCTCACCCGGCAGCGGGATACCGAGGCTTTCGAGCCCGATGACCACCCCCACCAGGAGATAGACGCTGACCGCGGGAACGGTCTCCAGCCACTCCTGGACGTGCACCGCCGGTTCCTCTCGTTGGTTTCGCTGCCCGGCGTGCGCCTGACCAGGCGCACGCCGGGCAGCCTACCTGGTGGGCGGGTGAGGTCAGGAACGCGGACGAGGTCAGGGCTCGCGGGTCGGGAACGCGGAGGTCAGGAGGAGGTCAGGAATGGGGCCGGAGGGTCCAGACGACGGTCATCTCTCCGGTGACCGCTCCGTCCTCGCGCGTGAGGCTGACGGCCACCGGGAATTCCGGCCGCTGTCCGGCGTCCAGCTCCGCGACGACGTCCGCCGCGGGGCGGCCCAGCGTGGCGGTGGCCGTGACGATCCCCTTGGCGAGCTTCCGGTAGCCGATCTCGGCCGTGACGGCGAGCGGGACCGCGCGCTGGAGCTGGTCGCCGAAGGCGGCGAGCACGATGGCGCCGCTGGCCGACTCGGCGAGGGTGAACATCGCTCCGGCGTGCGGTCCGCCGAGGTGGTTGTGGTAGTCGGGCTGGTCGGGCAGCCGCAGGACGGCCCGTTCCGCCGTGACCTCCAGGAACTCCAGTCCCAGGGTCCTGATCATGGGAACGGTGGCGGCGAGCGTCTCACCGACGGGCAGCTGATCTGTGGTCATGACAGGCGATGTTACCTGCGAGTAGCAGAGCTTCACCATCCCCTGACGGGGCGGACGTGGCAGCCGCCCGGCGGACCCCTCTATGGTTACTCGCCATGTGGCCAGGACAGCAGCCGCCCGGGGGCGAGCAGCACCCGCAGGACCAGAATCCCAATCCTTACCAGCAGCCGGGGTACCAGCAGCCGAATCCCTATCAGCAGCCGGGATATCAGCAGCCGGGCTACCCGCCCCAGCAGCCCGGACAGGAGCAGCCGGGGCATCCGCAGCAGCCCGGTTATCCGCAGCAGGGGTACCAGCAGCCCCACCCGTACCAGCAGCCGACCGTGCCGCAGCAGTACGCCGTATCGGGGCAGCCCGGTCCTTCCGGTCCCGGACCGGACAAGAAGAACACGACGGTCGTCGCTGTCGTCGCCGCCGCGGTGGTCGTGATCGCCGCCGCGGGCACCGCGTTCTTCGTGATGGGCGGGGACGGCAAGAAGGACGACAACGCCGCGGACGACGCGAAGGCGTCCGCCTCCGCCTCCGCGCCGAGTGAGCCGTCCGCCGCCCCGTCCGTCGACAACCCCCGGGACGGTTCCGCCGCCGAGCCGACCATCCCCGGCTGGAAGGTCGTGACCAACCCGAAGCACGGGACGCGGTTCGACGTTCCCGCCGACTGGGAGGTCGCGAAGCCGGGCGTCATATCCGGCTTCGAGGACGCGGAGAAGGGCGACGGCTCCCCTCTCGTCACGTTCTCGGCCCCCGCTTTCTACAAGTCCAAGTGGTGCTCCCAGGACACCAACAAGGACGGCAAGATGGAGGACAGCAGCCTCGGGGGCACCGGTACCAAGGGCGGCAGGGGCGCCGAGGACACGGCGTCGGCCGCGCGGAACGAGGCGGGCAGCTGGGTCTGGGCCCCGTACGCCCAGGAGGAGCCCGAGGCCTCGCTCAAGGAGAAGATGAAGGTCAGCGAGGCCGAGGCGTACACCACCGCCTCCGGGCTCAAGGGGCACTTCGCGACGGCGACCGTCACCGGCCTCACCAAGAAGAACAAGTGCGACACCGACGGCAAGTCGATCGCCTTCACCTTCTCCAACGCCAAGGGCGACTTCTCGACATGGGTGCTCTACGCCAACAAGGGCGTACCGGACGAGATCCCGGATGCCACGATCAAGAAGATCATGAGCACCGTCCGACTGGCCGGGGACTCCTGACCGGAACGTGACAAAATCGGTTGGCACGAGGTACCGGCCACGGGGATAGTCCCCGGGTGACCTCTCCCTCCGACACCGACACCGGCCCGCGACGCCCCCGCCGTCCGCACCGTCCCCCGTGGGCGGGCCGTAACTACACACTGCTGACCGCCGCGGCGATCGCGACCAATCTGGGCAGCCAGGGCGCGCTGATCGCCTCGGCGTTCGCGGTGCTCGAACTGGGCGGCGACGCGGGCGACGTGGGGCTGGTGGCCGCGGCCCGTACGATCCCGCTCGTTCTCTTCCTGCTGGTCGGCGGCGCGCTGGCGGACCGGCTGCCCCGGCACCGGGTGATGGTCGCCGCCAACGCGGTCAACTGCGTCTCCCAGGCCACCTTCGCCGCCCTGGTGCTGACGGGCGACGCGCGGCTCTGGCAGATGATGGCGCTGGCCGCCCTCGGCGGCACGGGCCACGCCTTCTTCAGCCCGGCCTCCGAGGGCATGCTGATGTCCAGTGTCAGCGGCGAACAGGCGGCCCGGGCCTTCGCCCTCTACCGGATGTCGATGCACGGCGCCGGGATCGGCGGTGCCGCACTGGGCGGGGCGCTCATCGCGGTGATCGGCCCCGGCTGGGTGCTGGCCGTCGACGCCGCCGCCTTCCTGGTGGCCGGGGCGCTGCGCGCCTTCCTCGATGTCAGTCACATCCCGCCGCGTGAGCCGGGCGGCGGGATGATCGCCGATCTGCGGGACGGCTGGCGGGAGTTCATCGGACGGCCCTGGCTCTGGTCGATCGTCGTCCAGTTCGCGGTGGTCAACGCGGTCGTGGTGGCGGCCGAGTCGGTGTACGGGCCGCTGGTCGCCCGCGACGAACTCGGCGGGGCGGGTCCCTGGGGGCTGGCGCTCGCCGCCTTCGGCGCGGGCACCGTGGGCGGCGCGCTGGTGATGATGCGCTGGAAGCCGCGCCGGCTGCTGCTCGCGGGCACGCTCTGCGTCTTTCCCCTCGCCCTGCCGTCCGCCGGGCTCGCGATTCCGCTGCCGGGCGCGGGGCTGGCGCTGGTGATGTTCCTGACGGGGCTCGCGGTCGAGGTCTTCGGGGTGTCGTGGATGACCGCGCTGCATCAGGAGATCGCCGAGGAGAAGCTCTCCCGGGTCTCCGCGTACGACATGCTGGGCTCGATCGGGATGATTCCGGTGGCCACCGCGCTCGCGGGACCGGCGGAGGACGCCTTCGGGCGCACCTACGCGCTGTGGGGCTGCTCGGCGCTGGTCATCCTGCTGACGGCCGCGGTCCTGACCGTGCCGGACGTACGCCGGCTGACGCGCCGCGACTCCACCACCCCGGGGACACAGAAGACCGCGGAGACCACGGAGACCCCGGGGACCGCCGCCGTGTCAGCCGACGCTGAAGGCACCGTCGGGCGGGCGGGGTGACGGTACGGCGCCGCTGTCCCGTACCGGCGTCGCGTCCCCGGTGAACTTCCGCAGCGACGCGCCGTGTTCGACCCGGGCGGGGAAGGCGTCGGCCGCGGTACGGCGGGCCAGGGCCGCCATGTCGATCTCCGTGTGCGAGGCGACCAGCACGGCGTTGCCGAAGCGACGGCCGCGGAGCACGGCGGGCTCCGCGATCAGTGCCAGCTCCTCGAAAACCGTGGCGAAGGTGGCCAGTTGGGAGCGGAGGAAGCCGAAGGGCGCCCCGTCGGCGAGGTTCGCGGCGTAGACCCCGTCCGGGCGCAGTACCCGCGCGGCCTCGCGCGCGTACTCGACGGAGGTGAGATGAGCGGGCACCCGCGAGCCGCCGAAGACATCGCCGACGAGCACATCCACGGAGCGGTCCCGGACGGCTTCGAGCCAGTGGCGTGCGTCCGCGCCGTGCACGGTGATGCCGGTGCCGTCCGGTATCGGCAGCGTCTCCGCGACCAGCGCCAGCAGTCCCCCGTCCGCCTCCACCACGCACTGCGTGGAGCCTGGCCGGGTGGCGGCCACATAGCGGGGCAGGGTGCAGGCCCCGCCGCCGAGGTGGAGCACGGTGAGCGGAGCGCCCTCGTCGCCCGCGCGGTCGATGACATGGGCGAGACGCCGTACGTACTCGAACTCCAGATGGGTCGGCTCGTCGAGATCGACATAGGACTGGGGCGCGCCGTCGACCGTCAGCAGCCAGGCACGCTCCCGGTCCACATCGGGCAGCAGCTTGGCGGTGCCGTTGTCCACGGCGCGCATGACGGGGATCGCTTCGTTCACGGTTCCATTGTGCGCGCCCGCCTCCCCGGGATACCGGGGGGACGGGCGCGCGGATCATGAGCGCGGGCCAGGCGCGGCCTCGCGGACGGGATCAGAGCAGGGATGTGACCGTGCCGGCGCCGACCGTACGGCCGCCCTCGCGGATCGCGAAGCCGAGCCCGGCCTCCAGCGGGACGTCACGGCCCAGCTCCACGGTCAGGCTGACCGTGTCCCCGGGACGCGCGACGGCCGCCTCGCCCAGGTCGATGTCACCGACCACATCCGCCGTACGGATGTAGAACTGCGGCCGGTAGCCACTGGTGACCGGGGTCGTCCGCCCGCCCTCGCGGGCGGAGAGGACATACACCTGCGCGGTGAAGCGCCTGCTCGGCACGACACTGCCCGGCGCCGCCACCACATGGCCGCGACGGACCGCGTCGCGGGGCATGCCGCGCAGGAGCAGCGCGACATTGTCCCCGGCCTCGGCGGACTCCATCGGCTTGCCGAAGGTCTCCAGCCCGGTGACGACCGCCTCGATACCGGCGCCGAGCACGTCCACCCGGTCGCCGACCCGCACCGTGCCGCGCTCGACGGCACCGGTGACGACCGTGCCGCGCCCGGTGATGGTGAGGACGTTCTCCACCGGGAGCAGGAACGGCGCGTCCGTGTACCTGATGGGCATCGGCACATATGTGTCGATCGCGTCGAGCAGTGCCTCCACGGCCGCCACCCAGCGTGGGTCGCCCTCCAGCGCGCGCAGCCCGGAGACCCGGACAACGGGTGCCGCGTCGCCGCCGTACCCGTGCTCGGTGAGCAGTTCACGCACCTCCAACTCGACCAGGTCGGTCAGCTCGTCGTCACCCGCGTCGGCCTTGTTGATCGCGACGACGATGTGGTTGACGCCGACCTGGCGGGCGAGCAGGACATGCTCGGCGGTCTGCGGCATGATCCCGTCGAGCGCGGAGACGACGAGGATCGCCCCGTCGAGCTGGGCGGCGCCGGTCACCATGTTCTTGATGTAGTCGGCGTGGCCCGGCATGTCGACATGCGCGTAGTGCCGGGTGTCGGTCTCGTACTCGACGTGCGAGATGTTGATGGTGATCCCCCGGGCGGCCTCCTCCGGGGCCCGGTCGATCCGGTCGAACGGTACGAATGTGCCGGTCCCCCGGTCGCTGAGGACTTTGGTGATGGCGGCGGTCAGGGTGGTCTTGCCGTGGTCGACGTGGCCCATGGTGCCGATGTTCAGATGCGGCTTGGTGCGCACGTATGCCGTCTTGGGCATGGTTCGCGTGGTTCCTTCCAGGAACTCGAAGCTGAGAGGGACCCCCGGGCCTTGCCGACCCTCCCCCTGCGGGGTCCGCCGGACGATCCGGGAAGGGTCAGCTTCGGGCGCCGTCGAGGGGCGCCGCGGGTGCCGCTGCCGCGGCTGCCGCCGCGGGGGGCGCGGTCGCCATGAGCGCCGCCGCGTCGGCCGCGTCGGCCGCGTACGCGAGCGGGAGACCGGCGAGGAAACCGGCAGCCTTCGGCGCGTCCGCGACTGCGGACGTCGCTGCGGGGAAGGCGTGCCGGAACATGTCGCCGATCCTGGCCCATACCCACTGTTCACGTCGAATGGTTTTCCCCGCCACGGGAGTTCATGTGGGTCGGCTAGCATCCCCGAATATGCTCGACACCGCCCCCAGGCCGGTCCCGAAGCCGGCCCCCGAGCCTTCGCCGGGCCTCGCTGTGCGCTGCCTCCGGCTGCTGCTCTCGCCCTGGTCGCGCTTCGCCGTGCTCGTCGTCGTGCTCGCCGCGGCGGGCGCGGCGGTGCTGCTGTACGAGCCGCAGAAGTACCTCGCCGACGGCTGGCCGCCGCAGTTCAGCGGCGCGACGGCGGTGGTGCTGTTCGCCGTGGCGTACGGGCTGTGCGCTGTCGCGTTCGTACCCCGTCCCCTGCTCAGTCTCGCCGCCGGCGCGCTCTTCGGCTCGGCGTTCGGGCTGCTCGCCGCGATCGTGGGGTCGGTTCTGGCGGGTGCGATCTCCTTCGGGCTCGTCCGCGTTCTCGGGCAGGGGGCGCTGCGGCCGCTGCTGCGGGGCCGCTGGCTGCTGGCGGCCGACGGACAGCTGAGCAAGCACGGTTTCCGGTCGATGATGGCGCTCCGGCTCTTTCCCGGGGTGCCGTTCGCCCTCGGCACCTACTGCGCCGCCGTCTCACGGATGCGATGGGCGCCGTTCCTGCTGGCGACCGGGATCGGCACGATCCCCAACACCGCGGCGTATGTGATCGCGGGCAGCGAGGCGTCCTCCCCGACCTCGCCGATGTTCCTCATCGCGACCGGCTTCATCGTGGTCACCGGGGTGGCCGCGGCGATCGTCGCCTGGCGCCAGCGCCACCGCCTCGGCCGCCGCTGATCTCACCTCACGCCGGGTGTGGCGGTGCGGTCATGGCGTGCCGAGTCCGAGGTCGCCGCCGGGCGGCGGTGCGGAGAACCGCGCCACGTCGGCGTCCGTGACCTCCGCCAGTTCCTTCGGCGACCAACGTGGCCTGCGGTCCTTGTCGATGACCTGGGCCCGGATGCCCTCCTGGAGATCGGGGAAGGTCAGCGCCGCGCATGAGGCGCGGTACTCCTGATCGATCACCTGTTCGAGCGTGGCCGTCCGGCGGGCCCGTCGTACCGCGACGAGCGTGGCCTTCAGCGCGGTGGGCGACCGGGTGAGAAGCGTCTCCGCGGCGTCCTTCGCCGCCGGTGCCCCGTTGCCCCGCAGGCGCTCGATGATCTCCTCCACCGACCCGGCCGGGTAGCAGTCGTCGATCCACTCCCGGTCCGCGTCGAGCCGCCCCTCGGGCGCCGTCGCCGCGTACCGGCGCACGATCTCCCGTACGTCCGCCGCCTCCCGCACCTCGGGTCCCGCGAGCGTGGCGCGCAGCTCGCCCAGCCGCTCGGCGGGTACGAAGTGATCCGCGAACCCGCACAACAGGGCGTCCGCCGGGCCGAACGTCTGCCCGGTGAGGGCGAGATGGGTGCCCAGCTCACCGGGCGCGCGGGAGAGCAGATAGGTACCGCCGACATCGGGAACCAGCCCGATCGCGGTCTCGGGCATGGCGACGGCCGAGCGTTCGGTGACGATCCGTACGCTGCCGTGCGCCGAGACGCCGACGCCGCCGCCCATCACGATGCCGTCCATCAGCGCGACATACGGCTTGGGGTAGCGGGCGATCCGGACGTTGAGCCGGTACTCGTCGCGCCAGAAGGCGGGCGAGACGCCCCCACCGGTGCGCGCGTCCTCATGGATCACCCGGATGTCGCCACCGGCGCACAGCCCTCGGTCACCTGCGCCCGAGATGACCACGGCCGTGACGTCGTCGTCGCCTTCCCACGCGGCCAGCGCCTCGTCGATCGTCCGCACCATGGGGTGGGTGAGGGCGTTGAGCGCGCGGGGCCGGTTGAGGGTGAGATGGGCCGTACGGCCCGCGCGGGCGGTCAGTACGGGTTCGTCATGGGTCATGCTCCGGCTGGTTCCTTCCCTGGGCCGACGCGTCCGTGAGATCGCACCCGTCGCCCGTCCAGTATGGACACGCTGTTGAGGGGGCTCCCCACCGGTCCGTCGGGGGGATCAGCTACGGGTGGGGGCCGCCAGCGCCTCGATGATCCGCTCCGCGGCGAGCGTCGCGGTCAGTGTCCCGTCCCGTACCTCCCGCTCCAGCGCGGGCGCCAGTTCCCGTACCCCCGGGTGTTCCCGCAGCCGGTCGAGGAGGTGGTCGCGGACCATCGCCCACGTCCAGTCGACCTGCTGGTCACGGCGCTTGCGGTCCAGCCGGCCGTCGGCGCCGAGCACCGCGCGGTGCTGTTCGAGCCGCTCCCATACGGTGTCCAGACCGCTGCCCTCCCGCGCGCTGCAACTGAGCACCGGCGGCGCCCAGGCGGCGTCCGCCGGGTGCATCAGCCTTAGCGCGCCCGCGAGTTCCCGTGCGGCGGAGCGCGCGTCGCGTTCGTGCGGGCCGTCGGCCTTGTTGACCGCGATGACGTCGGCCAGTTCGAGAACGCCCTTCTTGATGCCCTGGAGCTGGTCCCCGGTGCGCGCCAGCGTGAGCAGCAGGAAGGAGTCGACCATATTGGCGACGGTGGTCTCGGACTGGCCGACCCCTACCGTCTCGACGAGCACCACGTCGTAACCGGCGGCCTCCATGACGATGATGGTCTCGCGGGTCGCCTTGGCCACCCCGCCCAGCGTGCCCGCGGTCGGCGAGGGCCGTACGAACGCGGCCGGGTCCACCGCGAGCCGTTCCATCCGGGTCTTGTCGCCCAGGATGGAGCCGCCCGTCCTGCTGGACGACGGGTCGACGGCGAGCACCGCGACACGGTGGCCGAGCCCGGTGAGCAGGGTCCCCATCGCGTCGATGAACGTGGACTTGCCGACGCCGGGGACCCCGCTGACACCGATCCTGCGGGCCTTCCCGGAGTGTGGCAGCAGCTCGGTCAGCAGCTGCTGGGCGAGCCTGCGGTGGTCGGACCTGGTGGACTCCACGAGGGTGACGGCACGGGCGATGTACGAACGGGACCCGTCCAGAACGCCCTTGACGTAACTGTCGATGTCGATCCGTGGGGGCACGCGCTCACCGCTCCGCGCCGAGAGCGGTGTCACCGGGGGCGGCCTCTCCGGAGGCAGGCGCATCGGCGGCGGGCCCATCGGCGGCCGTGTCATGACCCAGCGAGGCCGCGAGCGCGGTCAGCAGATCGCGCGCGGCGTCCGGGATGACCGTCCCCGGCGGGAAGACCGCGGCGGCCCCGGCCCGGTGCAGCTCCTCGATGTCCTGGGGCGGGATCACCCCGCCGACCACGATCATGATGTCCTCGCGGCCCTCCTCGGCGAGCTGTTCGCGCAGCGCCGGTACGAGCGTGAGGTGCCCGGCGGCGAGCGACGAGACGCCCACGATATGCGCGTCGGCCTCGACGGCCTGGCGCGCCACCTCGGCGGGCGTCTGGAACAGCGGGCCGACATCCACGTCGAAGCCCAGGTCGGCGAAGGCCGTGGCGATCACCTTCTGGCCCCGGTCATGGCCGTCCTGGCCCATCTTGGCCACCAGGATGCGCGGCCGGCGCCCTTCGGCCTGTTCGAAGTCCTCGACGGCGGCGCGGGTGCGCTCGACGGCCGGGGAGGTGCCTGCCTCGTTCCGGTACACACCGGCGATGGTACGGATCTGGCCGGAGTGGCGCCCGTACACCTTCTCCAGGGCGTCGGAGATCTCTCCGACGGTGGCCTTGGCGCGGGCCGCGTTCACCGCGAGGCCGAGCAGATTGCCGTCAAGTCCTGGGCGCGAGCCGGCCTCGGCGGCGGCGGTGAGCGCGCGCAGCGCGTCCTGGCAGACGGCCTCGTCGCGTTCGGCGCGCAGCCGCCGCAGCTTCTCGATCTGCTGGGTGCGTACGGAGGAGTTGTCGACCTTGAGCACGTCGATCTTCTCGTCCGTCTCGACCCGGTACTTGTTGACGCCGATGACGGGCTGACGACCCGAGTCGATCCGCGCCTGGGTGCGGGCCGCGGCCTCCTCGACCCGGAGTTTGGGGATTCCGGCGTCGATGGCCTGCGCCATTCCGCCGGCCGCCTCGACCTCCTCGATGTGCTGCCAGGCCCGCCTGGCGAGGTCGTAGGTCAGCTTCTCGACATACGCGCTGCCGCCCCACGGATCGGTCACCCGGCAGGTCCCGGACTCCTGCTGAAGCAGCAGCTGGGTGTTGCGGGCGATACGCGCCGAGAAGTCGGTGGGCAGGGCGAGAGCCTCGTCCAGCGCGTTGGTGTGCAGCGACTGGGTGTGGCCCTGCGTGGCGGCCATCGCCTCGACACAGGTGCGGGTGACGTTGTTGAAGACGTCCTGCGCGGTGAGGGACCAGCCGGAGGTCTGTGAATGGGTGCGCAGGGAGAGCGACTTGGCGTTCTTGGGATCGAACTTCTTGACCAGCCTGGCCCACAGGAGCCGGGCCGCGCGCAGTTTGGCGATCTCCATGAAGAAGTTCATGCCGATGGCCCAGAAGAAGGAGAGCCGGGGCGCGAACGCGTCCACGTCGAGCCCGGCGCCGAGCCCGGCGCGCAGATACTCCACGCCGTCGGCGAGGGTGTACGCCAGCTCCAGATCGGCCGTCGCCCCCGCTTCCTGGATGTGGTAGCCGGAGATGGAGATGGAGTTGTAGCGCGGCATCTTCTGCGAGGTGTACGCGAAGATGTCGGAGATGATCCGCATCGACGGTTTCGGCGGATAGATATAGGTGTTGCGGACCATGAACTCTTTGAGGATGTCGTTCTGGATGGTCCCGGCCAGCTTCTCGGGCGGTACGCCCTGTTCCTCGGCGGCCACGATGTAGAGCGCGAGTACGGGCAGGACAGCGCCGTTCATCGTCATCGACACGCTCATCCGGTCGAGCGGGATGCCGTCGAACAACTGGCGCATGTCGTAGATCGAGTCGATGGCCACACCCGCCATGCCGACATCACCGGTCACCCGGGGGTGGTCGCTGTCGTAACCGCGGTGGGTCGGCAGGTCGAAGGCGACCGAGAGGCCCTTCTGCCCGGCGGCGAGGTTGCGCCGGTAGAAGGCGTTGGACTCCTCGGCGGTGGAGAATCCGGCGTACTGCCGGATGGTCCAGGGCTGGTTGACATACATCGTCGGATACGGGCCGCGCAGATACGGCGCGATGCCGGGATAGGTGCCGAGGAAGTCGAGCCCCGCCAGATCCCGCGCGGTGTACAGCGGTTTGACGGCGATGCCCTCGGGGGTGTCCCAGAACAGTTCGTGGTCGGCCCTGCCGGTGTGCTCCTTGACGGCCGTACGCCACTGGTCCTCGGTGGTCCCCGCGCTGTCGCCGGGCCCGAGCTGAATCTCGGAGAAGTCCGGGATCCCCATCACGCCACTCCCATCCGGTCGAGGACGGAGGTCAGGACGGCGATCGCGTCGCCGCCCGCGACGACGAACTCGTCGACTCCGGCCCGTACATAGGTCTCACGCTGTTCGCCGGGGCGGCCGGCGAGGAACACCTGGAGCGCGCCGGCCGCCTTGAGCGCCGCCGCGACGGGCGCGGCACCTTCGGCGTAGAGCGCGTCGCTGGAGCAGATACAGGCGAGGGCGGCCCCGCTGCGGGTGAAGGCGTCGGCGGCGGTCGCCGCGTCGACCGTCACCGGGTCGTGGACGGGCTCGATCCCGCCCGCCTGGAAGAGGCTGGCGGCGAAGGTGGCGCGCGCGGTGTGCGCGGCGGCCGGCCCCAGGGCGGCCAGGAAGACACGCGGCCGGGCGCCCGTGGCGGCGAGATGCGCGTCGGAGCGGGCGCGAAGCGTCTCGTACGCCTCGTCGCGGCGTACCACCGGCAGTCCGCCTCCCGGCGGCGCGGGCGCCGGGTCGCGTTCCACCGGGGGCTGTGAGAGCTGCGGGAACTCACTGACGCCGGTGATGGGTTCGCGCCGCCGGGCCAGTCCCCCGGAGCGCTCCTGCCAGGTGGCCGCGAGCCGTTCGGCGATCAGTCCGTCGTGGAGCGCGGCGCGCTGGCCGCCGGCGCGTTCGATCTCCTGGAACCACGCCCAGGCGGCGTGTGCGAGATCGTCGGTGAGCCGTTCCACGTACCAGGAGCCGCCCGCGGGGTCGATGACCCGCCCCAGGTGGGACTCCTCCAGCAGGATCGTGGAGGTGTTGCGGGCGATCCTGCTCGCGAAGGCGTCGGGCAGGCCGAGGGCGTGGTCGAAGGGCAGTACGGTCACGGCGTCGGCGCCGCCGACCCCGGCCGCCAGCGCGGCGACCGTGGTCCGCAGCATGTTCACCCAGGGGTCGCGCCGGGTCATCATCACCGGTGAGGTCACCGCGTGCTGATGTCCCGCCCCGATGCCCGGGCCCGCGCCGCAGACCTCCGTCACCCGGGCCCAGAGCCTGCGCGCGGCCCGGAGTTTGGCGATCGTCAGAAACTGGTCGGCGGTCGCGGCGTACCGGAACGCGATCTGTTCGCAGGCGGCTTCGACGGTGAGTCCTGCCGCGGTCAGATCACGCAGCCAGCCGACCCCGGTGGCCAGGGCACAGCCCAGTTCCTGTGCGTCGGACGCGCCGCCCTCGTGGTACGGCAGTGCGTCGACGGTGATCGCGCGCAGCCCCGGGTACTCCCGGTCGCAGAGCGCGGCGAGTTCGGCGGCCTCTTCCGTCAGGCCCGCCACTTCCCGTCCGGTACGGGCGAGTTCACCGACGGGGTCCGCGCCGAGGGTGCCGCGCGCCGCGTGGCGGGCCACTCCGCGCTCCTCGTACAGCTTCAGCAACGCCCTTGCGGCGGGCCCGAATTCGGCGCCCGCGTCGAGGGCGATCGGCGCGAGGTCCAGAAAGACGCCGTCGAGCACCGTCGCGAGATCGGACACCGGGATTCCGGCGGAACCCACCGACAGCCAGAGGGAAGTGACCCCGTTCTCCAGGTCGGAGAGCACGGCTTCGTTGGCGCGTACGGGGTCCGGGAGCGAATGGCGCTGCCGTACGTCCCAGCCGGAGACCACGGCGCCCTCGGGACGGCCGCCTCGGGTGAACGGCGCGAAGCCCGGATAACCGATTCCTCCGGGCGCGTCGTCCGCGGTGTACAGCGGACGGGTGGTGAGCCCGTCCTGAAGCGTGGTGGAGAGAGCTTCCTCGGCGGCCGGCCCCGGCAGATCCCGACCCGACTTGCGCAGCACGCCTGCCACCAGGCTCTGCCACTGCTCGCGGGTCGCGTCGGGGAACTCGGAGGCCAGGGAGAGCCCATCGTCAGGCAGCACCGTCATGCCCAGATGTTAGGGCAGCGCGGCGAACGAGAAGCAGAGCGCGTCACTGTGACCTTGCCCTCGCCGAAATGCCTCGGGTGTAGGTCATTCATGGTGCGGGATGTGGCAGGGCGAGGACCCGTGGCACCAGGGGTCACCTCCGTCCCGTTACGCACAGACGCTACGCTGCCCACCACCACCTTGTGATCGCCGTCGCTCTGTGCGGACGGCGATGATCTGCCCTGTCCCGGACTCAGCCCGGGACCGACCTCAGCAGTGCCACAGCAGCGCCACGTCAGTGAAGAGCCGGCATGAGTAGGACCACTCACCCATCCATATGATCCAACCCGCGCTTCGACCGTCAGCCCTCAGTCCGTCACTGCGCCGCTGTTCCGCAGGCCAGTGCTTGATCATCTCTTGGATGGCGTAGTACCCCATGTCTTGGTTCGAATCTTTCATCCTCGGGCTCGTCCAGGGGCTGACCGAGTTCCTCCCCATCTCCTCCAGCGCCCATCTGCGGCTGACGGCGGTCTTCGCCGGCTGGCAGGATCCGGGCGCGGCGTTCACCGCGATCACCCAGATCGGTACGGAGGCGGCGGTCCTGATCTACTTCCGCAAGGACATCGCCCGCATCGTCTCCGCCTGGTCCCGCTCGCTGGTGAACAAGTCGATGCGCAGTGATCACGACGCCCAGATGGGCTGGCTGGTCATCATCGGCTCGATCCCCATCGGCGTCCTCGGCGTGACGCTGAAGGACTGGATCGACGGTCCCTTCCGTGATCTGCGGCTGATCGCCCTCACTCTGATCGTGATGGGCATCGTGCTCGGTGCCGCCGACCGGCTGGCGGCCCGCGACGAGACCGGCGGCAAGCACCGCGCGATCAAGGAGCGCAAGTCACTGAAGGAGCTGAGCGTCAGGGACGGTCTGATCTTCGGCTTCTGCCAGGCGATGGCGCTGGTGCCCGGTGTCTCGCGCTCGGGTGCCACGATCAGCGGTGGTCTGCTGATGGGATACACCCGTGAGGCGGCGGCGCGGTACTCGTTCCTTCTCGCGATCCCCGCGGTGCTCGCCTCCGGCGCGTTCGAACTGAGGCACGCGGGCGAGGGGCATGTTTCCTGGGGTCCGACCATCTTCGCGACATTCATCGCGTTTGTTGTGGGATATGCCGTTATCGCCTGGTTCATGAAGTTCATCACCACGAAGAGCTTCATGCCGTTCGTGATCTACCGGATCCTGCTCGGTATCGCGATCTTGATCCTGGTCGGCACGGACACGCTGAGCCCGCACGCGGGCCAGTCGGCCGGCTGACCGGGAATTTTCGGGCGCCGGGGGCCCGCGGGGAGCGTGGCGGCGTGTGAACGAAGTGTGAGCAAGGACGCTCCCCGATCGGCACCTCGACGGAGCCATGGCCCCTAGGCTGGTCGCATGTCCTCCTCCTCCACTTCCGGGACCCCGGCATCCGACGCCGTCGCGGCCAATGAGCGCATCCGCGCGCTCGTGGACGCGACCGATTCGTCCGACGGGACGTGGCCGGCGGAGGCGTACGAGGTCCTGCTGCTGGAGTGGGCCGCGGCCCTCCATGACAGTGTGGACGAGGCAGCCTGAGCGCTTCTGGCGCGAGCGGCCGTAGGTTCCTCGCCGACCAGGAAGTCGAGCGCCTCCTCCACCCCGGACGCGACCTGGATGACGAAGCGTTCCTCCTGGCTGATGAATCCGTCGGCGACCATGTTGTCCAGGAGCGTCAGCAGCGGATCGAAGAATCCGCCCGGGTTGACCAGCACAAGTGGCTTGTGGTGAATGCCCAGTTGGTTCCACGTCGCTACTTCGAGCAGTTCGTCGAGCGTGCCGAGGCCGCCCGGGAGCACCGCGAAGCCGACCGCGAGGCGGTACATCAGCGCCTTGCGTTCATGCATCGTCTCCACGACGATCACTTCGGTGCGTGACTCGTCCGGCTGCTCACGTTCGTACAACTGACGGGGGATCACTCCGGTCACAGGCGCCCCCGCGTCCAGCACGGCATCGGCGACGGCGCCCATGATGCCGACGCCGCCCGCGCCGTAGACCAGTCCCGTCCCGCGCTGTGCCAGCGCCTCGCCGAACTCGGTGGCGAGTCTCAGATGCTGGGGGCGGGCGCCCGGCCTGGCGCCGCAGAACACACCGACTCGCTCCACTGGCGACGCTGGCATGGTCATATCCGTCTCCGTCTCTCTGGCCCGGCCCCGATCGACACACACCGTATCCGAACGGCTACGTTAAGCGAAGAGGGCCTTGGGTACCCCTCCGTGCCCCCTCTCCCCCCTCTCCGCCTCCCCTCTCCGCCCCCCATCTCCACATAGGCCGACTAGTAGCACTAAACCCTCGAAGGGATTACTTACCGGGTCATGTGGCGCAGGCAGGGGCATACCGGTGGGGCGAGACGTTTGCTGCGGAGTACGGCGGGTGCGGTACGGCCCGCCCGCGGCGTGGCGGCCGGACTTCCCCAGCCGCGGTGAGCCCGCCTCCGTTGCTCTCCCCCACTGCCGGGGCCCGTGACGGCCTCCCGGTCCGGACCGAGATGTGGAGGCCCCGATGGTGCCCGCCATGCAAGGAGACGAACGCGAACGATTCCTGGCCGACACCCATGTGGGTGTCCTGGGAGTCACCGACCCCCGCGGAGTCAGCGCACCGCTGCTCGTACCGGTCTGGTACCGGTACGAGCCGGGCAAGGACGTCGTGGTGCAGACCGGCAGGACGTCGCTCAAGGCGCGTCTGCTCAAAGAGGCCGGCCGCTTCAGCCTGTGTGTACAGGACGAGAGCGCCCCCTACCGCTACGTCAGCGTGGAGGGTCCCGTCACATGCGTCGCTGATCCGATGGACGCGGCGGAGCGCGAGGCCATGGCCCATCGCTATCTGGGGGCCGCCGAGGCGCGGGACTACCTCGCGGGGACGCGGAAGCAACTCACCGACGACATCACTTTCCGGATGCGTCCGGAGCGCTGGCGGAGCGCCGACTTCGCCGCCTTCGCCGCCGAGTTCGCCGGTGCCGACGGCGCACGCTGATCCGACCCCGACAGCGCCGGAAGGCAGGACCGCATGACCGACACCGACCCCCGCACGGACGGTATCGACACGCAAGGCATCGACACACAGGGCATCGACACGGACAGTATTGACACGGACGGTACTGAGGGCCACCCCGATCCCACGACGGGCCGCGAAGCATCGGTCGTCACGCCCCTCGCCCCGGGCCGCGGGCACCCTCAGAGCCCGGGCCGGCCGCGCCCTGGCCGACCGCCGGACCCCGGCCGTCCGCCGGACCCGGGTTATCCACGGAACAGCAGCCTCCCGCAGCTGTTCGAGGCACGCGCCGGGGCGGCCCCGCTGGCGCCCGCGGCCCGGCACCGGGACCGCGTCATGACATACGGTCAGCTCAGCGCCGCCTCCGACCGCCTGGCGGCCCGACTGCTCGCCGCCGGGGTGGAACCGGGCTCGGCGGTGGGAGTGTGCGGCAGCCGCTCGTTGGAAGCGCTGATCGCCTTCCTCGGCATCCTCAAGGCCGGCTGTGCCTACGTACCCCTCGACGAGGACCATCCGCCGGCCCGGCTGCGGGCGATGGCCGAGGACGCGGGCGTCCATGTCGTCGTCGCTCTGCCCGGCAGCGTCCGCCGTATCCGCGGCCCGCACACGCGGGTCGAGCTCGGCCGGATCTCCGACGTGCCTCCCGCCGCGGAGAACACCCCGCTGCCGTCCCCGGCGGCCACCGACCGCGCCTATGTGATGTTCACGTCCGGCTCCACGGGCAGGCCGAAGCCCGTCGCCATCGCGCACCGCGGTGTGATCCAGTTGGTGCTGTCGGATCGACGACTGCCCCCGCCCGGCCCCGGCGACGGAGTACTGCACGGCTATGGCCTCTCCTCCGACGCCTCCACGATCGAGATCTGGAGCGGACTGCTCGGCGGCGCCTGCCTCGTACTGGTGGACCGCGAGGAACTGCTCGCCCCCGCCGTCCTGGAGGAGTGCTTCCGCACCCAGGGCGTGACCGTCGCCTATCTCACCACCAGCGTCTTCCACCATCTGGCCAGGACCCGGCCCGGCGCCCTGCACGGACTGCGGTTCGCCTCCGCAGGCGGGGAGGCGATGGACCCCGGTCTCGCCCGCGCCGTACAGACCGCCTGCCCCGGCACGACCGTCGTCAACTTCTACGGGCCCACCGAGAACAGCGTGGTGTCGACCGCCTACTTCCTGCCGAAGCTGACCGGCGACGAGACCCATCTCCCCATCGGCCGTCCCTTCGCCACCTCCACCTGCCGTGTACTGCGCCCCGACGGCACACCCGCCGCGCCGGACGAGGAGGGCGAGCTGTACGTCGGCGGGGACGGCCTGGCGCTGGAGTACATCGGGGACGCGGAGCTGACGGCGCAACGGTTCGTCAGCTCCCCGGACGAGCCGGGTGGCAGGCTGTACCGGACCGGTGACCGTGTCGCACGGCGCCCCGACGGTCTGCTGGAGTACCGGGGGCGGCTGGACCGGCAGGTCAAGGTGCGCGGCCAGCGCATCGAACTGGACGAGGTCGAAGCGCGGCTGCGCACCCACACCGACGTGGGCGAGGCCGTCGTGGAACTCCGCGACGGTGTCCTGGCCGCCTATCTCACCCCCGCGCGGCCCGGCGGCACGCTTCAGGTGGACGCGCTGCGGAGATACTGCGTGAGCTGGCTGCCCGCCCAGGCGGTACCGACCCTGGTCGCACGGGACCGGTTCCCGGTCACCAGCGGTGGCAAGGTCGACCGCGCGCGCCTGCTGGCCGAGTCGGGGCACGGCGAGACGAGCGCGCCGGACGGTGCGTCGCCAGAAGGCGCCCCGTACCCAACCGGTCCCGGCGGGAGGACACGGTCCGGCGGGGCCGACACGGACGGCCCACTGGAGGCACTGGCCGAGGTGTGGCACCTGGTGCTGCGCGTACGTCCCACGCCCACCGACAACTTCTTCCTCATCGGGGGCGATTCCCTGCTGGCCGCCGAAGTCGTCGCCCGCACGCTCGCGTTGCTGAATCTCGACGCGGCGCTCGGCAGCGGTCTGATCCGCGCCCTGCTCGCCGACCCGACACTGGAGGGTTTCGTGGCCGCCGTCGGCGCCCATCGCGGCCGACCGGCCGGCACGCGGCGGGCGGGCGTTCCTTCGCGGGCCCCTGACGCGGAGGTCGACTTCGTACGCGAGAGCGTGCTCGGCTTCTCGCTGCCGCCCGCCAAGACGCCGGTGCCGCGGCCCGGCGACCCGTCGGACGTTCTGCTCACCGGCGCCAGCGGTTTCGTCGGCGCGTTCCTCCTGGACCGGCTGTTACGGGACACCACGGCCCGTATCCACTGCCCGGTACGCGCCTCGGGCGCGGCGCACGCGGAGCGCCGCGTCCTGGCCGCGCTCACCCGCTACGGTCTGCGCGCGGACGACACGGCGCGGCAGCGGCTGGTCTGCTTCCCCGGGGACCTCGCCGCTCCCGGACTCGGTCTGTCATCGGAACACGCCGCCGCTCTGGCCACGTGCCTGGATCTGATCGTGCACAACGGCGCCCAGGTCAACTTCCTCTATCCGTACAGCGCTCTGCGGGCCGCCAATGTCGAGGGCACCCGCGAGATCATCAAGCTGGCGGCCCCTCGCCGGGTACCGGTGCACTTCCTGTCCACGGTGGCGGTCCTCGCGGGCTTCGGCACCGCCGGGGCGCGGGAGGTCGACGAGGACGTACGGCTGGACCACGCGGACCGGCTCACGATGGGGTACGCCGAGAGCAAGTGGGTCGCCGAGGGTCTGCTGCGCGGCGCGGCGGAGCAGGGACTTCCGGTCGCCGTCTACCGCCCGTACGAAGTGACCGGGGACCGGCTGCACGGCGCCTGCAACACGGAGACCGCCATCTGCTCACTGTTCAAGACCATCGCGGAGACGGGGCTCGCCCCGGACATCGCGCTGCCGATGGATTTCGTGCCGGTCGATCATGTCGCGGAGTCCGTGGTGCATATCGCCACCCGGCACCGGGCGACGGACCGGGTCTACCACCTCACCAATCCGCGCCCGGCCGTGCTGCGCGATGTGCTGGACCGGATGCGCGCGGCGGGGTGCGCGATGCGCATGCTGCCGTACGGGGAGTGGGTGGGCGAGTTGGTGCGTCATGTCTCGCTCCATCCCACCAGCCCGACCGCGCCTTTCGTGTCCCTCTGTGTGGACCGGGCGAACCAGGACGACATCTCGGTCAAGGAGATGTATCTGGAGGGTGTCTTCCCCCGGCTGAGCCGGCGTAACACCGAAGCGGCCCTGGCCGGGAGCGGTTTGGACTGCCCGCCGGTGGACGCGGTGATGCTGGACCGCTATCTGGAGTACTTCTTCACCTCGGGCTATATGACGCGGCCCGCGGTCGCTCCGGTCGGCGTGGCGGCGACGGTGCCGTAGGCGGCGGACGGGTGGAGTGGTACTGACGGGTGAAGTGGTAGTGACGGGTGAAGTGGTACTGACGGGTGGAGTGGTACTGACGGGTGGAGTGGTACTGACGGGTGCAGTGATAGTGACGGGCGAAGTGATAGTGGGGCCCGGGGTGTTGACGCTCCCCCGGCCCCACCCCGCCACCGCTCGTGGAGCAGCGGGACGACCGTCACCAGCGCACCGGAATCGTCTCCGGCAGCAGTACGGCGTGGTCCTGCCGCCAGCGGATCTCCTCGGGGGCGACGGCCAGCCGTAGCCCGGGGACGGTGTCGAGCAGAGCCCGCAGCGCCACCTCGCTCTGCGCCCGGTTCAGCGCGGCGGCCGGACAGAAATGCCGCCCCTGCCCGAACCGGAGATGCGGCGCCGACGGCCGCCGGTCGATGTCCAGCCGGTCGGGCGAGTCGAAGACGGCGGGGTCGCGATTGGCCGCGTCGATGGAGATCAGCACCAACTCACCGGCGCGGACCCGGACTCCGCCGACCTCGGCCTCCTCCCGGGCGATACGGGTAATGGAGTCGCCCAGCATGACGGACCACCGGTACAGCTCCTCCAGGGCGCCGGGCAGCGCCTGCGGCTCCGCCCTCAGCCGGGCGGCCAGCTCCGGGTCGCGTGCCAGGACCAGACCGCAGAGCGCCAGGAAGCCGGCCGGGTTCCCCAGGCCCGACACAAAGAGGAACAGCGCGATCTCCACCAGCTCCCGGTGGCTCAGCGGATGTTCGGAGGAGCGGTTCAACAGGGCGAGGCGGCCGAGGAGCCCTTCCGTGCCGATGCCCGTCATCCAGTCGTCGAAGCGGCTGAGCGCCTTGGTCCAGTCGGAGAAGAGATGCGCGTCCGCCTCTTCGCCCGTGCAGAGCAGACGGAACCAGCCGGCCAGCTCCGAGGCCGCCTCGGTGGGCAGCCCGAGCAGTTCACAGGTCACCTGGGAGGCCCAGGGGAGGGCGAAGTCGGCCACCAGATCGCCCGGTTCGGTGTTCGCGTGCCCTTTCGCCGTCATGGTGGTGAGCAGCGTGGACGCGATGTCGCGCACCCGCTCCAGCGAGATGTGCGTCTGCCGCGGCCCCATGCCCTTCACGGCCTCGTCCCGCAGCCCCGCCGCCCGCAGCATGGTCATCGTGCCGACGACGCTGAGCGGCGGCGCGGAGTGGTCCTCCTGCGGCATCGCGGGGTCGGCGATCAGGCTCCGGCTGAGCCGGGGGTCCTTCAGCGCCTCCCGCGCGGCGTCGTAACCGGTCACGAGCCAGCCGAGCGCCCCGGCGTTGGTCACCACGCGGGTGACGGGCTCCTCGACCACGAATCTGCCCAGCTCACTCGCCAAGACGTCGCCACGAAAGCTGAACGGGTAGTGCGGGATGCCACCGACAACGCTCATGACCACCGTCTCCTGTTCGATGGACGGGCCGGCCGGAGGGCGGCGGGCCGAAGACCCCGAAAGGGGCTTTCATCCATACATTCCCGTGATGGCGGCATACACCCGATAACGGAACAGGAACCACGGAAGACCACTCTCAGGGGTGGCTGTCCTCGTCGTCCTCGTCGTCGGTAGCCGCCTTCTCCGCCCAGATGCCGCGGACATGGCCGATATGACGTCGCATCAGCTCCTCGGCGCCGTCCGCGTCACCCGCACTGATCAGGTCGAGGAGTTCGGAGTGCTCGTGCGAGGAGGGGATGAGCTGGTCACGCTCGGCCAGGATCTTGAGGCCGTAGATCCGGGACCGGGACCGGAGGGAGCGGACGGTCTCGACCAGATAGGTGTTGCCGGTCAGACCCAGCAGCGTGAGATGGAACTCCATGTCGATGGTGACATGGGCGATGAGGTCCTGTCGGCGTGCCGCGTCCTCGATGGCCGTGGCGAGCGGACGCAGCCGCTCGATGGCGGCGGGGTCGACGCCCGCCTCGGCGATCCGTCGCACGGTGGGGATTTCGATGAGGGCACGCAGATGCGTGATGTCGTCGAGGTCGGCGTCCGACAGGTCGGTGACCCGGAAACCCTTGTTACGGACCACGCCTACCAGCCCCTCGCGGGCGAGATCGAGCATCGCCTCCCGTACGGGGGTGGAGGAGACGCCGAACCGCTCGGCCAGGCTGGGTGCCGAGTAGACGACGCCGGGGCGCAGTTGACCGGAGATCACCGCACCGCGCAGGGTTTCGATGATCTCCTCACGGAGATTGCGCCGAGCGCCGAACGAGGGCAGGACCGGCGTGCTGTGATCACCCTCGGTCGTGGTCATGGGCCTGCTCCTTCGTACGGTCATAGCTCGAAGCCTTCGGGGAACGGGTCGTCCGGGTCGTAGTGGTACTGGGCGGTGCCGGTGATCCAGGCGCGGCCCTCGATGGTGGGAATCACGGCGGTGAGGCCGCGGGGTTCTTCGGGTCCGCGGGGTGCGCCCTGCCCGGGCTCGTCGGGAACGCCGAGGACGCCGAGGACGCCCTCTTCGACGAGGCGGCCGGTGAAATGCGTACCGATGAACGACTCGTTGTCGAAATCGGTGTCGAGTGCGAGTTCACCACGGGCGTGCAGCTGGGCCATACGGGCGCTGGTGCCGGTGCCACAGGGCGAGCGGTCGAACATGCCCGGGTGGATGACCATGGCATGCCGGGAGTGCCTGGCGTCCGACCCGGGGGCGGCCAGATACACATGGTGGCAGCCGTTGATCTCGGGGTTGAGGGGGTGGACGGGCCGGGCCTGGTCGTTGACGGCGGCCATGATGGCGAGGCCCGCGTCGAGGATGCGCCGCTTCTCCGTCCGCGCGAACGGGATGCCCAGCTTGCCCAGTTGGACGATGGCGTAGAAGTTGCCGCCGTAGGCGAGGTCGTAGGGGATGTCGCCCCAAGGCTCGACCCGTACCGTACGGTCGAGACCGAGCACGAACGACGGTACGTTCCGCAGGACGACCGACGTCGCCACTCCGTCCGTCACCCGGACCTGGGCGACGACCAGCCCGGCGGGGGTGTCGAGGCGGATGGTGGTGACGGGTTCGGTGACCTCGACCATGCCGGTCTCCACCAGGACGGTAGCGACACCGATGGTGCCGTGGCCGCACATCGGGAGACAGCCGGAGGTCTCGATGTAGAGCACGCCGTGGTCGGCGTCGGGACGGGTGGGTGGTTGCAGGATCGCCCCGCTCATCGCCGCGTGGCCACGGGGCTCGTTCATCAGGAACTTACGGATGTGGTCGAGGTGTTCGATGAAGTACCGGCGCCGGTCGGACATGGTGGCGCCGGGCACCACACCGACGCCGCCGGTGATGACGCGGGTGGGCATGCCCTCGGTGTGGGAATCGACCGCGTGGAAGACCCGGCTGCTGCGCATACGGTTTACCCCAGCCCTTCCGCGAGCGCCTTCTCGGTGGCCCGGCGCACGATCCCCTCGTGCTCGGGGGTGAGCGGAACGCGCGGCTGACGGCAGGGACCGCCGTAGCGGCCGACCAGATCCATGCTCGCCTTGATCGCCTGCACGAACTCCGTCCTGGAGTCCCAGCGCAGCAGTGGGTGCAGCGCCCGGTAGAGCGGCAGCGCGGTCTCCAGATCACCGGCCGAGGCGGCACGCCACAGCGCGACCGAGGCGCGGGGGAACGCGTTGGGATAGCCGGCGACCCAGCCGGGGGAACCCGCGACGGCCAGCTCCAGCGCGACATCGTCGGCGCCGCACAACACATCGAGACCGGGGGCGAGTTCGGCGATCCGGTAGCCGCGGCGTACATCGCCGGAGAACTCCTTGACCGCGACGATCAGTCCCTCGGCGTGGAGTTCCGCGAGCAGTTCGGGCACCAGATCGACCTTGGTGTCGAAGGGGTTGTTGTACGCGACGACCGGCAGGCCGGCCTTGGCGACCTCGCGGTAGTGCGCGACCACGGCACGCGGGTCGGCCCGGTAGGAGTTCGGCGGGAGCAGCATCACGGCGGCGGCGCCCGCCTCGGCGGCCTGCTCGGCCCAGCGGCGGGCCTCGTCGGCGCCGTAGGCGGCCACTCCGGGCATGACCGTGAAGCCCTCGGGAGCGGTCTCGACCGCCGTGGTCACCACGCGGGCACGTTCCTCCGGCGAGAGGGTCTGGTACTCGCCGAGCGACCCGTTCGGGGTGACGCCGTCGCATCCGTTCGCGGCGAGCCAGCCGACATGGTCGGCGTAGCCGTCGAAGTCCACCTCCAGCCGGCCGGTGGAGCCGTCGCGCAGCGGCAGCGCTGTCGCGACCAGCACACCGTGCCAGGGCTTGGGTCGAGACTGCGCGTGCTCGTGCTCGTGCTCGTGGTCTTGCCCGTGCCCGTGCCCGTGCCCGTGCTCTTGCTCTTGCGGTTGTCGGGGCGCTGACGCGTTCATACGACCTCCACGGAGACTCTGTTGACGGGACTGACTGAGCCGATGGGGCTGACGGGGCTGCGCGGTGGGTTTCGCGGCCGCGGCCAGGGCACCGAGCGACACCGGCTGCGCGATGGGCCTGCTCGCCATGGAGCGCAGATCGTCCTCGGTCGGTTCGCGTCCGGTGCGTGTGGCGACCAGACAGCTGGTGGCGTACCCGCAGACGCGTCCCTGGCACAGCCCCATGCCGGGGCGCCCGAACAGCTTCACCGTCCGCGAATCGGTGGCGCCCAACTCTTCGATGACCTCGGTGACCGCCCCCGCCGTGACTTCCTCGCACCGGCACACCACGGTGTCGTCGTCGAGCCACCCCGTCCACCCCGGGCGCACCGGACAGGCCTCGTGCAAGGCGGTGGCGAAGGCGCGCAGCGCCGCGCGCCGGTGTGACAGCCGGCGCACCGCCGCCGGGTCCGGGGCGGCGCCGACGGTGGCGTACGCGGCGTGAAGTCCGGCGAGCCGGCCCTCGGTCACGGACAGCTCAGCGCCACCGACGCCGCAGACCTCGCCCGCGAGGTAGACCCCGGGAATCGAGCTGAGCTGCCGGCCATCGGCGTCGGCGACCAGGCTTCCGTCGAGGTCGCGGCGCGTGTCGCAGCCGAGTTGGAGCGGGATCTCGACCTGGGGCGTGAAGCCGTAGCCGACGGCGAGCGTGTCGCAGTCGACACGGCGCTCACTGCCCGGCACGATCCGCCACCGCGGGTCGAGCGCGGCCACCGTGACCCCGGACACCTCGCCCTCGCCGTGGGCGGCGACCACGGTCGTACGGGTCCGGTACGGCACGCGGTGGCGCAGCAGCGTACGGAGGAACCCCGCGCCCTCGGCGAGCTTGCCGGGGTTACGGGCCAGGGCGAGCGGATGCCGCACGAAGGCGGTGGGCAGCCCGGCCTCGAAGACCCCGACGACGTCCGCGCCCGCCTCGGCGAGTCCGGCGGCGACGGCGAGGAGGAACGGGCCGGTGCCGGCGACCACGATCCGGCGGCCTGCGCGTACGCCCTGCCCCTTGAGCAGCGCCTGCGCGCCGCCCGCGGTGAAGACGCCCGGCAACGTCCAGCCGGGGAAGGGGAGTTGGCGGTCGTATGCTCCGGTGGCGAGCACCACCGTACGGCTTTCGACGACCCGTTCGGTGCTGTCGTCGAGGGTGCGGGTGGCAGAGGTATGGGTGTCTGTGGTGTGGGTGGCAGTGGTGTGGGTGGCAGTGGTGTGGGTGCCTGTGTTCTGGGTGGCAGTGGTGTGGGTGCGGAATCCGTACGGAGACTCCTCGTCGGCCCGCTCGATGTGCCACACGGACTGCCCCGGCAGGTGTGCGATCCGCTCCGCGTGGTCGGTGAGACCGCGCAACAGTCGTTGGAATACCGGCCAGCCGTGGTGTGAGGCGCCGTTGTCGCCGCGGCGGTGACGCCAGTACTGGCCGCCGGGCCGCGGCGCCGCGTCGATCAGCGCGACGCGTGCTCCGGCGCCGGCGGCCGTGACGGCGGCGGCGAGACCGGCCGGGCCTGCGCCGAGGACGGCGAGATCGTAGCGGTCGCGCCGTGCGGCGGCCGGATCAGCACGCGAGGTCGTCATGGCCCGTCCCCTCCTGAGTACGTACCCGGTCGCCGGGCGCGGCCTCGACCAGACAAGCCCGTTGGTTCGGCTGCCCGTTGACGGTGACCAGGCAGTCGAAGCACACCCCGATGCCGCAGAACACACCGCGCGGAGCGCCGCCGAGGCGGGTTCTGCGCCAGGAGCGGTGCCCAGCGGCGATGAGCGCGGCGCCGATGGTCTGGCCCGCCGAGGCGTCGATCGTCCCGTCGTCGAACCGGAACTGGAACTGGAGCCGCGGTTGGGGGGTCTCGCCCTCGGCGCTCACGCCGCCACCTCGTCTGCGAAGCGGTCCGGGCGGAAGGGGGTGAGATCCAGGTCGGGTTCCACTCCGGTGATCAGCTGCGCGATCAGATGTCCGGTCGCGGTGGACAGCCCGATCCCGGCGCCCTCGTGTCCTGCGGCGTGCAGGAGTCCGGGGGCGCGCGGATCGGCGCCGATGACCGGTAGATGGTCCGGGCAGTAGGGGCGGAAGCCCACGTAGCTTCGAAGCAGCCGGACTTCGGCGAGGAACGGGAAAACGGCGATGGCCTGTGCGGCGAGCTTGCGCAGGACCGGCAGCGACATCGACCGGTCGAAGCCGACGCGTTCGCGGCTGGCCCCGATCAGTACGGTCCCGGCCCTGGTGCCCTCCACCACGACCGAGGTCTCCAGCGCCGCGTCACTGCTGGCCACATTGGCGACGTACTCGGCGGTGTACACCTTGTGCCGGATGACCCGGGGCAGCGGCTCCGTGACCAGGATGAACCCCCTGCGCGGCAGCACCGGGACGGGCGCGCCCGCGAGGCGGGCGGTCCCTCCGCTCCAGGTGCCGGTGGCGTTGACGATCCGCCCGGCGTGGATCACGGGCGAGGTGGGCGAGTCCGTCCGGACACCGGTGAGGGTGCCACGGCCGTCCCGTACGAATCCGACGACCTCCGTCCCCGGCAGCACGGTGGCACCGCGCCCACGGGCGCGCTGGAGCAACCGAGCCGCCGCCAGCATGGGCTGGACCTGGCAGTCCTGCGAGTAGTAGGCGCCTGAGACCACGTCGGGCGTGATATGCGGCTCCAGCTCGGCGACTTCGCCGGAGGACACGTCGATGGCGTCGATTCCGGCAGCGCGCTGAACGGCGGTGAGTTTCCGGAGACCGTCGGCCGTGGAGTCTGAGGTGGCGACCACGACGCCGCCTTTTCGCTGATACTCCAGCCGCTCGGGACCCACGTCCTGGGCGATTTCGCCCCAGAGGCGCCCGGAGAGCAGAGCCAGATCGAGTTCGGGTCCTGGTTCCTTGTCGGAGAGCAGGATGTTGCCTTCGCAGGCGGAGGTGGTTCCCGCGGCGATCGCGCCCCGCTCGACCACGGTCACGCGAAGACCCGCCGCAGAACAGTAGTAGGCGCAGGCGGCACCGACCATGCCCGCGCCGATGACAACGACATCTGGAGATCTCTCCGAGCTGCCCATTTCAGTAGCATGTCACACAGCAGTGTGACGCACCATGGTCTGTCAGTCGCCTTGCCGGGGGGAGAGTCGGGGTGGGCTGGGGGGTGTGGGAGCGAGCGCGGGTGCGGGTTCGTGCCGAGGGGTAGTCGGGGTGGGCCGGTGCGTTTGATGACGGGTGGGGGCCGCCCCTAGGTTTCAGTTTCGCGGTTGCGGGTTGGGCGTCAAGGGCGCTCCTTCGTCGCGTCGGCTGCGCCGATTCCGC